>DASWRZ010000389.1:0-41509 GCA_036402935.1 Actinoplanes sp.
CACATCAAGCTGATCGGCTCGCGGTTCTTCGACTGGATCGCCGCCGGCAAGCAGGTCTACACCGACCTGTCCTGGGCCATCGGATTCGCACCCCGGTGGCTCGCCTCCGAGATCGACCGCCGTGGCATCGGCGGCGACCGGGTGCTGTTCGCCAGCGACGAGCCGTGGGGCGACCACGCCGGCGAGCTGGCCCGCCTGCGCGCGGCGGCGGACGGCAGCGAACTGGCCGACGCCGTCCTGCGGACCAATTTCGAAAAGCTCTACTCCTGAAGGGACCTGCCATGACCGACCTGACCGACCTCGAGAGCAAGAGCCTCAATGAGATCCCGCACCCGTCGCTGGCCGAGGGCTCCAGCATCTACGGCGGCACCAAGGTGTTCCCGGACTACAAGGCCGAGGAGGGCCAGAGCTACTTCACGCTGGTGCACGGCATCGCGCACGAGTCGTCGGTCAGCTTCGTCGCGATCCTGCAGGCGACCCGCGCGCTGCGCAAGGGCTTCGAGTCGGCGATCTACTTCTACGGCCCGGGCTCGCTCAACTGCCTGGCCACGCGCGGCTTCCCGACCACCGGCTCGTCGGCGTTCCCCGGCGAGCACAACATCAACAACTCGCTGAAGACCTTCCTCGCGGAGGGCGGCAAGGTCTACTGCTGCCGGTTCGGGCTCTCGTTGCACGGCGCCCGCGAGGAGGACCTGCTCGAGGGGGTCATCCCGACCCACCCGCTGGACGTGCAGGACGCGCTGATCCACTACGCGCGCAAGGGCGCGATCATCAACTCGACCTACATGTTCTGATGACCCTCGACGTCCGATCCGACCTGGCCGTGCGCGGCGTACGGGTGCCGACACCCGTGCGCCGCCCGGCCGGGGCCGGCCCGAGCGACGACGGCCATGTGGTGATCGACGGCCGCAACGCCGCTCTTCCGATCGATCCGGCGAGCCCGTTCGAGGTACGCGACGGCCGGGTGTGGCTGGGGGACGCCGACACCGGCCTGTCGCTGGACGTCGTCCGGCGCCCGAAGTTCTACGATCTGTCCACGTCGGACGGCGTGCCCTACGAGCAGATCGCCCGCCTGCACGGCCGGGACGTGCTCGCCACCACGGTCGTGCAGACCTGCGTCCGGTACACCGAGGATCAGCGCTGTCGCTTCTGCACGATCGAGGAGTCGCTTCGCGCCGGCGCCACGATCGCGGCCAAGACCCCGGCCCAGCTGGCCGAGGTCGCCGCGGCCGCGGTCCGGCTGGACGGCATCGCCCAGATGGTGATGACGACCGGCACGACGGCCGGTCCCGACCGCGGCGCCCGCAATCTGGTGCGGTGCGTGCGGGCCGTACGGGAGGCGGTCCCCGGGCTCCCGATCCAGGTGCAGATCGAACCGCCGGGCGACCTCGCGGTCATCGACGACCTGCGGGAGGCCGGCGCGGTTTCGATCGGCATCCACGTGGAATCCCTGGACGACGACGTGCGGCGGCGGTGGATGCCCGGCAAGGGCGCGGTGCCGATGGCCGAGTACGAGAAGGCCTGGGACCATGCCGTCCGGGTGTTCGGCCGCAACCAGGTCTCGACCTATCTGCTGGTCGGGCTCGGCGAGGACCCGGACGAACTGGTCCGCGGCGCGGCCCGGCTGATCTCCCAGGGCGTCTACCCGTTCGTGGTGCCGTTCCGCCCGACGGCCGGGACCCTCGCACGCCGGGACGGCGTCTCCGCGCCCGCACCGGCGCTGGTCCGCGACGTCAGCGCACGTGTCGCGGCGTTGCTCAGGGCCGCCGGGATGCTCGGCGCCGACCAGAAGGCCGGCTGCGCCGCGTGCGGAGCGTGCGGCGTGCTGCAGGCGGCCGGCGCATGACGGATCTCGTACCGGCCCTGCTCGGCCCCGAGCTCGTCATCGAGCCCGCCGACGACCTGCGCGGCTACCACACCCTGCGCCGCCGGGCCTTCGTCGACCAGCAGGGCCTGTTCGAACGCTCGGACCTCGACGACCGCGACGACGATCCCCGTACCGTCGTCCTGCTCGCCCGCAGCAGCCGCGGTGATCTGCTCGGCGGGGTCCGTCTCGGCCCGGCCGATGCCGGGCCGGACATCGGCTGGTGGCAGGGCGGCCGCCTGGTGGTCACCCGCGGCGGGCACGGCGTCGGCCCGGCCTTGGTCCGGGCCGCTTGCGCGTACGCCGAAGCAGCCGGCGCTCTGCGTTTCGAAGCGACCGTCCAGTCCCGCACCGCCCCGATGTTCCGCCGCCTGGGCTGGCGCGCCGTCCGCGAGACGGCGGTGGCCGGCCGCCCGCACGTGTTGATGCGTTGGCCGATCGACCGGATCGCGCGGCAGGCGGCGGGCAAACACCCGCTCGGCGGCCTGCTCGCCATGCTCGCCCCGTCGGGCGCGGACAACAAGCCCGTCGGCGGTGCCGGTCCGGGCGGTGCTGGTCCGGGCGGTGCCGGTCCGGGCGGTGCCGCGGGCTCGGGCCTCGGCGGCCGCGGGTTCGTCGGCGACGACGCCGCTCCCGTCCCGGGCTCCGACCTGGTCGCGGCCTGCGACGCGATCCTGCCGTCGATGGTGGAGCGGGATCCGCACTGGGCCGGCTGGTGCGCGGTGCTGGTCAACGTCAACGACCTGGCCGCCATGGGCGCGGCCCCGGTCGGCCTGCTCGACGCGGTCGGCGCCCGCGACGAGGCGCACGCCCACCGCATCCTGGCCGGGCTGCGCGAGGCGGCCGCGGCGTGGGGCATCCCGGTTCTCGGCGGCCACCTCCAGCTCGGCGTGCCGGCCGCCCTCTCGGCGACCGCGCTCGGCCGGGCCGCTCGGCCGGTGCCGGGCGGGGGAGGGCGGCCCGGTGACCGGGTCAGCGTGACCGCCGACCTCGGCGGCCGCTGGCGTCCCGGCTATCACGGCCGTCAGTGGGACTCCACGAGCGACCGCACCGCGGCCGACCTGCGCCGCATGCAGTCCTATGTCGGCCGCCTCGGCCCGGCCGCGGCCAAGGACGTCTCGATGGCCGGACTCGTCGGCACGCTCGGCATGCTCGCCGAGTCGAGCGGATGTGGTGCCGTGCTCGACGTGGCCCGGGTGCCGCGCCCGGTCGCCGCCACCGTCGGCGACTGGCTGACGTGCTTCCCCGGATTCGCGATGATCACCACCGGTGAGCCCTCGGACGGCTCGGGATACGGCCGGGCCGGCGATCCGGCCGGCCGCGGGCCCGCGATCGACGCCGGGCCCGCGACGACCGCGGACTGCGGCGAACTGACCACCGGCCGGGGCGTCGCCCTGCGCTGGCCGGACGGGGAGATCACCGGCGCGATCGAGGCCGGTGTCACAGGATTGGGGACATCATGATCAGGATGGCGGCGGTCGCCGCTCCGTTCGACCGGGACCTCGAGGGCGACTTCACTCGCGTCGCCGGCCTGATCGCGGCGGCGCGGGCCGACGGCGTACGGTTGCTGGCCCTGCCCGAGGCGTGCCTGGGCGGATATCTGGCCGATCTCGGCGGGCGGGCCGAAGGGCCGCCCGCGCTGCGGGCCGACGGGCCGGAGATCGCCCGCCTGGCCGCGCTGGCCGGTGACATGGTCGTCTGCGCCGGCTATTGCGAGGAGGCCGGAGACCGCCGCTACAACAGCGTGGTCTGCGTGCACGACGGCCGGGTGCTGGGCAATCACCGCAAGGTCCATCAGCCGTTGCGGGAGAACGCCAGTTACGCCTCCGGCGACTCGTTCGCGGCGTTCGACACGCCGGTCGGCCGGCTCGGCCTGCTGATCTGCTACGACAAGGCGTTTCCCGAGGCGGCCCGCGCGCTCGCCCTCGACGGCGCCGAGATCATCGTGGTCGTCTCGGCGTGGCCGGGCAGCCGCACGAACGCCCCCGGCGACCTGGCCGACGACCGCTGGACCCGGCGCTTCGACCTGTTCGACCGGGCGCGGGCGCTGGAGAACCAGGTGGTCTGGCTGTCCGCCAACCAGTCGGGCACGTTCGGCTCGCTGCGGTTCGTGTGCAGCGCCAAGGTCGTCGACCCGGGCGGCGACGTGCTCGCCACCACCGGCACCGAGCCCGGCATCGCGACGGCCGACGTCGACGTCACCGCCGCGATCACGGCCGCACGACGCTCGATGGGCCACCTGCGCGACCGCCGCCCGGACGCCTACCTGCCCCTCGAGCCGGCGGCGGCGTGACCCGGCTCGCCGCCGCGGCCGCCCATTTCGGACGCGACCTCGACCACTGCCTCGGCCGGATCGGGCAACTCGTCGCCGGCGCGCGCGAGGCCCGGACCGACCTGCTGGTGCTGCCCGACGCGGCCCTCGGCGGCTACCTCGCCGACCTGCGCCACCCCGACCCGGACGCGCTGCCACCCGCGCTCAAACCCGACGATCCGCTGCTCGGCCAGGTCGCCGCGCTGGCACGCGAGATGGTGGTCTGCGTCGGCTACTGCGAGGCGGACGGCGACCGGCGCTACAACGCGGCGGTCTGTGTCAGCGGCGACGGGGTGCTCGGGCGGCACCGCAAGGTCCACCTGCCGGCCGGGGAGCGGGCGGCGTACGCCCCCGGCGACTCGTTCGCCGCGTTCGACACCCCGGCCGGACGGGTCGGCATGCTCATCGACTACGACAAGACGTTCCCCGAGTCGGCGCGGGCCCTCGCGCTGGACGGCGCGCAGATCGTCGCCTGCCTGTCGGCCTGGCCGGCCAGTGTCACCAACCGGGCCGCCAAGCTGGTCCATGACCGGCAGTCCCGGCTCTTCGACCTCTACGACTGCGCCCGCGCGGCCGAGAACCAGATCGTGGTGGTCAGCTCCAACCAGACCGGGGCGGTCGGCGGCATGCGGTTCCTCGGGCAGGCCAAGGTGGTCGGCCCCGGCGGCTCGATCCTGGCCCGCACCTGGGCCAAGGCCGGTCTGGCGGTGGCCGAGCTGGACGTGGCGGCCGAGATCGCGACCGCCCGGCGGGTACTCAACCACCTCGGCGAGCTGCGCCCCGACGCGTACCGATGAGAATCGCCCTGCTCAGCTATTCGACCCGCCCGCGCGGCGGCGTCGTACACACCCTCGCGCTGGCCGAGGCCCTGGCCGCGCTCGGCGAGGACGTGACGGTGTGGACCCTCGGGCGCGGCGGCGACGCCGGCTTCTTCCGGCCCGTCGACCCGGCGGTCCGGGTCCGCGTCGTGCCGTTCCCGGACGTGCCGGGGGAGGAGGTCGGGCCGCGGATCCTGCGGTCGATCGCGGTGCTGCGCGGTGCTTTCCCGCCCGGCGACTACGACATCGTGCACGCGCAGGACTGCATCAGCGCCAACGCCGTCGACCGCTGCGTCCGCACCGTCCACCACCTCGACCACTTCACCACGCCCGAGCTGGCGGCCTGCCACGAGCGCGCGATCGTCCGGCCCTACGCCCACATCTGCGTCTCCGCCGCGGTCGCCGCCGAGGTGCGGGCGGGCTGGGGCCGCACGCCGGCCGTGATTCCCAACGGGGTCGAGGCGGCCCGCTTCGCGGCCGCGGTGCCGGACTCCCGGCACGGGCTCTACCTGCTCGCGGTCGGCGGGATCGAGCCGCGCAAGGGATCGGTCGAGCTGCTCGAGGCGTACGCCCGACTGCGGGCCGAGATCCCGGCGCTCAACCTGGTCGTCGCCGGAGGCGAGACGCTCTTCGACTACCGGGCCTACCGGGCGTCGTGGGAAACCCGCGCGAAGGAACTCGGCGTGACACCCCGCGTGCTCGGCCCGGTGCCGCACGACGAGTTGCCCGGCCTGGTCGCGGGTGCGGCGGTCTTCGCGTTCCCGTCGGTCAAGGAGGGCTTCGGGCTGGCCGCGATGGAGGCGCTGGCCGCCGCGACCCCGGTCGTCGTCAGCGACCTGCCGGTGTTCCGTGAGGTCTTCGGTGATGCCGTGCTCTACGGCAGCGGCGTCGACGGGCTGGCCGGCGCGCTGCGGGAGGCGATCGGCCGGCCCGACCCGGACCGGGCCGCGCGGGGCCGGAAGCGGGCCGCCGCGCACACCTGGTCCGCGGCGGCGCGCCGCCACCTCGAGTTCTATCGCGCGATGCGTCAGTCCCCGTAAGTGTTCTCATGATTCGTCACCGGTCAGCTTCTCTGCCCGCTTCGACGCGGTCGACGTTCGACCACGGAGCCCGGCCGTTCTCGTCGGACGACGGCCCTCGGCGCCTTCGAGCCTGAACACTTTGCGGACGGATTGGCAATGTCAGGTTGGAAGCGCGGTTGAGTCGAGGAGGGCCATGGCTTCGGATGCGGATTTGATTGGCAGGTCGCTGGACGGCGATGTCGACGCCTTCGTGAGCGTGGTCGAGCGTCATGAGGCGGCGGTCGGTTCGTACCTCGCCCGGCGGGCGGGACGCGATGCGGCCGAGGACCTGCTCGGCGAAGTCTGGGTGGCGGCATTCGAGTCGCGGCGGTTGTACAACCGGTCGTACGACGACGCGCGGCCGTGGCTGTACGGGGTGGCGCTGAACCGGTTGCGTCGCTACTGGCGGTCCCGGCCGGCCGAGGACCTGGCCCCGGACGTGACGGAGCTCGCTGCCGGATGGGATCCGTGGTCGGCGGTGGACCTGGGCGTGGACGCCCGGGTGGTGCTGCGGGCGGCCCTGATGCGGCTCAAACCCGAAGAGCGGGAGGTTCTGAGGCTTGTCGCCTGGGAGGACCTGACCGCGGCCGACGCCGCACGGACGCTCGGCATGCCCGCCGGCACCGCCCGGCGGCTGCTGAGCCAGGCACGGTCGGCGGGTCGCCTCGGCGTCGACCGGGGGTACGGTCCCGCCGGTGGCCAAGTCGGCCGGGGCGGGCACGGCAGGGACGGCTGACACCGGCGCGTCGCCGGCCGGTGGCCCGTTGCTGACCCTGGCCGGATACATCAAGACGAACGCCGCGTCGACCGGTGACGCATGGCTGGTGATCTCGACTCAGGTCCAGGGCACCAAGACCATGCAGGTCAACTACACGCTGTACACCGACAGCTACCAGATTTACTCGGGTAACAGCGTGAACGACGTCAAGCACGCGATCGCCCGTCACCAGGACCAGGCAAAGTCCGGTGGCTACGCTCCCCTGGTGAAGGCGGCGATCCTGGCGGCGAACACCAGCCCGGCCGAGGGCCGCACGCAGATGCTCCAAGCCGCCAAAGACCCGCTGGTCGGCCTCAACCCGGCCGCGCAGAAGACGGTGTGGGACAATCGGCTGGTAGAGCAGCCGCGGCTACCCGGGGCGGACGGCGTCGCGCAGCTCGGCCCCGACGCCGTTCGGCTCCTCCAGAGCGGCGCAGTACCAGCGGTACGGCTCGCCGTGTTCCTTGGCGGCGTACATGGCGACGTCGGCGCGGCGCAGCGCCTCGAGCGGCTCGGTGATCCCCGCGGCGTACGCCAGGCCGATGTTCGCGCCGACGACCAGTTCCTGACCGGCCGTCCGGATCGGCTCGGCGAGTGCCCGCGTGATCCGCTCGGCGAAGTCGGCGGCCCGCTGCCGGTCGCCGCCGACCAGCACCGCGAACTCGTCGCCCCCGAGCCGGGTCACCGTGTCGCCGTCCCCGGCCGCGGCGCTCAGCCGCCGGCCGACCTCGATCAGCAGGAGGTCGCCGACGTTGTGGCCGAACCGGTCGTTGACCTTCTTGAAGCCGGTCAGGTCGAGCAGCGCCAGACAGGCCGCGCCGCCGGCCGGCGCGGCGCTCATGGCCCGTTCGAGTTGCCGCCGGTTGGCCAGCCCGGTCAGCGCGTCCCGCAACGCCAGGCGTTCGAGCTCACCGGCCTGCTGCTGCACCTGCCGGACGAAACCGGCCATCCGCCACGCCACCAGCAGGAACAGCACCACCGCACCACTGCTGACGACCAGCCATTCGGACCGGTTGGCGCGTATCCCGGGCAGGAAGAGCATGGCCGGCGCCAGCAACGAGCTGACGGTCAGCAGCACCAGACGACCCATACCGACCGGGCGGCGGGCCGGGGCAGCGCCCGGCGTACGCGTGACCGCCATCGACGGGTGCAGCGCGCCGACGCCCCAGCAGACGTAGGACAGCAGGAACAGCGCGTCCAGCGGGTCGCCCACGCTGAACGACAGGTACTGGGTCACCAACGAGTACCCGACGTCGGCGAACAACAGCAGCAGAGCCGCCGCACCGATCAGGCGGCCACTCGCGTTGCCCCCGCCCGCCCCGGTGAACAGCCGGGCAACGATCACCAGCAACAACGCGTCGGCCGACGGATAGGCCGTGTTGATCACGCTTTCCAGCACCGACCCGGTCGACCCTGTGACCACCGGATGCAGGACGAAGACCCAGAACACCATGCCCAGACCCGTGGCCACGACCGCGGCATCGATCAAGGCGGCCGCGTCCCGGCCCTGCCGCACGCGGACCAGCAGAACCAGTCCGGTCGCGATCATCGGATAGGCGGCGAGATAGAACACGTCGGCCACCGACGGGAACGGTGCCCGATGCAGGACGTACTGGTAGATGTCCCAGACGACGTCGCCGGTCGCCGACGTGATCTGCCCGGCCGCCAGCCAATACCACAACGCGGGCCGGGCCGGGCGGTGGAGACGGACACCGAGCAGCATCAGCGCCCCGGAAGCCAGCCCGATCACCTCGTACGCAATGCTCTGGAACCGACCGGCAGGGAGCAGGAAATAGCCCGTCACCACGAGCACACCGGCCGCCAGCACCAGCAGCCACACCCGATCACGCCGTACCGGAACCAACACCATCGAATGTTTCCTCGACCTCGACCGACAGAAACTCGTGACCGGCCGAAGCCCCGCCGGTTCACGCTTACCCGGTAGTCATCGACCATGGCCCGGACAACTTGAGAACCTCCGTCGTTCCGGCATGTCGATCGAGCCGGCGGATCCTGCTGTGGGTGGTACACGCCGGCGTCGCCGAGGCCGGCGGTCATCGCGAATTAACGGTGCGGAACCGGATCTTAACGCCGCGGAACCGCCTCCGGAACACCCGAACTCCAACCTCAGGTCCATACCTGTCAGACGACAGATAAGACCCGCCGGAGGTGGAGTCATGAGCGCAACCGAGTCCGCGCCCGTCC
The DNA here is from genome assembly GCA_036402935.1 of Actinoplanes sp. GTDB lineage: Bacteria > Actinomycetota > Actinomycetes > Mycobacteriales > Micromonosporaceae > Actinoplanes. The sequence goes on from DASWRZ010000389.1 coordinate 9,017, forward strand.
GCAGCGCGGACGTCGACCCTGGTCACGTCGGCTATAAACAAGAACTGCACCGCGGCGTCGGGACGTTCGCGTCCTTCGCCGCGGGCTTCTCCTTCGTTTCGATCCTGACAACGGTGTTCCAGCTGTTCGGGCTGGGCTTCCTGCTGGGCGGGGCATCGTTCTTCTGGTCCTGGCCGGTGGTGTTCGCCGGGCAGCTGTGCGTCGCGCTGTGCTTCTCCGAGCTGGCCGGGCGCTGGCCGGTGTCGGGTGCGATCTTCCAGTGGTCGAGCCGGCTGGCCGGGGTGAGCTGGGGCTTCTTCACCGGCTGGGTCATGGTGATCGGTCAGATCCTCACCGTCGCCGTCGCGGCGATCGCCATGCAGGCGGTGCTCCCGGCCATCTGGTCGGGCTTCCAGTTGGTCGGCGGCTCGTCCGCCGATCCGTCGATCCTCTCCGCGACCGGGGCGCAGAACGCGATCATCCTCGGCGTCATCCTGCTGGCCGTCACGACGCTGGTGAACGTGCTCGGCATCCGGCAGATGGCGGCGGCCACCAGCGTCGGCGTCGCGGTGGAGATCGTCGCCGTGGTCGTGCTCATCGGCGTGCTGTTCGCGCTGTCCGAGCGGGGCCCGGCGGTGGTTCTGCACCATACCGGCTGGACCGGCAGCGGCTCCTACTTCTTCGCCTGGCTGGCCTCCGGACTGATGGCCGCGTACGTCATGGTCGGCTTCGACTCGGCCGGCGAGCTGGCGGAGGAGACCCACGCGCCGCGCAAGACCACGCCGAAGACGATCATTCGCGCGCTGACCACCTCGGGCCTGGGCGGGGGCCTGCTGATCCTGGCCGCGCTGATGGCCGCCCCCAGCCTCACCGACGGCAATCTCTCCTCGCTGGGCCTGTCCTGGGTGCTCACCGAACGGCTCGGCAGCGTGCTGGGCCGGCTGTTGCTCTGTTGCGTCGCCGTTGCGGTCTTCGCCTGCACGCTGGCCTGCCAGACCTCCGGCGCGCGGATGATGTACTCGATGTCGCGCGAGGGCGCCTTCCCGTTCGCGAAGGCCTTGGGCAAGGTCTCGCCGCGCACCGGGACGCCCATCCTCACCTCGATCGTGGTGGGCGCCGGCTCGGCGATCGCGCTGCTGGTGAACATCAACTCCACGACGATCTTCACCGCGCTCTCCAGCATCTGCATCGCGATGCTCTACATCGCCTACCTCGGTGTCACGCTCCCGCTGCTGGTCGTGCGGATCCGGCACCGGAACACCGACCGGTTCCCGGCCGGGGTGGACGAGGAGGGCAAGCCGCTGTTCTCGATGGGCCGGTTCGGGCTTGCGGTCAACGTCGTGGCGGTGATCTACCAAGTGATCATGGTGGTCAACCTCATGTGGCCGCGGACGGAGATCTACGACCTCTCGCCGAACGGGAACTGGGCGCTGCAGTACAGCGCCCTGCTGCTGGTCGCGGCCGTCGTCGCGGTCGGCGCCGGCTACTTCGGCTACAAGCGGCTGCACCGGCGGATCGAGCTGGTCCACGTGCCCCACAGCCATGTGCCGGCCGAGATCCTGGCTCTGCCGGAGGCAGCGCAGGCATGAACGTCCGCGCCGAGCACCGCACCGACAGCGTCCTCAACGCCCGGGACGACGCCCGCGCCCAGACCGGGCTGAGCAGCGAGTGGATGCCCTACCTGCCCGCCTCGAGCAGCCCGTTCGTCCCGGCCGGGGTCGACCCGTCCGGGCTCACCTGGGCCGAGACGGTGGCACCGGGCGGGTACACGCACAAGGTGCTCGCCCGGGGCACGCGGCTGCGCCTGGACGATCCCACCGGACAGGCGTGCGCGCACCTGCTCGTCTACAACGCGCTCGAGCCGGTGGAGCGGCTGAACGTGGCCGACACCCTGAAGATTCCGTGGCAGGCCTACCTGGGGGCGGGCACGCCGCTGCTCTCCGGCGACGGGCGGGTGCTGGCCGGCCTGGTCGAGGACTCCTCCGGGCACCACGACGCGTTCTGCGGCACCACCACCGAGGCCTGGAACGAGAGCAGATACGGCGACGCCCGGCCGGAGGGACCCTCCCCAGCCGGGCGCAGCCTGTTCGTCAAGGCCGCCGCCAAGCACGGCCTCACCCGGCGCGACCTGCCGCCGAGCGTCAGCTTCTTCCAGGGCGTCCGGATCGCGGCCGACGGCGCGCTGGCCTGGCTCGGCTCGGCCGGCCCCGGTACGCACGTGACGCTGGTGGCGGAGCTGCCGCTGCTGGTGCTGCTGGCCAACGTCGCCCACCCGCGGGACCCCCGGCCGCAGTACGTGGTCGGTCCGCTGCGGGTGCACGCCTGGCGGGGTGAGGCCACCGGCCCGGCCGACCCGCGGTTCGACGCCACCCCGGAGTTGAACCGCGCCTACCTCAACACCGTCGACTACGCGGAGGCACGTGGGCTATGACCGTCCTGGAGTGGAGTGAGTCCCTCGTCGGCGGCGCTGCGACAAAAGACGAGCGGGTGGCGCCGAACGCGTCCTGGTCGGGCGTCGTCGCGGCCGGGCAGGTGCTCACGATCGTCGACGTCGGCGGCAACCAGTCGGCGGACTGCCTGATCTACAACGCGCACGATCCGGACGAGCGGTACAGCGTGCCCGACACGCTGGCCTGGCAGGGCAACGCGTACGTCCGTACCGGAACGGTCTTGCGCAGTAACGAGGGACGCCCGCTGATGACGGTCGTCGCGAACGAGATCGACCGGCAGGACACCATCGGCGGGGCTTGTAGCAAGGAGTCCAACACCCTGCGGTACGGCCACCACGTGATGTTCCACCACGGCTGCCGGGAGAACTTCCTCAGCGAGGGATCCAAGCACGGCCTGGGCGTACGGGATCTGGTCTCGAATTTGAATTGGTTCATGAACGTCCCGGTCGAGCCCGACGGTGCGCTCGGGATCGTGGACGGGATGTCGGGGCCGGGCAAGCGGGTGGCGGTCCGGGCCGAGATGGACGTGCTCGTGGTCGTCTCCAACTGCCCCCAGATGAACAACCCGTGCAACGACTTCAACCCCACCCCGCTGCGCATGATCGTGGTCCAGCCGGTCGTGGTCCAGCCGATCGTGGTCCAGCCGATCGTGGTTCAGCCGTGAGCACCGTGCTGATCGCGAACCGGGGCGAGATCGCGCGCCGGATCATCCGGACCGCGGGCCGGCTCGGCCTGCGGACGGTCGCGGTGTTCTCCGACGCCGACCGGGCCGCGCCGCACGTGCGCGAGGCCGACGCCGCGGTCCGGCTCGGACCGGCGCCGGCCCGGGACTCGTACCTGCGCCGCGACCTGATCCTGGCCGCCGCGCTCAGCAGCGGTGCCGAGATCATCCACCCCGGCTACGGGTTCCTCTCCGAGAGCGCCGAGTTCGCCCGCGAGGTGGAGGCGGCCGGGCTCCGGTTCGCCGGCCCGACGCCCGAGCAGATCGTCGCGTTCGGCGCCAAGCACACCGCCCGGGCGCTGGCCGAGCAGGCCGGCGTTCCCCTGCTGGCCGGCACCGGGCTGCTCGGCTCGGCCGAGGAGGCGGTGGCCGCGGCGGAGGCGATCGGCCTGCCGGTGATGCTGAAGGCGACCGGCGGCGGGGGCGGTATCGGCATGCAGGCCTGCGCCTCGACTGACGAGGTGCGCGCGGCCTTCGAGCGGGTCGAAGCGCTGGCCCGGGCCAACTTCGACTCCGCCGGGGTCTTCCTCGAACGGCTGGTCCGGCCCGCCCGCCACGTCGAGGTGCAGGTCTTCGGCGACGGCGCGGGGCGGGTCGCGGTACTCGGCGACCGGGACTGCTCGCTGCAGCGGCGCAACCAGAAGGTGCTCGAGGAGGCGCCCGCGCCGGGCCTGCCCGGACCCGTTCGGGAGCGGCTGCACGACAGCGCCCGAACGCTGCTGGCCACAGTGGACTACCGGGGCGCCGGCACCGTCGAGTTCGTCTACGACCCGGTCCGTCAGGAGGCCGCCTTCCTGGAGGTCAACACCCGGCTGCAGGTCGAGCACCCGGTCACCGAGGAGGTCTTCGGGGTCGACCTGGTGGCGCTGCAGCTTCAGCTGGCCGGCACCGGCTCGGTGGATCCCGCGGTGTTCGAGCAGGACTGGCGGCCGTCGGGGTTCGCGGTGGAGGCACGGCTCTACGCCGAGGACCCGGCGAAGGATTCACTGCCCTCCTCCGGCCTGGTCACCCGGGCGGTGTTCCCCTCCGAAATGCCCGGCGTACGGGTGGACGGGTACGTCGAGACCGGCCTGGAGGTCTCGCCGTACTACGACCCGATGCTCGCCAAGGTCATCGCCACCGGCGAGACCCGCGACGAAGCCCTCGATCTGCTCGGCGAGGCGCTGGACGCCACCCGGATCGACGGCATCGTCACCAACCTGGGGCTGCTGCGCTCGCTCACCGACGAGGCCGACCTGCGCGCCGCCCTCCATTCCACCACGACGCTGCAGTCCACGACCGACCCCCGGCCACGGATCGACGTGCTCGCGCCGGGGCCGATGACCACGGTCCAGGAACTGCCCGGCCGGCTGGGGTACTGGCACGTCGGGGTACCGCCGAGCGGTCCGTTCGATGCCGTCTCGTTCGCCGAGGCGAACCTGGCGGTGGGCAACCCGGCCGGGAAACCGGCGCTGGAGGTCACCGCGGGCGGTCTGTCGGTCCGCTTCTCCACGCCGTCGGTGGTCGCGGTGGCGGGCGCCGCGGTGCCGCTCACCCTCGACGACGAGCCGGTGGAGCTCTGGACCGCGATCCGGGTGACCGCCGGGAGCGTGCTCGCCCTCGGCTCGTCCACCGGCCCCGGGCTGCGCACGTACGTCGCGGTGCGCGGCGGCCTGGACGTGCCGTCCTACCTGGGCAGTGCGGCCACGTTCACGCTCGGCGGGTTCGGCGGCCACGGCGGCCGGGCGCTGCTCGCCGGCGACGTGCTGCGCCCCGGCCCGTTTGTGGAAAACGCGCTGCCCGGCCCGACTCCCCCTTCGCGGCGGCCGCATCTGACCGACAGCTGGCAGGTCGGGGTCACCGAGGGCCCGCACGCCGCGCCGGAGTTCTTCACCCGGGCGGACATCGAGGTGCTGTACGCCACCGACTACCAGGTGCACCACAACTCGGCGCGTACCGGCATCCGGCTGATCGGCCCGAAGCCGGCCTGGGCCCGGCCGGACGGCGGCGAGGCGGGCCTGCACCCGTCGAACATCCACGACACCCCGTACGCGGTCGGAGCTCTGGATTTCACCGGCGACACCCCGATCATCCTCGGGCCCGACGGGCCGTCCCTGGGCGGCTTCGTCTGCCCGGCCGTGGTGGCCAGCGGCGAGCTGTGGAAGCTCGGCCAGCTCCGGCCCGGCGACACCGTACGGTTCGTGCCGGTCCGGGAGGCCGACGCGGCCGGCCTCGCCGGCCGGTGCGGCGCTCCCGCGGTGGCGACCCGGGGCGGCGACGGCGACGACGGCGTCCTCGGCCGGGTCGAGGCGGGCGCGGGCCGCCCGGCGGTCACCTACCGGCGCGACGGCGACGACAACGTGCTGGTCGAGTACGGGCCGATGGAGCTCGACCTGGCGCTGCGCATGCGGGTGCACGCGCTGCAGGAGACCCTCGCCCGGCACCGGCCCGCGGGGATCCTCGACGTCACACCCGGCATCCGGTCGCTGCAGGTCCACACCGACGCGCGGGTGCTCAAGGCACGCGATGTCGCCGCCCTGCTGCGTGAGCTGGAGGCGGAGGTGCCGCCCACGCACCAGCTGGTCGTTCCCTCGCGCACCGTGCGGCTGCCGCTGAGCTGGGACGATCCGGCCACCCGGCTGGCCATCGAACGGTACATGGCCGGCGTCCGCGACGACGCGCCCTGGTGCCCCTGGAACATCGAGTTCATCCGCCGGATCAACGGCCTGGACACCACCGACGACGTCTACCGCACGGTGTTCGACGCCAGCTATCTGGTGCTCGGGCTCGGTGACGTCTACCTGGGCGCGCCGGTCGCCACCCCGCTGGACCCGCGGCACCGGCTGGTCACCACGAAGTACAACCCGGCCCGTACGTGGACGGCGGAGAACTCGGTCGGCATCGGCGGGGCGTACCTGTGCATCTACGGAATGGAGGGCCCCGGCGGCTACCAGTTCGTCGGCCGTACGGTGCAGATCTGGAACCGCTTCCGCTACCGGGAGCAGCCCTGGGCGCTGCGGTTCTTCGACCGGATCGAGTGGTACCCGGTGACCGCCGAGGAGCTGCTCGAACTCCGCGCCGAGAGCGACGCCGGCCGGCTCGCCCTCGACACCACGGAGGGATCGTTCTCGCTGGCGGAGTACAACGCGTTCCTGGCCGCGAACGCGGAGTCGATCGCTTCGTTCCGCGTCCGGCAGTCGGCCGCGTTCGAGGCGGAGAAGGAACGCTGGCGGGCCGCCGGCGAGTTCGACCGGCGCGACACGGAGCCACCGGCGTCGGTCTCGGAAGTCGCGCTGCCCGCGGGAGCCACCGCGGTGACCGCGCCGTTCACGGCCACGGTCTGGCAGCTGTCCGCGGCACCTGGCGACGTGCTGGCGGCCGATGATCCCGTGCTGTCCCTGGAGGCGATGAAGATGGAGGCGAAGGTGACCACACCGGTCCACGGCACGCTGGTGGAGCTGTACGTCAAGGCCGGGGAGCAGGTCGGGCCCGGCCAGATCCTCGCGGCGGTCCGGCCGTGACCCGGGATGCGGTGGCCCGGGTCGCCGCGGCCTTCGACCGGATCGAGGCAGCCGATCGGCCGGAGGTCTGGATCTCACTCCGCGACCGGGCTTCGGCCCTCGCCGAGGCGTCCGCGGTGGATCCCTCGTTGCCGCTGGCCGGCCTGGTGTTCGCGGTCAAGGACAACATCGACGTGTACGGCCTGCCCACGACGGCCGCCGCTCCGTCGTACGCCTACCGGCCCGGCGTGGACGCCACCGCGGTGGCCCGGCTGCGCGCGGCGGGTGCGGTGGTGATCGGCAAGACGAACCTCGACCAGTTCGCCACCGGCCTGGTCGGCACCCGGAGCCCGTACGGCGCCGTCCGTAACGCCTGGGATCCGGCGCGCATCTCCGGCGGCTCGTCGTCGGGGTCGGCGGTGGCGGTCGCGCTCGGCCTCGTCGACTTCGCGCTGGGCACCGACACGGCCGGCTCGGGCCGGGTGCCGGCGGCGCTGAACGGGATCGTCGGGGTGAAGCCGACCCGGGGCCTGATTCCGGTCACCGGTGTGGTGCCCGCCTGCTACTCGCTCGACTGCGTGACCGTCTTCGCCCGCGACCTGGCCCTCGGCCGTACGGTCGCCGAGCTGATGGAAGGCGTCGACCCGGCCGATCCGCTCTCCCGGGCCGGTTCGCTTTCGGTGGCCGCACCGGCCCGGCCCCGGCTCGCCGTCCCGACCGCTTCGCATCTCCAGGGTCTCGCGCCCGGCTGGCGGGAGGCGTTCGCGGCGGCCGTACGCCGATTCGCTCGCGCCGGGGCCGAGATCGTCGAGGTCGACGTCGCGCCCCTGCTGGAGGCGGCGTCGTTGCTGTACGACGGGGCGTTCGTGGCCGAGCGGTACGCCGCCGCAGGGGCCCATCTGGAGAAGCACGCCGACCTCATCGGCTCCGATCTGGACCCGACCGTCGCCGGCATCATCCTCGGCGGCAAGGAGAAGACCGCCGCCGACTGGGCCACCGACACCGCCCGGCTCGCCGCGCTCAGCGCCGCCGGCCGGGCGGCGCTGAGCGGCTGCGACGCGCTGCTCACCCCCACCACCACGTGGCACCCCACGCTGGCCGAGGTGGCCACCGACCCGGTCGGGGCCAACGCGCGGATGGGCCGCTTCACGAACTTCGCGAACCTGCTGGACTTCGCCTCGCTGGCGGTGCCGGCCGGGTTCGTCGGCGGGCTGCCGTTCGGGGTGATGCTGACCGGGGCCGCCTTCACCGACCGCGCGTTGGCCGACCTGGGCCGCCGGTTCGCCAACCCGGGCATCGACCTGTTCGTGGTCGGCGCCCACCTCACCGGCCAGCCGCTGAACGTCCAGCTGGCCGCGGCCGGCGGCACGCTCGTCGCGGCCACGGCCACCGCGCCGAGCTACGCGCTGCACGTGCTCGACACCGATCCGCCCAAGCCGGGGCTGGTCCGGGTCGGCGACGGCGGATGCAGCATCAAGGGCGAGCTGTGGCGGCTCCCGGCGGACGGCTTCGGGGCCTTCGTCGGCGCCCTGCCGGCACCGATGGCCATCGGCCGGGTGACGCTGATCGACGCCACGTCGGTCAGCGGCTTCCTGGTCGAACCGGCGGCGCTGGAGAACGCACCCGACATCAGCCACCTCGGCGGGTGGCGCGCCTACCTCGCCGGGACCGTGGAGACCGCCGTGCAAAGATGACGGCCATGGCGCAGCAGTCTCGTCCCGGGCGGCCGCGGCATACCCTCGCTCCGGGCCCGGCCGACGCCACCCCGCGCGAGCAGATCCTGGTCGCGGCCGCCGCGCTGTTCGCCGAGCGGGGCTTCGCCGCGACCACCACCCGCCTGATCGCCGAGCGGGTGGGCATCCGGCAGGCGTCGCTCTACTACCACTTCGCCGGGAAGGACGAACTGCTCATCGAGCTGCTGACCACCTCGGTCCGGCCCAGCCTGGACGCCGTCCGGCGGATCGAGGCGCTCGTCCCGGGCGGCGCCAGCGCCGCCGCGGCGCTGTACCTGCTCGCGCTGATCGACGTGGAGACCCTCAGCCGCACGCCGCACAACATCGGCACGCTGTACCTGCTCCCCGAGGTGCAGCACGAGCGATACGACTCGTTCCGGGCCGAACGCCAGGAGCTGCAGGACGCGTACGGCCGGCTGGGCGCCCGGGCGGCCAGCCCTTCGGTGTTGGCTGAGACCACTGCCCAGCGCCTCGGCGAGCTGCTCATCCAGGTCACCGAGGTGGTGATCCAGCTCCGGCGCACCCGGGAGCCCGACAACGCCGACGCGCAGGCGATCGCCGTCTCCTGCCTGCGGTTGTGCGGCTGCCCGCAGTTCACGATCGACCGGGCCCGCGCCGAAGCCGGCGAACTCCTCGCCCGTGCCTGAGCGACTTCGGCCGGCGGAACCCGGCGCCCGGGTCGGGCTGGGTCAGATCGCGAGTACCCCGGGCGGCAACGGCGCCCGCCGCTGGGCGTCGAGGAACGCCTTGACGACGGCGCTGTCCGCGCGCCGCCGCATCCAGAACAGCGCTACGTTCCGGTGCGCGGTGGGTGAATCGATCGTACGGATGGTCAGTCCCTCGGTGCTGGTGGTCTGCAGTGCGAGGCGGTTGATGACCCCGATGCCGAAAGCGGAACGCACCAGCGCGACCAGCGTGGTCGGCTGGTCGGTCAGATAGGCGATGTTCGCGCGCCCGGCGGCCTCGCCGAGCGTGTTGCGCACGTCGAATCCGCCGCCCTCCTCGTCGGAGCCGGCCGGATTGCCGATCAGCGGGCGGGCCAGGACATCCTCGACGCCGACCGACGCTCGCTCGGCCAGCGGATCGTTCTCCCGCATCACCGCGACGATGTCCTCGTGCCAGATCGTGCGATGACACAGGGTGGTCTCGCGCATCTTCGGCAGCAGTGGCCGGAAGGCGAGATCGACGGTCCCGCTCGTGACCATCTCCTCCAGCGTCGCCGCGTTGCCCTCGTGCAGTTCGACCGTGATCCCGGGGTGTCTGGCCTTCAGCTCTTGCAGCACCGCCGGCAGGTAGGTGGAACTGACGCTGGGATAGCTGCCGACCGTCACGTGGGCGACGACGTTGTCCAACGTGCTGCGCACCGCCTCGATGCCGCGTTGCAGTTCCAGCAGGGCAGTCATGGCATGGCCCCGGAACAGCTCGCCGGCCGCGGTCGTGCAGATCGGCCGGGCCCTGCGATCGAACAGCGTCACGCCGAGAGCGTGCTCGAGTGCCGCGATGTGGGCGCTGACCCGCGACTGCGACAAGTGCAGCGCGAGGGTCGCGGCGCCGAAGCCGCCCTTCTCGGCCACCGCGAGAAAGCTCCGCAACCAGGCGGTCTGCAGCGACATGGCCTCCCGGGGGTCGCGCGGAGCCAATTCGCGCGGAGCCAATTCGCGCCGGGCCAATTCGCGCCGGGCCAATTCGATCACGTCGAGGTCGTCGGCGGACTCGTCGCTCATCGGTGATCGGCCTGCGCCGCGGCGACGAGCTCGGCCGGGTGCACCACCCCGGTGCGCGGCCGCGGGCGACGAACCGCTGTCATCAGCTGGCGCCGGCACCCGGGGTTGACCACGACCAGGAAGTCTAGGTCGAGATTCACCAGCGCGGCGAGTTTGGCGGCCATTATCCGCCGGATGTCGCGCCGGCGGAGGATGGCGTAGGTGCCCGCGCCGCCGCTGGGTGCCGTTCGGTGCGGGCGCTCATGCCGCGGTCATCCCGCCGTCGACGGCCAGGGCCGCTCCGTTGACGAACCGGCCGTCCGGACCGGCGACGAAGGAGACCATGGCGGCAACCTCGTCCGGCGTTCCCATCCGGCCGTCGAGCCGGCGTGCCGCCATCGCATCGCGGGCGGCCTCCGGATCGGGGGAGCTCGCGAGGATTCCGCTGACCCACGCGGTCTCCACCGGGCCGGGGCAGATCGCCACACAGCGGATGCCGTCTCGGGCGTGGTCCACGGCGATCGCCTTGGTGAGCCCGATCAGGCCGGCCTTGGACGCGCAGTACGCGGCTCGCCGGGCAAGCCCGACCAGACCTCCTACCGAAGCGATGTTGACGATCACCCCGGTGCCCCGATCGAGCATCAGCGGCAGTATCGCCCGGGTCGTCAGGAACGGACCGGTGAGGTTCACCGCGAGAACGCGGCTCCAATCCTCGTCGCTGGTCTCCAGCACGGTCGCGGCCACCCCGATGCCGGCCACGTTCACCAGCACCTGCGGCGCCCCGATCGTCACGGCGATCTCCCGGGTGACCGAGCCGACCGCGAGCGGATCGCACAGGTCCACCGTGAACTGGTGCGCCTTGCCTCCCCGGCGCTGGATCCGGGCGCGGGTCTCGGTCAGGCCGGCGGCGTCGAGGTCCATCATCGCGACCTCGAAGCCGTCTCGGGCCATCCGGACGGCGGTGGCGCGGCCGATGCCGGAGGCGGCTCCGGTCACTACGGCCACGGCGCTCACGCGTACGCCGTCCCGGGCAGCGATCCGTCCATGGCGTATCCGCCGTCGACGTCGAGACAGGCGCCGGTGGTGTAGCAGGACTCGTCGGAAGCGAGATAGCAGATGGCCGAGGCGACCCACTCCGGCGGCGCGATCCGGCCCAGCGGGATCTTCGCGATCAGCGATCGTACGACCTGCTCGGTGTAGATCGGTTCGCTCATCCTGGTCCGGGTGGCCCCGGGGCGTACACAGTTGACGGTGATGCCGTGCGGCGCGAGTTCGGAGGCCATCGTGCGGGTCATCGCCTCGAGGCCGCCCTTGGTCGCGGTGTAGGGCGCCGCATTCGGCTCGGAGACCACCGCGTGAACCGACGAGACGTTGACGATCCGTCCGGCGGTCCGCTGTTCGACCATGATCCGCGCCACCGCCTGGCTCAGGAAGAACGCGCCGGTCAGGTTCACCGCGAGCACGCGTTCCCAGTCCGTGCGCGTGACCTCGAGGAAGGGCGCGATGTGCAGAATGCCGGCGACGTTGGCCAGCACGTCGACCGGTCGGCCCGCGGTCCGCAGGCGGGTCGCCAACTGCTCGGGCGCGGCGGGGTCGGCAACGTCGAGCTCGATCAGGTGCAGGTGCCCGGCGTCCGGGTCCGGCCAGGGCTGAGTGTGGTGCAGGTCGACGGCGAACACGGTGGCGCCCTCGGCCAGCAATCGGGTCGCGGTCGCCCGGCCGATGCCCGAATCGGCGCCGGTGACCACGGCGGCCTTGTCGCTGAATCTCATGTGACCTCGCATCCGCCGCGGAAGTGGTTGGCCGGCCGCCGGGGGATGGTCATACGACGGCTCCCATCCGCCAGGGCACGATCTCCTCGGTGCCGAAGCCGAGCGCCTCGGACTTGCTCGGCGTACCGGAAGCCATGTCCACCAGGGCCTCGAACAGCCGGACCCCGTAGCTGATCTGGTGGTCCCGCGACATCGCGGGGCCGGCGTCGAAGTCCATGTCGCCGCGCATGTGCTCGAAGAGGCGGCTGGTGGTGCTGATCTTGAGGCAGGGCGTGGGCCGGGACCCGAACACTGAGCCGCGCCCGGTGGTGAACGCCAGCAGGTTCGCCCCGCCGGCCACCATGCCGGTCGCCGACACCGGGTCGTAGCCGGGGGTGTCCATGAAGGTCAGCCCGGCGGCGGTGACCGGTTCGGCGTACCCGACGACGTCGTTGAGCGGGCCGGTGCCGGCCTTGAGGACCGCGCCCAGCGACTTCTCCCAGATCGTCGTGATACCGCCGGTCTTGTTGCCCTTGGACGGGTTGCTGTCGAGCGTCGCACCGTTGCGCGCCGTGTACTCCTGCCACCAGACGATCAGCTCGTCGATGCGCCGGCCGATCTCGGGGGTGGCGGCCCGGTTGCGGAGAAGGTGCTCGGCGCCGTAGATCTCGGGCGTCTCACCGAGAATGACCCGGCCGCCGGCCGCGGTCAGCAGGTCGGCCGCCACCCCGAGCGTCGGGTTGGCGGTCAGACCCGAGTACGCGTCGCTGCCCCCGCACTGCAGCCCCAGCACCAGTTCGGAGACCGGGATCGGCTCGCGCCGCAGGGCCGCGACGCCGGGAACCATCTCCGCGATGCGCTCGAGGGCGGCGTTGACGGTCGCGACCGTTCCCCCCAGCTCCTGAATGCCGAGCGTCCCGGCTACGGCGCCGGTGCCGAAGACGTTCTCGGGCTGGTTGACCTCGCAGCCGAGGCTGATCGTCAACACCGCCGCGATGTTCGGGTGTCCGGCGTATCCGCGCAGGGCGCGCCGCAGGATGTCGTCGCCGGCAGTGCCCTCGGCCATGCCGCAGCCCAGGTCGTGAGTCAGCGCGATCACGCCGTCCAGTCCGGGTGTGCCGGCGTGCGCGACGTTGGCCGTCTGCGCGACCATCCGGGCCACCGTCGCCGAGCAGTTGACGGTCGGCAGCACCGCGATGTAGTTGCGGGTCGCCGCCCGGCCGTCGGCGCGGCGATAGCCCAGGAAATGTTCACGCGTCGGCGCGGCCGGCGGGCGCCATCGCGGGTCCGCGCCGCGGAACGGCGCACCACTCGCGGTCGGCGGCCCGACGCCGAGATTGTGCAGGTGTACGTGGGCACCCGCCGGGATGTCCGCCCGGGCGATGCCGATCACCTCGCCGTACTTGTGCACCGGTGCGCCCGCGGCGACGGCGCGGACGGCGACCTTGTGCCCGGCCGGGATGTCGTCGAGCGCCGTGACCACGCCGCCGGCGGTCCGGATGAGCGTCCCTCGGCCGACCTCGTCGACCACCAGCCCGACGTCGTCCACTTCCGCCATCGGCACCAGCGGCCGCACGACGCCGGTCGGCGCGGTTGCCGTCATGAAAGCGCCGGCCGGGCCGTCTCGAATCGGATGGCGAGCCCTTTTCGCATTGCCCGCTCATGGAATCGGCCGGGCCCGGATTCGGGAACTTGAAGCGGGAGAGTCATGGCCCCGACGATAAGTCGCCACCCTTCTCCGGGCGAAGCGCGAGTAACAGAACGACGTCATCCGTATCGCGAATAGTCTCACCACGGGTGGGTCGGCGGGAATGGTGCACAAATTGCCCGAACGGCTCTCCCGGCCGCGAGCACCGGCAATGCGCCGAAGGTGGGGGCCGATCCGAATTTCGGATCGTTCCCTGCCGAAACACGCGCTTCACCTGCATGATCGCCGGTTGTAACGTCGGCCGCACTTCGAGGGCGGATGCGGCGGAGAGCCGCGGTTCCGCCGTACCCACATGACGGAACCGCGCTGGAGGCTTTGGATGTTCGGACACCGCCGCTGGTCCGGCGATGACGTCCACCCGGACGGCGGTCCGACCGTGGGGCGACGGCCGGCGCCGGCGATCGAGGTCGGCAACGTGTCCAAGTCGTTCGGCGGCATTTCCGCGGTGGACGGCGTCTCGTTCACCGTCGCCGGCGGCGAGGTCGTCGCGTTGGTCGGGGAGAACGGTGCCGGCAAGTCCACCATCAAGAACATCGTCGGCGGGACGCTGCGGCCGGACTCCGGCCACGTGAGCTTCGGCGGTTCGCCGGCCCACGAAGGGGTGGGCGGCGCCAAGCACTCCGGGGTGGCCACGGTGCACCAGGAGACCAGCCTGTTCCCCGACCTGACCGTCGCCGAGAACATCCTCATCGATCGACTCCGCTCCCCTCGCCGCGCGACGGTCCGCCCCGGACACCTGCGGCGCGCCGCCGCGCCCGTTCTTCAGCGGGTCGGCGCCGGCTTCGGTCCGGAAGCGATCGTTCGTGACCTGTCGGCCGGGCAGCGCCAGCTGGTCGAGATCGCCAAGGCACTGGCCGCCGGCCCGCGGGCCATCGTGTTCGACGAGCCGACCGCGTCGCTGAACCTGGCCGAGCGGGAGTTGATCATGCGGATCGTGGAACAGCTGCGCGCCGACGGCGTCGCCGTCCTCTACATCTCGCACTACCTCGAGGAGATCGCCCGGCTCAGCCGGCGGGTCGTGGTGATGCGCGACGGGCGGGTGGTGGCCGACCGGCCGACCGGCGAACTGGACCGGGCCGCGCTCGAATCGCTGATGGTGGGGCGGGAACTCGCCCGCGGCTATCCGGCGCTCCCGCCGGCGCGGGACTCGAGAAGAATGTCGGTGCGCGACCTGGGGGACGGCGCCCGCGTCTCGGGCGTCTCGTTCGACATCGCCGAGGGGGAGATCTTCGGCCTGGCCGGACTGATGGGCTCGGGCCGTACCGAGGTCGCTCGGGCGATCTTCGGGCTGGCCGGCGACATCGGCCGGATCGAGGTGGGTGGGCGGCCGCTGCGGCGCGGCAGTGTCCGGGCCTGCATCGAGGCCGGCATGGCCTTCGTCACGGAGGACCGGCGGCACGAAGGGTTGTTCCTCGACCGGCCCATCCGCGAGAGCCTGTCCATCGTCGGTCTCGACTCGATTTCCCGGTCCCGCCGGACCGGCTGGATCGACGGTCGCGGCGAGCGGCGGATGACCGGGGAACTGGCGAGGCGGGTGCATCTGGTCGCCCGGGGCGGACTGGGCGCCGACGGCGGATCGCTGAGCGGGGGCAACCAGCAGAAGGTGGTCCTCGGCAAGTGGCTGGTCCGGCCGCCCGGTTTGATCATCCTCGACGAACCGACCCGCGGGATCGACGTGGGCGCCAAGGCCGAGATCTATCGGCTGCTCGTCGAGCTGGTCCGCTCCGGTTCGTCGATCCTGCTGATCAGCTCGGAGATGGAAGAGGTGCTCGGGCTCAGCCATCGGGTCGGGGTCATGCACGACGGCCGTCTGGCCGGCGTCCTCGACCGATCGCGGGCCACGCAGGAAAACGTGATCCGGCTCGCCACCGGCGGTGCCTCGTGAGCCCGGCCGGCGTCTACCGGCGACTCCGGGCGGGCGTCCGACGTGAGCCGCTGTTGCCGGTGCTGGTGGTCCTGTTGCTGGCGCTGGCGATCCGGTACCACGGCTTCGGCACGGTGGCCAACGTCCGCAACATCGCGATTCAGGCGAGCCCGCTGACCGTCGCCGCGATCGGTATGACCTACGTGATCATCACCGCCGGGATCGACCTGTCCGTCGGGTCGATGCTGTTCCTCGCGGCGGCGATCGAGTCCAGCCCGGCCCTGGCCGGCCGGCCGACGGCCGTGGTCTTCGCGGCGGTCGGCGCGACGGGTGTCCTGATGGGCCTGCTCAACGGTCTCGCGGTCGCCTTCACCCGGGTGCCCGCGCTGATCGTCACCCTCGCCACGATGCAGGTGTTCCGCGGTGCCGGCGGCCATATCACGGGACAGCAGAACATCGACCTGCCCGCGAACTTGCGCGGCATCGGCACCGGAACGCTGCTCGGCGTGCCGGCGCCGGTCGTGCTCGCGGCGGCCGTGGCGCTCGGCGGGGGCTTCGTGTTCAGCCGCACGACGTTCGGCCGGTACGTCCAGGCCGCCGGTTCCAGCCCCGACGCGGCGGTCAACGCCGGCTTGCCGGTCGGCCGGGTGCTCGTCGGAGCCTATGCCGTGGCCGGGCTGCTGGCCGCCGTCGCTTCGCTCAGCCAGACCGCACGCCTCGGCGCCGTGCAGCCGTCGATCGGCCAGGGCTTCGAGCTGACGGTCATCACCGCGGTCGTCCTGGGTGGAACGACCCTGCTCGGTGGACGGGGAAGCATCGGCGGCACGGTGCTGGGCGCCCTGATTCTCACGACTGTCCAGACCGGCCTGGTGTTCTCCGGCGCCTCGCCGTACGTCTTCGACATTGTCCGCGGTGGCGTGCTGCTCGCCGCGGTTCTCGCCGCCGGAGCGCGGTGGCGAAATCTTGCCCACGCCGTGGGGCTGACCGGCCGGCGCCGTCCGTCCCGGGCGGACCGCACGGCGGCGTGACGGCGCCCGTGCTGAAAGACCGACTGAAGAAATGGAAGGGACCTATCGTGAAACCGACCCGTTTCCTGGCCGCCGTCGCCGCGGCATCCTTGGCGTTGACGGCGTGCAGTTCGAATTCGAGCTCGAGCGGATCCTCCCCGGGCGGGGCGGCGTCCGGCAAGAAACATACGATCGGCGTGAGCTTCGACCTGTTGAACGCGATCCGCCAGGCGGAGAAGACGTCGCTGCAGAGCGCCGCCGATGCCGCGGGTTACTCCCTCGTCTTCGACGTCGCCGACCAGGACGCGCAGAAGCAGGCCTCCCAGATCCAGGACCTGATCCAGACGAGGAAGGTCGACGCGGTGATCGTGATCGCGCAGGACGGCCAGCAGATCGCCTCGTCGGCCGGCCTGGCCAAGGCCCACAACGTCCCGTTCCTGGCCATCGACCGTGCGGTCGCCGACCAGCAGAGCCTCACCTTCCAGATCACCGGTGACGCGGTCGCCGACGGCAAGGCGGTCGCGGTGGAGTTCCTCGCGGCGGCCAAGTCCAGGCCGCTGAAGGTCCTGGAACTGGTGGGCGGGCTGACCGACCAGAACGCGATCGGGCGCCGGGACGGATTCAACGCCACGCTTGCCGGCCGGCCCGGCATCACCATCGCCAGCCAGGTCCCCACCGACTGGGACCCGGCGAAGGCCCTCGACGGGGCGTCGAACGCGCTGCAGAAGGACCCCACGATCAATGCGATCTACATCCCGTCCGACTTCCTCCTGCCGTCCGTGCAGTCGGCGCTGACCGCGGCCAAGCGACTCGCGCCGATCGGCGATCCCCAGCACGTCTTCATGGTGACCATCGACGGTGACCAGAACGGCTGCAAGGCGATGCAGAGCAAGACGCTGGACGCCGACATCGCGACGCCGGTCGACGACTTCGGCCAGCAGTCCGTCGCCGCGATCACCGCGGCGCTGGCCGGCCGGCCGGTCAGTCCGAAGACCGTCCAGGCCAAGGGCCTGACTCTGAACCAGGCCAACTTCGCCACGACCAGCTCGCAGGTATGGGGCTGTGCGTCCTGAGCCCACTCGCGTGCAGGGCCCCGCTGCGGAGCCCTCCACGGCAAGGTCCGACGCCATGACCGCGCGACCGGCCCGGGCGGGCCGGCTGCGCGATCGGGTCCGCCGTCTCGGCTGGTTCGCGGATCTTGCGATGCTGCCCGCCCTCCTCGTGCTGATCGTCGTGCTGAGCGCCATGACCGACGGCTTCCTGACGTCCTCGAATCTGATCAACGTGCTGAGCCAGTCGGCGGTCGTCGCCATCGCGGCGATCGGCGCGACGTTCGTGATCCTGACCGGCGGGATCGACCTGTCGACCGGCAGCGTGATCGGCGCCGCCGGGGTCGCCGGCGCGTGGATCATCACCCGCAGCGGCAACCTCCCGTTCGGCATCGCCGCGGGGTTGCTCGCCGGCACCCTCATCGGTTTGGTGGTCGGGTTCGTCGTGGCGAGACTCCATGTCGTGCCGTTCGCCGTGACGCTCGCCGCGTTGTACGTCGTGAGCGGCGGCACCACCCTGCTCAGCCACGGCCGGACGATCGCACCGGTCCCGGTCGGTTTCGTCCGCTTCAGCATCGACGGTCCCGGCGGCATTCCGTTTGCGGTGTGGCTCGCCGTGGTGCTCTATGTGATAGCGCAGATCGTGCTGACGCGCAGCGCCTGGGGCCGTCGCGTGGTGCACGTGGGAGCCAATGTCGAGGTCGCGCGGATCAGCGGCGTCAATGTGGTGGGCACGACGACCAGCGTCTATGTGATCGCCGGCCTCTTCTCGGCGATCGCGGGCATGGTGTTGACCTCGGGGCTCGCCGGTGCGGGTGCCGGCATGGGCAGCCCGCTGCTGCTCAACGTCGTCGGCGCCGTCGTTCTGGGTGGCACCCGCCTGTCCGGCGGTCGTGGCAGCCTGCTGCGTACCGGCATCGGTGTGCTTTTTCTGGGATTTCTCTCCAACGGGATGAGCCTTCTCGGCCTGCAAAGTTACGACCAGCAGATAGTCACCGGTTCGTTCATCTTCCTGGCCGCTTCGGTGGACGGGCTCCTGCATTGGCGGAGACGACGATCTGATCGCGTTTAGGCCGGCGCCCACGGCTATTCGCCAGACAGATCGACGAGTTCCGAAAGACACGATCGACGCATCCGCGGACCATCGATAGTTTTCATTTCTGGCTGGTTAACGTCACGTTGCCGACCATCCGATCCACGACTGGCCGTTATCGGCTGCCGAGCTGGAAAGGAAAACTATGGCTCGCACCCGTCCCGCTACCCTCATCCCCGATCTCCAACGCCGCGCGCTGTCCTGGGCGCTGGCCGCGCTCACCGCGCTGGCGTCGGGCGCGCTGATCGCGGTGTCCGGCGCCGCGCCGGCCGCGGCTGCCGCCGGCCTCGACCCCAGCCAGTTCCATGGCGTGCACTGGTCCCGCCTGGGCGACAACTTCACCCCCGACCGGCTCGTCCTGCAGGGGTTGTCGGCGAACGACGACTACAACGCCGCCCGGAGCAAGGCCGACGCCATGTTCGGTACGTTCCAGAGCCAACTGGGCGCCAACACCGTCCGGCTGCCGATGAACCCCGCCACCGCGAACTGGAACACCTACTACGGCGTCATCGACGCGGCCACCGCCCGGGGCTTCAAGGTCATCCTGTGCTACTGGGCGCAGGACGGCACCAACATGGTGCCCCCGAGCTTCGTCGCCACCTGGAACCAGATGTGGGACACGGTCACCGCCCACTACCTGTCCAACCCACTGGTCTACTTCGACCCGATCAACGAGCCGATCGGGTTCACCACCAGCCAGTGGCTCGACTTCGCCGCCACCTGGATCGCCCGCGAGAACGCGGCCGGCGTACCCGGCAACCGGCTGTTCATCGAGGGCGCCCAGCTCGACGGCGGCGGCTGGGGAAGTGACCTGCGGCCGCTCTGCAACGACGCCCGCTTCAACGGGGTCTACCTCGCCATGCACCGCTATGCGTTCCCGTACGGTTCGCGGACCTACGCCCAGTGGGTCACCGACCTCACGACCGACATGGGCAACTGCTCCTCACGGACGGTCATCGAGGAGTTCGGCGCGTCGGCGGACACCGGCACCGACTTCAACGCCACCCCCACTGCCACGACCGACAAGGAAGTCGCGTTCCTGCGCGCCCTCACCGACGTCGTCCGCCAGTACCACCTGGGTGCGATCTGGTGCCACGTCATCGGCGGCCGGACCTCGACCCCGGACCACGACACGCTGAACATCCTGCGGCTCGACAGCGCGTACGACGGCAGCACCGACAACGTGCCGCTGTGGATCCCCGACACCACCGCCGTCGACCGCCTCGAGTACGCCTGGGGAGGGCTCGGCTCGGCCACCACCGAGCTGCGGAACGTCGGCTACAACGCGTGCCTCGACGTCCCCAACTCGTCCCCGGCCAACGAAACACAGGTTCAGGTCAAGGCCTGTATGAACGGCGGTAACCAGCAGTGGACCAGACAGGCCAACAAGGAAATCACCGTCTACAGTGGCGCGAAGTGTCTGGACGCCTTCGGTTTCGGCAAGACCAACGGCACCCATGTCAACATCCATGACTGCCTGGGCGGCACCAATCAGCAGTGGCTCTTCTTCTCGGACGGGACGATCCGCGGCGTCGACTCCCACCTCTGCCTGGACGCCGACCCCGGCAACGCCCAGGATCTGCGGCTCTGGACCTGCGGGAGCGGCACCAACCAGAAGTGGCGCCTCTCCGCCGCGACGATCGGCCTGCGCGCCCACGCGAACGGGCAGATCGTGACCGCGGAATCGGCCGGTGCCCAGCCGCTGATCGCCAACCGGGTCGTCGTCGACGCCTGGGAGACGTTCGATCTCATCGACAACGCCGACGGCAGCGTCAGCCTCCGCGCCCACGCCGACAGCCGGTACGTCGACGCCCCGAACGGCGGCACGTCGTCGTTGATCGCCGACAGCACGGCGATCGGCCCGGCGCAGGAGTTCGGCCTGATCTACAACAGCGACGGCAGCACCAGCTTCCGGGCGCACGCCAACAACCAGATCGTGACCGCGGAGTCGGCCGGCAGCCAGCCGCTGATCGCCAACCGCACCGCGGTCGGGCCCTGGGAGGAGTTCGACATTCTCGCCTGAGCGCTCACCCGGTTCCGTTTCCGGCCGGGGAGTTTCCGGTGTCCAGGGCGCGCTCGAGTGCGTCCTGGACAGCGGAGCTCCGCCGGACCACGATCACGCTGCCCCGGTCGAGCGCCAGATCGATCGTCTCGTCGCCGTAGCGCACCCGATGCGCCGCCGCTCTCGTCGCGTGTATCCGCGCATGGTCGAGCCGGCCGTCCCGCCACGCGATGTCGACGGTGAAGCCGCCTCGTGCGCGCAACCCCTGGATCTCACCGTCGCGCCAGGCCGAGGGCAGGGCCGGAAGGATCTCGATCTCCTCGCCGTCCGACTGGAGCAGCATCTCGGCGATGCCGGCGGTGCCGCCCGCGTTGCCGTCGAAGGAATAGATGTTCTGGGCCGCGCCGGCGACCCCGCCGGCCGAGTAGCTCATCAGGTTCGCCTCGCTGGCGTCGGTGATCAGGCTGATGAGGTGGGTGAGTGCCCGGTCGCCGTCCAGGAGCCGGGCGTAGTAGACCGTGAAGTCCGCCTCGACCCATTCCGTCTGTTCCCACCCCGAAGCCTTCTGCCGTCGTTCGATCGTGACCTCGGCGGCCCGGGCGAGCTCAGGTGTGGCGCGCGGCGTGATCTGCTTTTCCGGGAACAGCGCGCCGAGATGGGAGGTGTGGCGATGTGCCGGGTCCGCCTCCTCGAAGTCGTGGAGCCATTCTTGAAGCTGGCCGTGCCGGCCGATCTGAAAGGGCGGCAGCTGCGCGCGGGCCGCCGTTATCTGTGCCCGCAGCGGTTCGTCCACGCCGAGTATCTCGGCGGCCTCCGCGCAGATGCGCAGGGTCGCCTCGGCGAAGACACGGTCGACGGTATTGCCCATGGCGATCGAGCAGTGCGCGCCGTCCGGGGCGATGTACCAGTTTTCCGGTGACTCCGACGGCCCGGCGACGAGCCAGCCGTGGTCCGGCTCCGCGACCAGGTAGGAGAGCAGGAATGCGGAGGCCTCACGGAACACCGGGTAGACCTGCTCCCGGAGGAACCGTTCGTCGCGGCCGTATTCGTAGTGCTCCCACAGCTGG
The DNA here is from genome assembly GCA_036402935.1 of Actinoplanes sp. Lineage (GTDB taxonomy): Bacteria > Actinomycetota > Actinomycetes > Mycobacteriales > Micromonosporaceae > Actinoplanes. The sequence goes on from DASWRZ010000389.1 coordinate 30,623, forward strand.
AGCGCGATCCATGCTCCGCCCGTGACGTTGAGTCCCCAGCCCAGGCCGTTGCCGGGAGCGGTGAAGCCCCACGCGTTGGTCACCGTGTGCGCGACCCAACCGGGTGCCCCGTACATCTGACCGGCCGTGTCCCGGCCGGCCTCGGCGATGCCCCGGATGAGCCGGAAGAGCGGCTCGTGACAGTCGGCCAGATTGGTCGGCTCCGCGGCCCAGTAGTTCTGCTGGGTGTTCACGTCGAGATGGAAGTCGTTGGTCCACGACGCGCTGCTGGCGAGACCGTCGTTCCAGAGGCCCTGCAGGGCGAGCGGCAGCGGGGAGTCCGCACGTGATCCGGCGACGGTCAAATATCGTCCATATTGGAAATACAGAGCAATGAGATCATCGTCCCGCCTGCCGCGGGCAAGGCTTTCCCGCCGTACGTCGGTGGGACGCTCGCCGCCGTCCGGCGCCGATCCCAGGTCGATCGAGACCCGCCGCATGAGTGTCCCGTGGTCGGTGACGTGGGCCGCCCGGACCGCCTCGTATCCGGCCGCGGAGGCCGCGGCGATCAGCGTGCCCGCACGGGCGACCGGATCGTCGCCGGCCCAGTCGGTACCGACACTGATGAGAACGGTGGCGGAATCCGCGCCGGTCACCTCGTACGCCTGCGGTCGTCGGTGGACGGTTCCGCCGTCGGCCTCGACCTGGATGCGGATCTCGAGCGCCGTGCCCTGGCGCCCGTTGCTGTGCAGCGACTCGAAGGCGTGACCACTGAACGCGAGCCCGGTGCTCGTCCCGGTGGTCGTGCCCGGTACCACCGCCGCGCCGAGGCCGAGGGTGAAGCCGACCGCACCCGGACGGTCCGCCGTGACTCGCAGGGCGATGACGCCGTGCGGGTTCGAGCACAACACCTCGCGGGTGAATCGCACGCCGTCGCGCCCGTACGCGACGGACACGGTCCCGGTGTCCAGGTCGAGGGTCCGGCGGTAGCCCTCGACGGGTCCGCCGCCGGCGAAGTCGAGCCGGACCGGGGGCAGGGGCAGGTTCGTTCCGAACGACGCCATTGTTGCGGGCAGGCTCTCGCCGGCCAGTTGCTGCGCCTCGGCATGGCGACCGGCGAAGAGCAGCCGGCGAATCGCGGGCAGCTGCTGCCGGGCGGCGGGGTTCACGTCGGCGGTCGAGGGCGCCCCGGACCACGCGGTCGATTCGGACAGGTCTATGCGTTCGGTCGAGGTTCCGCCGTACACCATGCCGCCGAGCCGGCCGTTCCCGATCGGCAGCGCCTCGAACCAGCGTGCGGCCGGATCGTGGTAGCGGATTGTCCCGGCCGGTCGGGGCGCGGTAGGTGGCGGCAATGCGCCGGAGGCGGTGAGCATCCGTATCCTTCGTCTCGGCGGTGGTGGGCTGCTAGGGCTTGGCGAGGAGCGTTTTGCTCTGTGCCTGCATCTTCGGGAAGATGCTCTCGTCGGCCTTGTTCGTGAAGTACGCCTCGAACTGCGGCACCATCGCGTTGGTCAACGCTGCTCCGTTGTTGTAGACCGGGCACGGGAACAGTTCACCGTTCTTCAGATAATCGGCGAAGACCGAGAAGTCGGCGCCCTTGGCGGCCTGTTGCTTGGACAGGGCGTCCATCGAAGCGCTGATAGACGGGAAGAACGACCCGTTGTACTCGGCGGCCGTCGTCTGACAAGCCTCGCTTTCCTGATACGAGATCCACTTCCACGTCTGTTCGGCGTGCTTGCTCCCCGCCCACATGTTGTTCCCGTTGGAGTTGGTCATCAGCGCCCGCTTGCCGGCCGAGCCGGCCGGAATCGGTGCCACGCCCACCTTGATGTTCGGCAGCGTGGCGAACGTGCTCGCTTCCCAGGTACCGCCGAGGGACATCGCGACGCTCCCGGAGCCCAGTTGCTGGGTGTCGGCCGTGGTGAACTGGTTGAGCTTCGGCGCGAAGCCGTCGTTGGTCAAGCTGCGTACCAGTTGCAGGGACTTCACGACGTCGGGGTCCGCGTAGTTGAAGACGGTCGGCCACTGGTTGGCGTCCGGAATGTTGATGCCGTCGTTGGGCAGGAGCCATCCCCAGGCATTCTGCCCGAACGGGTCGCCGGTCGACTCGAGGTTCCCGACGCCGTAGGTCTTCACATCGGCGGCGCGGAATCCGGCCTCGTCGCCGCGGACACCGTTCTTGTCGACGGCGAGGTGTTCGATCATCTTCCAGAACGTCCCGCCGCCGTCCGCACTCCAGGTCAGCGCGCCGACGTCCGCCGGGGTGTAGCCGGCCTTGGCGAGGAGGTCCTGGTTGTAATAGAGCACTCCCGTCGCCCAGTCCATCGGCAGCGCGTACTGCTTGCCGTCCTGGTATTTCCAGGCGCCGGCGCCGATGGAGTACCGCGCCATGTCGATCTTGTCACGGGAGATGTACTTGTCCAGCGGCGCCAGTTGTCCCTGACTCGCGTACGACTGCAGATAGGTCACGCTGTTCATGAAGGCGTCGGGGGCGTCGTCGGAGACGAAGCCGGCCGTCAGCTTCGTGAAGTAGTCGCTGACCTGGTACTGCGAGATCTTGACTTTGATGTCGGGGTTGGCCTTCTCGAAACCGGGCCGGCACTGCTCATAGGCGACGGCCTGGTTCGGATCCCAGGTCCACCAGTTGACCGTGACATTCTGGCCCGAGTCGCCGGCGGCGCCTCCGCAACCGGCCGATGCGCTGACTACCGCGGCGAGCGCGACAAGGGATGCGAGTCGTTTTGTTCTCACGGTATTCCTCTTTCCCATTCCGCCCGGATGGGCTGGGTCTACCGGATTCCGGGCCTACCGGATTCCGGTGAAGCCGATGGAGTTGACGATGCGCTTGCCGAAGATCATGAAGAGAATGAGCATGGGGAAGGCGGCGACCAGCGTGGCCGCCATGAGTCCGGCAAAGTCGGGCTGAGTCTGGGGAGACGCCTGCTGGAAGACGCCGAGCGCGACGGTCAGCGGCCGTACGGCGGGATCGCCGGCGGCCATCAGCGGCCAGAAATAGTCGTTCCAGGCGTTGATGAAGGTCAGCAGCGAGAGGGTGGTCAGCGGCCCCTGCGTCATCGGAATGGTGATCCGCAGGAGCAGGCGGAACGGGCCGAGGCCGTCGATGAGGGCGGCATCCTCGATTTCGGTGGAGAGTCCGAGCATGAACTGTCGCAGAAAGAAGATGTTGAACGCCGAGAAGAGCGCGCCGGGCAGAATGAGTCCGGCGAAGGTGTTGGTGAGGCCGAGGTCGTGGATGAGGACGAAGTTCGGCAACAGCGTCATGATGCCGGGGATCATGAGGGCGCCCAGGAAGATGGCGAAGACCAGGTTCCGCCCCCTCCACTGCAGGCGGGCGAACGCGTAGGCAGCGAGGAGCGAGCAGCAGACCACGAGGACAGTCAGCGACGTCGCATAGATGACGGAATTGCGTACGTAGAGCCCGAGGTCGATGGAGGCGCCTGAGCCGCCCTCGGCCACCGCCTGCGCCCGGCTCGCCAGGCCGAGGACCCGGGCGAAGGGTCCGAGGGTGAAGCCGACCGGGAGCAGCGAGGACGGATGCCGGGTCAGTGCGTAGTTGTTGGAGAGTGCGGTCCGGACGATCCAGTAGAACGGGAAGATCGTCACGAGAAGAAAGAGAATCAGATAGGTCCAGGCGACGGCTTTGCCGATCGGGAGCCGGCGTGACCGCTGCCGGCGTCCCGAGTGGAGTGGCCTCGTCGTCTTCCCGGTCTCCTGGAGGACGCTGCTTGTCATCGTTGGCCTCAGTTCGTGTCCGACTCGTCGGCCCGCAGCAGGCGCATCTGCAGGAATGTGATCGCCAGCAACATGACGAACAGGGCGGTGGACATGGTGAGCGCGTAACCGAAGTCGAATTCGCTGAACCCTGTCTCATAGATGTAGAGCGGCAAGACGTTCGACGCGTTGGCCGGTCCTCCCTTGGTGGTCACCGCGACGAGGTCGAAGACCTGGAAGGAACTGATGACGGTGAGGATGACGACCATCGCCATGATCGGCCGGAGCAGTGGCAGGGTGAGGCGCGCGAATATCCGCACCTCGCCGGCGCCGTCCAGCCGGCCCGCCTCATAGATTTCACCGGGGATCGTCTGGAGACCCGCGAAGATCAGGATGGCGTTGTATCCCATCGACTTCCAGATGCCGATGAAGGCGAGCGAGGGAGCGACCCAGTTCTGCGAGCCGAGGAACAGGATGTCGTGGCCGATCACGGCTTTGACGACGACATTGACGATGCCGAGCCCGGGATCCAGCATCCATTGCCAGACGAGCGCCGCGACCACGCCGGAGATCAGGAACGGCAGGAGCACGAGGCCGCGAAGGACGGTCGACCGGGTCAACCGGTGCAGGATCACGGCCGACGCGAGGGAGACGGCCATCCCGACGACGACGGTGAGTACCACGTAGTAGGCCGTCACCCACAGCGAGTTCCAGAACACGCTGTCCGTCAGCAAATGGCGGTAATTCGCGAGTCCGGACCAGGTCGGCGGAGTCAGGATCCGGAAGTCGGTGAAGCTGAGATAGATCCCGCGCAATGCCGGATAGGCGGCGAAGACAAGGAATCCGGCCGCGGCCGGAATGATGAGAACCAAGGCGACCCGCCAGTCGCCGCGATGGGCCGGACTTCGGCCGGCCCGATGCGGACGGGAACCGATGAGCGGGGCTGCGTAAGGTTCTGCACTGTCCATTGCTCCACCTGTTACGGGAATTGCCGCGGGTGTCATACCGTTATCGGCGCGATGCGGCATAAGCGATCGGCGTCATCGTGTATCGTGGCCGTAACCTCGTAGACATTCAGACATGATCGTGCTGCCCATGGCAACGCCGCATATCGGATGCGGTGTATTCGCCTGGCGAATAGGTGAGGTCAGTCGGTCGGGATCGGTATTGTTCCGTCCGGCCGGTCGCTGTGCAGGACCAGATCGGCGAACGCCTGCGCGGCCCGGCTGAGCGGCCGCTCGCCGTGCCACCACAGGCCGACGTCGCGATAGAGGTGCCGGTTCGTCACGTTACGGATCTCCAGGCCGTCGGTGCGCACCATGGCGGCCGCCAGACTGTTCAACAGACCTATGCCGTGTCCCTCGCGGACCATCGCGGCGAGCGTGGTCGGCTGGTGGGAGACGACGCCCGCGGCCGGCTCGATGCGGCTGGACCGCATGGCCCACCACGCCTCGTAACCCAGACTCGGGTCGCCGAGCGGATCACCGATCGTGATGACCGGGTAGGCCGCGATGTCCTCGAGAGTCACCGAGTCGTTGCTCAGCACCGGATGGCCGGGCGGCGCCAGGACGACGAACGGTTCCCGCCAGATGCCGCGGCAGACCAGCGCCTGGTCGGTGGGCTCGGGGCGTAGGGGACGCAGTGCGACGGCGGCCCGCCGCTCCGCGAGAGCCGATTCGATGACCTGAACGTCGCCGTCCAGCACCGCCAGCTCGAGGAGCGGATTCGCCGTACGCAGCCTCCGCAGGATGGCCGGCAGGAACTCCGAGCTCGCGCTGGCAAAGCTGGCGATGGCCAGCTTTCCCGTGAACGAGCCGGCCGTCGCCCGCAGATCGGAGACCGTGTCGTCGACCTCGGTGACGATCATGCGGGCCCTCGGCAGCAGGCGTTTGCCCTCGTCGGTCAGGGCGAGGGGGCGGATGCGGCGCTCGATCAGGACGCAGCCCAGGGCGTGCTCGAGGCTGGCCACCCGCGCCGACACGCGGGGCTGCGACACGTGCAGCCGAGCGGCCGCACGGGCGAAGCCCCCGGAATCGACCACCTCGATCCAGGTACGAAGCCAGGCCAGCTCGATGTCCATCCCGGCTGCCTCCTCCGCGTGCGACGCTGGTCCGCCGTCGAGGATAAGGCGTCCGCATCGGCCGACGGCGGGGCGCGGATCAGGACGCTATCAGGCCGGCGCCGGTCTATCTGGTATGCGGGTATTCGTAGTACGTAACCCCTACATTCGTCATATGGCGTTGTCGCCCGGGCCCGGCCGTGTCTGAATGTGTTCGACGAAAGCCGGTACGAACCGCCGCGCAGACAGGGGACCCCGAGGTGGTATCCGAAATGTCAGACAACGCGCTGGGTCTGCTGTCCCCGTCGCGAGCCGACTTGGCGCCCGGTGATGAGGGAAGCGTCATCATCGCCGCCGACGCGTTGCGGGTGGTGCAGGTCGACGTGACCCGGGTCGGCGGCGTGACGGAATGGCTGCAGGTCGCCCACCACGCGGCGGCCAGCGGACTCCGCCTCGTCCCGCATGCCGGCGACATGATGCAGGTGCACCAGCACCTGGTCGGTACCGTGCCGTCGGAGAGCCCGCCGTTGGCCGAGTTCATTCCCTGGACTCAGCAGGTGTTCGAAAATCCGAGCATCGTGCAGGACGGTTTCGTCGAGCGTCCCCAGGCCCCCGGCGCGTCCACCACCATCACCGAACAGGCCCGGCAGAAGTGGCAGGTCAAGGGCGTAGGCACGACAACGACGCAGGACTAGCCGGCGACCGACGGAGCAGACCCATGATCACCTCAGCCGCACCGGTCAGGATCGGCCGGACCGACCTCTTCGCCCCCCGAGTCGGTCTGGGAACCGCGGTTCTGGGCAACTTCCAACAGGCGATCAGCGACGACGATGCGGTCGTCGTGATCGAACAAGCGCTCGCCGACGGCGTCCGATATCTCGATACTGCCCCGCTCTACGGGCACGGTCTGGCGGAGCAGCGGGTCGGCCGGGCGATCGCGACGACGCCTCGGGAGAACTTGATCGTCTCCACCAAAGTAGGACGGCTGCTCCGCGAGGGCGCCCCGCGCGACGAGAGCCAATACGTCGACGGCATCCCCTACTACCTCGACGTCCCGTCCGCGGGCCCGATGTGGGACTTCAGCTACGACGGCATCCGGCGCTCCGTCGAGGAGAGCCTGCAGCGCCTGGACATCGATCGAGTCGACGTCCTGCACCTGCACGACCCGGACGATCACCTCGCGGAAGCGGCTTCCTCCGGGTACCGCGCCCTGGATGATCTGCGGTCCGAGGACATGGTGCGGGCGATCGGTGCCGGCATGAACAACTCCCGCCCGCTCGCCGAGCTCGTCCGGGCCTGCGACCTCGACCTCGTGCTCCTCGCCGGCCGATACACCTTGCTGGACCAGAGCGCGATGAGCGACCTGATGCCGCTGTGCGAGCAACGTGGCGTGTCGGTCGTGATCGGCGGCGTCCTCAACAGCGGAATTCTGGTCGACCCGGCCCCCGGCGCACACTTCGACTACCGGGCCGCCGACGACGACATTCTCGCCAAGGCGTCGGCAATCCAGGCGGTCTGCCGTAAATACGACGTACCCCTCGCGGCGGCAGCGCTGCAGTTCCCGCTCGCGCACCCGCGCGTCTGCACCGTGTTGGTGGGACCGCGCACCCTCGACGAACTCCAGACGGACCTGTCGCTGTTCGACGTCGAGATCCCGCCGCAACTCTGGGCCGATCTCCGGCGCGACGGGCTGCTGGACGACGACGTCCCGACGCCGGAGTGAGGAGCACCCATCGTGACCAGTGCCATCCCGCGCATCGACGCGCACCACCACTTCTGGGACCCGGCCCGTTATTCCTATCCGTGGATGGCCGGCGAAGCCATGGATCCGGTACGCCGTGCGTTCACCCCGGATGACCTGCGGGGACCGGCCGGCGAGGCGAACATCGACGGCACCGTCCTGGTCCAGACGCTGTCCAGCCCGGGCGAGACGCGGGAATTCCTGGAGCTCGCGGCCGCCGTCGACTTCGTCCACGGCGTGGTCGGCTGGGTCGACCTGACCTCGCCCGCCGTCGACGACGACCTCGACGCCTTGCTCGACGGGCCGGCCGGCCGATGGCTGATCGGCATCCGGCACCAGGTGCACGACGAGCCCGACCCGGACTGGCTTCGCCGCGCCGACGTGCGGCGCGGGCTCGCCGCCGTGCAGCGACGCGGGCTCGCCTACGACCTTCTGGTGCGGGCCCGCGAACTACCGGCCGCTACCGACACCGTTCGGAACTTCCCCGACCTGCAGTTCGTCCTCGACCACATCGCCAAGCCACGCATCGCGGACGGCCACGACGATCTCTGGACGCAACGCATGCCGGCGCTCGCCGCGGCGCCGAACGTGTCGGTCAAGCTCTCCGGCATGGTGACCGAGGCGAACTGGACTTCCTGGACGCCCGGCGACCTCCGGCCCTTTGTCGACCAGGTCGTACGCTGGTTCGGTCCCGAACGTCTGCTGTTCGGTTCCGACTGGCCGGTATGCCTGCTCGCCGGCTCGTACCACGACATCGTGTCCGGCCTGACCGCCGCGCTGCCGCCCGCGAGCCCGGCCGAACTCGCGCAGATCTTCGGCGGCAACGCCCAGCGCGTGTACCGCCTGAAAACCACCGACGCCCAGAACTGAGGACGGGGCGCTGATCCGCCCCTCATGACGCGAGGCGACAATTGCCGGATGACGACACTAGATCCGCGGGGCCGTTGAGTTCCGGACCACCAGTTCGGGTTCGTGCAGCAACTCCTTAGGTGTAGGACTTTCGCCGGTGATCTGGTTGGTGAGCAGGGTGACGGCCGCGCGGGACATCGCGTCGATGGGTTGGCGCAGCGTGGTCAGGGGCGGATCGGTGTAGTTCATGAACGCCGAGTCGTCGTAGCCCACCACCGACAGGTCACCGGGGACGCTCCGGCCGGTTCGGCGGGCCGCTCGGATCGCGCCGAGGGCGAGGACGTCGCTGCCGCAGATCAGGCCGGTGATGCCGGTGGCGAGCATGTCGGTGGCGGTGGCCTGGCCGCCCTCGAAGGAGAAGAGGGCGTGCCCGATCGGGCTGTCCGGCGCCAGCCTCCGGAAGGTCTCGATCTTGCGGCGGGACGGGGCGTGATCGGCCGGGCCGACCAGCAGACCGATCCGCTTGTGGCCGAGCGCGGCCAGGTGCGCCCACGCCTGCTGCACCGCGGCCGCGTCGTCGGTGGAGACCTGCGGGAAGCCGGCGGCGTAGTCGACCGCGGCGTTGAGCAGGACGACCGGCACCCGGCGCAGCAGCAGGGTCGCGTTCTCCTCCGGGCTGAGCCCGCCGCAGAAGATGACCCCGGAGACCTGCTGGTCGAGCAGCATCGACACGTACTCCGCCTCGGTCAGGCCGCCGGCGGTACGGGTACACAGCACAGGCGTGAACCCGAGCTGGACCAGCGCGCCGCCGGCGACCTCGGCCAGGGCCGGGAAGATCGGATTCTGGAGTTCGGGCATGACCAGCCCGACGAGGCGGGCCCGGACGCCGCGCAGCTGGGTCGGCCGCTCGTAGCCGAGGACGTCGAGGGCGGTGAGCACCGCCTGCCGGGTGGTGTCGGAGACCCCCTGCTTGTCGTTGAGGACGCGGCTGACCGTCGCCTGGCTGACGCCGACGCGCCGGGCCACCTCGGAGAGTCGTCGAGACATGAGGTTCCTCCGGTCAGTCGGCGGGCTGGAGCCAGACGGTGGTGTCGGGCGGGAGGTCGGCCGTCGCGCGTGACGAGGTCAAAACCGGTGAGAAGCCGGACGGCAGGGGGGCGGCCGACGCCGACAGGTTGGCGATACAGCGGAACCCGTCGGCCCGCTCGAACGCGAGCACCCCGTCCTCGCTCGGCAGCCATCGGAAGGACTCGGGGTGCAGACCGCGACGCAGGCGCAGCGCGGTCCGATAGAGCGACAACATCGAATCAGGCCGGCCATCCTGCGCCTCGACCGTGTGGTCGGCCCACTCGGCAGGTTGCGGCAGCCATGGCTCGGCCCGGGCGCCGGACGGACTGAAACCGAACGGCGGCCGAGTCCCGGACCAGGGGAGTGGCACCCGGCAGCCGTCCCGCCCGATGTCGGCCCCGCCCGTACGGTGAAACATGGGGTCTTGTCGGGAAGACGAAGGAATGTCTTCCACTTCCCAAAGGCCCAGCTCCTCGCCCTGATAGAGATAGTGGCCGCCCGGCAGGGCCAGCGCGAGCAGCAACGCCGCCCGGGCCCGCCTTGTCCCGAGCGCGAGGTCGGTAGGAGTGCCGTGTTGGCGCGGACCGTTGCCGAAGGACGAATCGGCCCGTCCGAGCCGAGTGACGTGCCGGGTGACGTCGTGATTGGACAGTACCCAGGTCGGTGCGGCGCCGACCGAGGCGTGCGCGTCGAGCGTGGCGTCGATGACCCGGCGAAGCACGGCCGGGTCCCACGGGCTGTTCAGGTAGTCGAAATTGAACGCCGCGTGCATCTCGTCCGGCCGCAGATAGTTGGCGAAGCGGGCCGGATCGGCCAGCCAGACCTCGCCGATCAGCGCCCGCGGCGGCGTGAAGCCTTCGGCGATCGCACGCCACGACCGGTAGATGTCGTGCACCTCGTCGCGATCGAGGTAGGGGTGTGGCCCCTCGGGAGAGAACTCCGGCAACGCGGGATCTTTGGCCGGCATCGTCGCGGAGTCGATCCGTACGCCGTCGGCGCCCCGCTCGAACCAGAACCGCAGCACGCTCTCGTGCTCCTCGCGGACCTTCGAGTTGTTCCAGTTCAGGTCGGGCTGCTCGGAGGCGAACAGGTGCAGGTACCACTCGCCGTCGGCGACCCTGGTCCACGCCGGGCCGCCGAACACCGACGGCCAGTCGTTGGGCGGAAGATCCCCACGGCCGGGCCGGAACCAGAAGAGCTCACGCGCCTCGGCCCCGGGCCCCGCTGCCAGGGCTTCCTGAAACCAGGCGTGCCGATCGGAGACGTGGTTGGGGACGACGTCGACGATGATCCGTAGTCCTAGTTCGTGCGCCTCCCGGATCAGCGCCTCCGCCTGCGCGAGGGTGCCCAGAGCCGGTTCGATCCGGCGGTAGTCGGCGACGTCGTAGCCGCCGTCGGCCTGGGGGGACGCGTACCAGGGGCTGAACCAGAGCGCGTCCACCCCGAGGCCGGCCAG
>DASWRZ010000390.1:0-29005 GCA_036402935.1 Actinoplanes sp.
CGAGCCGATGTTGACGATCGAGCCGGACCGCTGCTCCCGCATGATCGGCACGACCTGCCGCATCAGGCGGATCGGGCCGAGCAGGTTCACCTCGACCACCTGGGCGACGTCGGCGTCCTCGGCCAGGATCGAGGTCGCGCCGCCCACCCCGGCGTTGTTCACCAGGCCGTCCAGCCGGCCGGTCAGACCGGCGGCCTGCTCGATCAAGGCGGCGGTCGCGGACGCGTCGCGGACGTCGGTGGGGACCGTGACCGCCGAACCACCGGCCGCCGTGATCTCCGCCGCCACCGCGGCGAGGTCGTCCGCGCTGCGGGCGGCGAGCACGACGGTGTGTCCGGAGCGGGCCAGCCGGATCGCGGTCGCCCGCCCGATTCCGCTCGACGCACCGGTGACGATTACGACCGACATGGGCGATCCCCTTTCACCGAAAGCGGCGCCGCCGTTACCGGCGACGCCGCATTTCCCGACGCTGGGACGAACCTATCGCCGGCCGTGGTACGCCTCGACGATGTGGCTCGGGATGCGGCCGCGCTCGGAGACCGGGTGACCGTTCTTGTTGGCCCACTCGCGAATCGCCTGGTTTTCGTCGCGGCTCGCGCGGCCGCCCGCGCTCGCCCCGTTCCGCCGGGCGAGCGGCGAAGCCACCGGGCTGCGTCCGACGCGGGTCGCCGCGTTCAGGAACGGGTCCAGCGCCTTACGCAGCTTGCCGGCATTCTTCTCGGAGAGATCGATTGTGTAGTTCACACCGTCGAGTCCGAACTCGACGGTGCGGTCGGCCTCCCCGCCGTCGAGATCGTCGGTCAGAAGGGTTATTACCTGCTTGGCCATGGTGTGCCCGCTCCTACAGCGATGTCATTTTACTGACGACTATGCGTCCGCGGCACGCGACCGCGAATCTCCGATACCTCTTTCATTCTGTCGCGTGCCTGATCACAGTGCAAATTGCGCCTTCCGCATGTCGCAATTAGGGCCGGATTTTCCGGGGCGCCGGCGGCCGCACCCGTCGGAGTTCATCGATGTCACATACTTTTCAGGCTCGTCAATGTGCTGTAACGTGCTGTGGGAGCGCTCCCACAGCATCCCCACTCCCCCACCTGGAGCACGGAACATGCGACGTGCCATCCGCGCCCTGGCGGCGGCCGGGCTTCTCGCCGCCGCCTCCCTCACCGCGTTCGCCGTGGCCGGTCCGGCCGGCGCCGACACGCAGATCTGCGATCAGTACGGCTCGACCACCATCGGCGGCCGCTACGTGGTCATGAACAACCGCTGGGGTACCTCGGCCCAGCAGTGCATCAACGTGACCTCGACCGGCTTCTCGATCGCCAGCCAGCAGGGCACCGGCAGCACGAGCGGTGCCCCGGTGTCCTACCCGGCGGTCTACTACGGATGCCACTACACGAACTGCTCGCCCGGAACCGTGCTACCGATGCAGCTCGGCGCCATCAGCAGCGCGACCAGCAGCATCGACTACACGTTCGTGTCCGGGGCGACCTACGACGCGTCGTACGACATCTGGCTCGACCCGACGCCCAGGAAGGACGGGGTCAACCAGCAGGAAGTCATGATCTGGTTCAACCGGCAGGGCTCGATCCAGCCGATCGGCTCGGTCATCGGCTCGGCCACGATCGGCGGCCGCACCTGGCAGGTGTGGCAGGGCGGCAACGGGTCCAACCAGGTCATCTCGTACGTGGCGCCGTCGCCGATCAGCAGCTGGAACTTCAGCGTCCTCGACTTCCTCAACAACGTGAAGACCCACACCTCGGTCACCAACTCGTGGTATCTGACCAGCATCCAGGCCGGTTTCGAGCCGTGGATCGGCGGGACCGGGCTGGCCGTCAACAACTTCTCGGCCGCGATCAACGGTGGCGGGGGCGGCACTACTACGCCTCCTACCACGCCTCCTACCACGTCTCCCACCACGCCGCCGGTCGGGAACGCGGCCTGCCGGGTCAGCTATGGAACCAACGTCTGGAACAGCGGCTACACCGCCAACGTCACCGTCGCCAACACCGGCAGCGCACCGATCAACGGCTGGACCCTGGGCTTCACCCTCCCGAGCGGACAGTCGATCACCAGTTCGTGGAGCGCGACGGTAACCGGCACCAGCGGGGCGATCACCGCCCGCAACCTGTCCTACAACGGCTCGATCCCGGCCGGGGGCAGCACGTCGTTCGGCTTCCAGGGCACCTACAGCGGCAGTTTCGCCGCGCCGGGCTCGTTCAGCCTCAACGGTTCCACCTGCACGACCGCCTGACGCGGCCCCCGATGACCCGAGCCGCCTCGTCGCCGATTCTCCGGTGCCGGGGCGGTTCGTCCATTTTCAATTACGCAGTGCGCCCGGCGCACCCGCCGGAACCGCCGGCGCTTTCGGTGCCACCGGCGCCGAGCGGCGGTATTCCGCACCCGCCGGCGGACGCGGATCGGCGTCACCCTTGTTCGGCCACAGCGACATCGCCCGCTCGGCGAGCGCGGTGATGGTCAACGACGGATTCACACCCAGATTCGCCGGCACCGCCGACCCGTCGACGACGTGCAAACCGTCGTAGCCGAATACGCGGTGATACGCGTCGACCACTCCGCGTCCGGGTGAATCACCGATCGTCGCGCCGCCCAGAATATGTGCGGTCATCGGAATGTCGAACACGTCACCGACGGTGCCGCCGGCAAACCCGTCAATCTTCTCGGCAAGCCGCCGCACCACCTCGTGGCCGATCGGAATCCACGTCGGATTGGGATCACCGTGACCCGGCCCGGTGGTTAGTCTTCCGCGCCGGGTTCGGCGCACGGTGAGCGAATTGTCGAGCGTCTGCATGACGAGCGCGATGATGGTTCGCTCACTCCACTGCCGCGCCGACATCGAGCGCGCGAAAACGTACGGATGGCGCAGCGCCTGCCCGAGGAATTTCACCGGCCGCGGCACCCGCCCGCCGCCGTCGACGAGCAACGTCGACAGCAGCCCCATGGCGTTGCTGCCGGGTCCGTACCGCACCGGTTCGATATGCGTGGTCGCATCGGGATGGAACGACGACGTGATGGCCACGCCCTCGGAGAACGGCCGGGCCGGCCTCGACCGCGCCTCGGCGCCGAGCAGAGCCTCCGAGTTGGTGCGCGTCAACGCACCCAGCCGGTCCGAGATCCGCGGCAGGACACCGGTGTCGCGCATCGCGTGCAGAATCCGCTGCGTCCCGAGCGCACCCGCGGCGAGAATCACCTGCCCGGCCGTGAAACGACCCCGCTTCGTTTCGACCACCCACCCGTCCGCGGCCGGCCGCAGCGCGGTCACCTCGGTTTCCGGATGCACGGTCGCGCCGGCCCGCTCGGCCAGATAGAGATAGTTCAGATCGAGCCGGTTCTTGGCACCCACCCGGCAGCCGATCATGCAGTCGCCGCATTCCGTGCACCCGGTCCGGGCCGGGCCGGCCCCACCGAAATACGGATCGGCCACGGTCCTGCCCGGCTCGCCGAAGAACACCCCGACCGGCGTCCGGCGGAACGTCGCGCCGGCCCCCATCTCCTCCGCCACCTGCCGGATGACCAGGTCGGACGGCGTCATCGTCGGCTGCTCGGTCACCCCGAGCATCCGCGACGCCTGGTCGTAGTGCGCTTCCAGCTCGCCCGCCCAGTCGGTGATCCCCGCCCATCGCGGATCGGCGAAGAACGCCGCCGGCGGCCGATAGAGCGTGTTCGCATAGACCAGCGACCCGCCACCGACTCCGGCCGCCGACAGCACCACGACATCCTTCAGCAGCGTGATCCGCTGAATGCCCTTCAGCCCGAGCCGCGGCGCCCACAGAAAATTGCGTACGTCCCACGACGTCTTCGGCAGCGTGTCCGGACCGAATCGTCGCCCGGCCTCGAGCACCCCGACCCGATAACCCTTCTCGGTCAGCCGCAGCGCACTGACGCTGCCCCCGAACCCGCTCCCCACGATCACGACGTCGTAGTCCATCACCTCACTCTCGCATTACCCGCCGGTAACCACCAGGGCGGCGTTCGCAAAAAGGTCGACGTGCTGACCCGCCGTCGGCTGCTCAGCACGGAGGGTCTTCGACTGGCGTCCACCCAGATCAGTTCGGCCCCGCTGATCGGGCCGGAGCTGCCTGCGCCCACCTGGCCGGCGCGGGCCTACGGCCCGGTGTTGCAGGCAGGCCGGACTGACGGGCCCGGTTCGGATGGTCGACGCGTACTTCTAAGAAGCGTGAGCGAGCAACGCCGCCAAGCCATGGCCGTCGGTGACGATGTCGTCCGGCTGGGGCCAGCGGGTGGGGTCCTCGGCGGCCGTGCGGGCGGACGGCATGAGGATGGCGCGGGCGACGTCGGCGCGGCGGGCGCAGAGGATGTCGCGGCGGCGGCTGTCGCCGACGAACCAGCAGGTGCGGGGGGCGATGGCCATCTCGTCGGTGGCTGACCAGATCATCTGGGGGTTGGGTTTGCGGACGCCGGCCTCGTCGCTGTAGATCTGCACCTGGAAGAGGTGGCCGACGCCGGCCTTGGCCAGGAAGTCGCGGTGGGCGGCGCCGGAGAGCGTGTTGCTGACCACGGCCAGCGGGATCTCCTCGGCGCGGGCCGTGGAAAGAGCGTCCACAATGCCGGGACGCAGCGCCCAGTTGTTGCGCCAGGCCCACTCGTAGCTGAGGCTCTTGACCGCACCCCGCACCGCGACCTGGTCGAAAGCGGGCCAGTCGGCGATGACGAAGCGTTCCCAGACCTCGGCCTGGGTCAGCTCGTCGGGCCAGTCCTCGTCCCGCCAGCGGGCCCACTCGGCCGAACCTTCGGTGAGCGACCGCTGGATCTGGCCGGGCGCCATCCTTCCGCGAAGCAGGTTGTAGAGGCGCAGCACCAGCTCGGGCGGGGCGGAGCGCTGCGGGGGCGCGTCGGCCAGGACGCCCCCGAAGTCGAGCAGTAGCGCGCCGGGCCGCATGTCAGCGGCTCGGGCCCAGGGTCCAGGCGCGCACGCCGCCGACGATGCCGGCCGTGTTGGGCACCACCACCACGTCGTCGCCCATGCGGGCCAGCTGGGTCGCGGTGATCAGCCGGGAGTTGCCGCCGCCCAGGTAGAGCCGGTCCCACAGGAAGACGGGCCGGAGGCCCTCGACCACGTTGCGGACCCGGCGCGACCAGAGGGCGTCGCCGAGGCGGCGGCGTTCGTGCTCGCCGATGTAGGTGTCGTAGGACATGCCCCAGCGGACCGGGGCCTGCGACATCTCGAGGTGCGGGGCCAGCACGCCGCCGTCGAACAGGGCGCAGCCGAGGCCGGTGCCGAGGGTCAGCATGAGTTCGCAGCCGGTGCCCGCCACCACGCCGGCGCCGTGCACCTCGGCGTCGTTGAGCACCAGGGTCGGCAGGCCGAACGCCTCGGCGAGCGCGGTCCGGGCGTCGAACCCGGTCCACGCGTCGAGCAGTTCGGGGTCGACCCGGGTGCGCGGCCCGCTGCGGGTCACATAATGCGGCGTGGCCACCACCACGCCGTGCCGCAGCATGCCCGGCATGCCGACGGTGACCCGGTCGGCGGTCGGCAGTCGCTCGCCCAGTTGCACCAGGGTCTTCACGAAGAGGTCGGGGGCGAGCGGATACGGAGTAGGGACGCGTATCGCCTGGGCGCGCATCGTGCCGGCCTCGTCGAGGACCGAGCCCTTGATGCCGCCGCCACCGCAGTCGATCGTCAGGGTGAAAGCCACGCCGCCAGTTTGCATGGGCAACACCTCCCGGCACAGCAATTGTGACCCCTGCGCAATCGGTTCGGTAAGGTCCCTGCGGTGCCCCGGACGATGCGAGTGACGACGCGGAACGCGAGTTTCCAGCAGTGGCAGGCGCTGTTGACCAATCGGACCAAGCGCACCCGGGCCGGCGAGTTCCTCGTGCAGGGTGTGCGGCCTCTCACACTCGCGGCCGAGCACGGGTGGGACATCCGCGCCCTCATCTACCCCGATCGCCGGTCGCTGTCCGCGTGGGCGCGTTCGATGCTGGCTTCCGTGGACGCCCAGCCGGTGGCAATGGCCGCCGAGCTGGTCGAGGAGCTGGCCGGTAAGGAAGCCGAGCTGGTCGGCGTCGTCGGTCTTCCCACCACCTCGCTGGATGATCTTGCGCTGGACCCCCACCTGCTGGTCGTCGTCTTCGATCGACCGAGCACGCCCGGCAACATCGGCACGGTGGTGCGGTCGGCCGACGCCTTCGGCGCCTCGGCCGTCGTGGTGGCCGGGCATGCTGCCGACCCTTTCGACCCCAAAGCCGTACGCGCGAGCACCGGTTCCCTCTTCGCCCTCCCGGTGATCCGTGCCGACTCGACCCGGGAGGTGCTCGACCGGGTCGAGTCGTGGCGGGCCGGTGGCCTGCCGGTCGAGCTGGTGGCGACCGACGAGCACGGCTCGGTCGACGTCGCCGACTATGACCTGACCGGCCCGCGGGTGCTGCTGATCGGCAACGAGGCGACCGGCCTGAGCGCGGGCTGGCGCGAGGCGGCCGACGTGACCGTGCGGATCCCGATCACCGGGGCGGCCAGCTCACTGAACGCGGCCACCGCGGCGACCGTCGTCCTCTACGAGACGGTGCGTCAGCGTCACCAGGGAATGCGGCCCGCGTCCTCGTAGAAGCCGCCGGTGCCTTCCGGCCGCGTGGCCAGCCGGACCGCGATCGCGGCGCCCTGCGATGCAGTGCGTACGCCCCGGAAGTTGTTGAGGTCGGTCGCGGTGAAGCCCGGGCACACGACGTTGATCTGAATGTCGGGCAGTTCCTTGGCGTACTGGACGGTGACCGCGTTGAGCAACGTCTTCGAAGGGGCGTAGGCGGCCGAGATCGGCCCGGTCTCGCCGCCCGGCTCGGACTGCCGGGTGAGGGAGCCGACGCTGCTCGACATGTTCACGATGCGGGGCCGGGCCGAGCGGCGCAGCAGCGGCAGCATGGCGTTGGTGACCCGGATGACGCCGACGACGTTGGTGTCGATCACCTTCAGCACGGTGGCCGGGGCCACCCGGGTCGGCTCCTGCGGCACGCCGCCGACGATGGCCGCGTTGTTGACCAGCACGTCGAGCCGGCCGAACCGCTCCTCGATCAGCGCCGCCGCCGCGGTCACGCTGGCGTCGTCGGTCACGTCGAGCGGCACCCCGAACGCGTCCACCCCGGCCGCCCGCAGCTCGGCCACCGCGGCCTCGCGGCGTTCGGCGTCCCGCGCGCCGACGCCGACCTGCCAGCCGAGGGCGCCCAGGCCGGTCGCGATCTCAAAACCGATCCCCTTGTTCGCGCCGGTGACCAGCGCAATCGTCGATTCGCTCATGAGTTGATCGTGCCCGCGCCGCGGCCGGCCCTCCAACACCGATTCGGTCGGCACCGATACCCGGCGGGTATCGGTACGGTGGAGGGATGGAGACCCGGGAGCTGCGCTACTTCGTGGCCGTCGCCGAGGAGCTGCACTTCGGGCGGGCGGCGCAGCGCCTCGGAATCGCGCAGCCGCCCCTGTCCCGGGCGATCGGCCGGTTGGAGCGGCGGCTCGGGGTGACGCTGTTTGCTCGCAACAGCCGGACCGTCACGCTGACCGCGGCCGGCTCGGTGCTGCTCAGCGAGGGCCGGGCGGCACTCGACGCCGTCGAGGCGGCCGAGCGGCGAACCCGCCGGGCCTTCGAGAACGGCCCGGGACTGGTCTTCGTCACCAAGGCGGGTGCGTCCGGCGAGCTTCTGGCGAAGCTGCTCGACGCGTACGCGGCGGAGCCCGGCTCGGTCCCCGTCGACGTGCTGCTCTGCGGCCCGGGGGAGCAGGAGCGCCTGCTCCGCGACGGGCGGGCCGACGCGGCGCTGCTGCACCGGCCGTTCGACTCGACGACCGGGTTCGACGTCGAGGAGTTGCACACCGAGGGGCAGGTCGCGCTGCTGCCGGCCGGGCATCCGCTGGCTTCCTCTTCCCAGCTGCGCATGGCCGAGCTGGCCGGCCTACCGCTCCCCCGCTGGCCCGATCGGGAGGGCCGCTATCCGGACGGGCGAGGGCCGGCGGTACGCGACCACACCCAGCTGCTGCAGCTGATCGCCCTGGGCCGGGCGGCCGCGGTCGTGCCCGAGTCGGTCCGCGGCCATCTGCACGACGGTCTCGTCACGGTGCCGGTGCCGGACGCTCCCCGGGTGACGACGGTGATCGCGTGGCCGCCGCACAGCCGGTCGCGGGCGCTGGGGCTTCTGGTGGCGACCGCGACCCGCCTTTAGAAGCGGGCGAAGGACCTTATCGGCATGCGCGGGCCGAACCTGGGGGCGCCGATGCCGCCGGACGCCAGCAGGTCACAGACCCGGCCCCGATGCCCGCGGAACGGTTCCAGCAGCTCCAGCATGCGCTCGTCGGTGCCGCGGGCCTCCCCCGCCAGCGCCCACGCGACCGTGTTGGGAATGTGGAAGTCGCCCACGCTGACCGCGTCCGGGTCGCCGAACGTCACCCGCACCACCTCGGCCGCGGTCCACGGCCCGATGCCGGGCACCGCGACCATCCGCCGGGTCGCCTCCTCGGCGTCCGCACACTGCTCCAGCCGGTCGGCGATCAGGGCGACCCGCTGCAGGGCCTGGGTGCGGCGCTGCTCCACCCCGAACGGATGAAAGACCCAGTAGGGCGTCGCCGCTATCGCGGCGGGATCGGGCGGCAACATCAGCTCGGCGGCCGGGCCCGGCGCCGGCTCACCGAATTTCCGGCCGATCATGCGGTACGCGCGGTGCGCCTCCTGGCCGGTGACCTTCTGCTCGAGGATCGCGCGAAGGAGCCGCGGGAAGAGGCGGTGCGTGGCGGGAAGGCGTACCCCCTCGAAGGTGCGCGCCAGGCGCGCGACCAGCGGATGCGCCGCGGCGAGCTCGGCGAAGCCGGCGGGGTCGTCCCGGAGCCCGGCGACGGCGTCGGCGTGCTCGGCCAGCCAGTCCCTGCCCGCGCCCCAGGTCGTGGCCGTGAGGCCGTCCCGGTCACGGGTCAGGCTCAGCGTGGCGGGGCCGTCGGGCGTGCGCGCGGCAAGCCAGAACGTGTTGCCGTCGAGGCGCCCGCAGGGGTCGTACCTGGGGACGAGGATCGGCCGCACGGATGCACCGAAGTGATAGCGCTCCGGCGTCGGCAGCCGGCGGATCACCTCGGAAGTCACGCGCACACTCTGCCACCCTTGCGGAGTCCCGACAAAGCAGCCTTCCGGAGTCCCGACAAGGCAGCCTTCCGGAGTCCCGACAAGGCAGGCCGATGGCCCTGACCGCGCTCCCGGTCAGGGCCATCGGTTGCAAGGGCGACCGGACACCCGAGTGGTCCGAAGTCGCCCGGAGCGAGCCGCTACCGCCGTCCGTCAGGGGGAAGAACGGCGCCCGGGGGCCGACGGGGGGTCCCGTGCGGGACGAGATCGTGTCGGCGACCTCGCCCCGCCTGGGTTCGGCTCCCGGTCGAGCGGCGATGCTCCACGTCCGGTCGGTGCTAGTTGCGCACCGTGATGCGGGTCGAGTCGAACGCGGGAAGCTGGTTCGCGCGCTGCATCATCGGAATGCGGTGCGAGCCGTCACCGGCCCACGAGGCGCACTGCGCGGTGCCCGTGGTGGGCAGGCCCGGCACCTGGATGGTGACCACGTCGGGCGTGGCACCGCCCTTTTTGTCCTCGGTCGCGACGAAGAACGCCGGGACCGGCGACGGGTCGGGGGCCTCGCTGGTGTTCGACAGCATGCGGCACGCGGTGTGGAAGTGGCCGCGCTCGATGCCGTTCGCCAGAACCGAGCTCTCGACGTAGTAACCGCCCGCGCCGGCCGCGAGGAACCGGTCACGGATCAGGTTGCGGGTGCTCACCTTCAGCGTGAACGGGGTGTTCACCTGGACCGACTTCGGCGAGTCGGTGATCAGCAGCGACGGGTTGTTCGCGGCCACGCCGACCTCACCGAACTCGGTGGAGACGCAGCGGTCGCCGTCCTGGAAACCGGTGTGCGGCGCCAGCGTGCTGGTGGAACAGCTGTTGGTCAGGACGCCGAGGCCGGCACCGGGCGGCGGGCTGGTGGCCGCGCCACTGTCGGTGGGCGCGGCGGTCGGCTGCGTGGTGGCGTTCCCGCCGCCGTTGTTACCGCCGCCGTTGTTGCCGCCGTTGCCGGCACTCGCGCTGGCGCTCGGGTCGGCGGCGCTGGCGCTCGGGTCGGCCGCGGGGGCGCTGCTGGCGCCGCCACCGTTGTTGCCAGCGCTGTTGTTCTTGCCACCACCGACGTTGGTCATGACCCAGTCGCGGCAGCGCTGGCGCAGCGTGTCGACGCTCGGCACGTCGCCGGCACCGTCATCCGCGTGCTGGGTGATCTTGGCGCCGTTGGGGCCACCGTTCGTGGTGTACGTGCCCGGCTTGGTCTTCGTCGAGAGCTTCGTCTTCGGCGGAGTCGCAATGTTGTCGCAGGCGGAGAGCGCCTTCTTCTGCGTCTTCGTGGTGCTGGCGCTCGAGACCTGGGTAACAGCCACGATGCCGCCGAAAACCGCCAGGGTGGCGACCGCGGCGAGGATCCGTCGCCGGCCGGTCAGCCAACTCGGCATCCTGCTCGAGGATGGGCGCCGGTACTTGGACCTTCGCATGGGTGACACCTTTCTTTGTCGCATCTCTGTCGCATCGATGGGGATGGGCGGTGGGGGTTACCGCGATCGGACGATGCGCATCGTTGTGAACACGCCCGCCACGAGTGCGGCGGCGAGGACGAGGAAGACCACGGTCTGACTCACGCCGGGCAGGCCGCCGCTGTTGCTCTGGGCCGCCGCGACCATCTGCCCGTCCACCGGAACCGGGCCTTTGCCGACGGCGGCCGGGGCGGGAGCGGTGGGAAGTGCGCCGTAGTTGACGATGTCGCTGCTCTCCAGCAGCGTCATGTGCGTCATGACGAACTGGTTCGCCTCCTGGGCGAGCTTGCGGACGCTGTCGTTGCGCGTGCTGGCCCGGATGGTGGCGATGGCCGGGAAGATCTTGCCGTGCGCGGCCCGCAACCGGTCGATGTAGATCTGGTCGAAGGTCGCCGCGTTGGCGTTGCGCATCTCGCTCAGCCAGTACTGCTGGTCACCGTTCGGCTGGTTGGGCAGGTCGATGCCGAGTTGCTTGGCGACGTCCCGGTCCATCTTGTCGAGCGTCACGTGCTGGGCCGCGATCTGCTTGGCGATGTTGACGATCCGCGGGTCGTCGGACTTCTGCTCGGCCATGTTGCTGCCCGCGATCTCCCACAGGCCGGCCAGCCGCACCCTGATGACGAAGTCCTTGTCGGCCGCGCTCACCTCGCCGGTGCCCTTGTCGCTTCCGTCGTCCGGCGGGATCGGGATGCCCGCGCTGTTGGTCGGGACGACACCTCCCGAGTCGGCGGCGCGTGCCGCACCGGCCGGCGCCAGCAGGAATGCCAGAGCCATCGCGGCAATGCCAACCACCCAGCGCCGCAGAGCGCGGGAGGACCGGACCGCAGTCATTCTTTCCAACCTCCGATTGAGCTAATTCTTAAAAGGCTCTTAAGTCAGTAGCTGTAATCGCTACCCGAGTCGCCGCTGTTACCGGAATCGTCCTTGGGAGGCGCGACCGGCTTCGAGACGGCGGGAACACAGGTCAGGTTCTTGGCACCGTCGGGCTTGATGACGAACCACTTGCCGTTGACGTTCTGGCCCTTCCAGGTGCCGGCTTTCTTGTCGCCGAGGTAGGCGTAGAGCGGCCAGCCCTTCACGGTCAGCTGCTTGGTGCCGTCGGAACGGGTCACCGTGCCCACGACCTTCGAGTCGACGCCCTTGAGGGTCGGCTTGCCGTCGATCGTCAGCGCCGGCTTCCACACCTTGGTGCAGGCGCCGTCGCAGGTGGACTTGGGCGGATTGTTGGAGTCCTCGTCGAAGCGGTAGAGCACGTGGCCCTGCTCGTTCTCGATGACCTCGCCCATCTTGGACACCTTGGTGGCCGTCAGCTTGTGGGTGACCTGAGCGTCGCTGAGCTTGGGAACCGCGGAGCCGTCGTTCGCGGCGGCGGCCGAGGTGGATGACGGAGAGGCGGTCGATTCGGGCCCGGCCGTCGCCCCCGGGGAGGCGTTGGGCTGGGCCGCGGGCTCGGCGGCGTTGCCGTAGTCGGCGGACTGGTTGTAACCGGCCGGGGCGCAGCCGGGTAATGCGAACGCTGCCGCGATGGCCGCACCTACGACCATCAACTTTCGCTTCTCCGGTACCACTGGCCCTCCAGCTGATTTCACACGCTCTGGTGTATCCGGGCTGTAGTACGAGGGCGAGGGCGGCGCGGTTGAACAATCAGCCCAACCAATTTCCTTAAGTTTCTTTGAACTGCCCGGGCACAAAAGAAAGGTCCGGCCTGCGTGGCCGGACCCCTACTCTGTGTTCGCTTTCTTTAAAGGGCACTCACCAGGGTCTGCGTCGAACCGTTCGGCTCGACCTCTTGCACCTGGACGTGCGCGATGCTCTCCCGTGGGGTCGCGGTGACCGCCTGGAGCAGCAGCGGCTCCGGCTGGGCGGCGGTGCCCCAGCCTTTTTCGCCGACGTTCCACGAGGCGAGCGACTCGGTCGTGCCGTCGGTGTGCACCAGGACCAGCTTGCAGGTCTTCGGGCCCTTGATGCTGGAGATGGCGAAGGAGATCTGGGTGCCCCAGTCCTTCTTCTCCAGGGCGACGTCGGCCCGCACGCCGGTGCGCGGATCGGTCTGCCCGTAGCGCTGGCCGGTCAGGTCGGGGCCGCCGATGCCCGGGCCGTCGTCGGTGTTGGGCAGCGGGTCGAGCTGGCCGCTGCCCCGCTGGGCAGTGGTGTTGGCGGCCGGCTTCTTGTCGGGCGCGAAGATCTGGCCGCCGGCGAACAGCGCACCGATCGCCAGTACGGCGAAGACGACCACGGCGGCGGCCAAGGAATAGAGCCGTCGATGACTGGCCTTGCGGCGTTCCAGCCTGACGTCGCCCATCAGGCTTTGCAGGAGCGCACCCTCACGGTGCGACTCCTCGGCCGCGATGACCGCGTCGGCGTCGACGTCGGACAGCAAGTCGGCGACCTGTACGAAGGACTCCAGCTCGTACGCGCAGCGCGGGCACTCGATGAGATGGTCCTCGAAGCGGGCGGCGTCGCGGTCGTCGAGTATGCCCAACGCGTATGACGCGACGTCGAAGTGTTGTTCTTCCTGCGGCATCATTCTGTCACCCCCCGCTGCTGCAGGGCCGTCCGCAGGGCCCGCAGAGCGTAGTACACGCGCGATTTGGCAGTGCCCAACGGCAAGTTGAGCACTTCCGCCGCCTCCGGAACAGTCCGGCCGCGGAAGTAGGTCTCGATGAGGATCTCGCGGTGTGACTGGCTCAGCTCCCGCAGCGCGTCCGACACGGTCATCGACTGCAGGACGCGGTCGGTGTCGTCGGCCTGGCTGGGGAAACTCTCCAACTCCCGATCGTACGTCTCCGAGGGGCGCGCGTTGGCGCTCCGGTGATCGTCGATCGCGATCCGCCGGGCGACCGTGACCAGCCACGGACGCAGGGACTGCTGGCCCTGCGCGCCGAGCCGGTGCGCGTTGCGCCACGCCCGCAGCAGGGTCTCCTGGACGATGTCCTCCGCCCGCTGCCGGTCACCACCGGTCAGGCGCAGCACGAACATCAGCAGGGGACCGGCGTGCTCCTCGTACAGCATCCGGACGAGGGTGTCCTCGTGGCTCTTGCCACTCGGCACCGCCTCGTGCCGGGGAGC
The DNA here is from genome assembly GCA_036402935.1 of Actinoplanes sp. Taxonomy (GTDB): domain Bacteria; phylum Actinomycetota; class Actinomycetes; order Mycobacteriales; family Micromonosporaceae; genus Actinoplanes. Next base: position 13,643 of record DASWRZ010000390.1, read on the forward strand.
CTGTCGCGGGATCACCGCTTCATCGTTCGCACTACGGCCTCCGTCGAGTGACTGCCACCGTCCACCGGGACGCGACTGTGTCATCAGGCGCACCCCGCCCAGCGCGAGCCCACTCTGAGCTGGCCCTGCCTCGGCCACCGCATGCATCGATACCTCCGCCCGGAGTTTTCTCCGTCGCCTGAGATACGGCCGGGGGTGCCTGCCGGGATCAACGTGGGCGGGAAAATTTCCTGAGCGGGGGTTCGCAACGGTCCTCCGGGTCTCGTGCGGGAGCCACGAGGCACGGGCACAGACGATCCATACGATCTATATAGATCGGTCTGCACCGATATGGTTAAGGGGGCAGCCGAATAATACTCAGCCCCACGGGTCCCACGAAACAGCACTTTTAGCAGGGACGACGCACCGGGCGTCCGACGCTACCGCACAGTAGGCGTGCGCTCTCGCAGCGTTCCTCGTCCGACCCGTTGGGAACGCTCCCAGAACGGTCGGATCGGCCGTTCGGAGGAGGTCAGGGCGCTATCCGAACACTTCGCGCGACAACTGTCCGAAATGTCGACATGACCGAGAATGCCGCTTCCAGCAGGCGGTCACGGCGCGCTCGAAAACGGCCGCCGGGCGCGCCGGAAAGCACTCACCGCGAGCGCGCGGTGGCAAAAGTGAGCGCTCGATGGAGCACGCGCGCGTCGCCGAGCAGTCCCCGCAGGCGTCGTTCGAGCCCGGCGATCGGCACCAGATTTTGCGGCGCGCGCGGGTCCTTGTACGCCGACGACGCGAACCGGGGCAACGTCGCGGCGGAGATCTCGGCCAGCTCGATCGCCTCCTCGGGGGTCAGGTCGGGCGAACACTCCACCCGCACGATCCCCGACCAGGGCGCGCCCGATCCGCCCGGCAACCGCAGGTACCACGACCAGCCGCCCCAGACCGTGCCCAGGTGGAAGACGGGGGTGCGCCGGCCCGGCTCGAGCGAGGTGACAACCGCGCTCAGCGCCGCCGGCAGGTACTGCTTCTGCTGGGTCTTGATGTAGCCGATCGTGCGGGGCAGGTGGCGCCGGTTACGCAACGGCCCGTCGACCACCAGCAGATCGGCGCCGCCCTCGCGCGCCACCGAGGAGATCTCGATCTCCAGCGCGGTGAGCGGGCCCTGCACGGCGGCCGGCAGCTTGCTCGCCTCACCGGTGCCGGACACTCGATGCACCTCATAGCGCACCGATCCGGCCTGCACGTCGCCGGCCGACGGGCTGGCCGTGAACAGGCCCCGGCCGACGTGCGCGCCCACCAGCTCGGCCGCACCCCGGGCCAGGTCGCACCGGACCACGCCGGCCGCATAGGACGCGGCCAGCCCGGCGTAGGACGTGCCGTCCTCCTCCGCCGTCCACAGTCCGGCGTCGTTGCGCCGCACGCCGTCGACCAGGAACACCACGTCGGGCGCGCGGACCCGGGTGGAGACGTCGATCGGCGCCCACTCGGCGGCCGGCACCTCGACGTCGGTGTCGACCTGGGCGCTGCTGCTCGAAGAGGGGCCGTCGGACTCCCCTTCGAAGGACGACCCGTACGACGGATCCCAGGCGTCGACGAACATCCGCGTCACAGGCCGACCCTCTCCACGTGCGCCGTACGCGCGTCCTTGTAGACCTCGAACCGCACCGGCACCCGCTCGGCCAGCGCGTTGACGTGGGTGACCACCCCGACCATGCGGTCGCCCCGGGCGGCCAGATTTTCCAGCGTCGCCGCGACCACGTCGAGGGTGGCCGCGTCGAGCGTGCCGAAGCCCTCGTCGAGCACGATCGACTCGAGGCTGGCCGCGGTGGTCGACATGCCGGCCAGCTGCTCCGAGAGGGCCAGCGCGAGCGCGAGCGAGGCCTGGAAGGTCTCGCCACCGGACAGTGTGCGGACGGCGCGGCGCAGCCCGGCGTCGTGATGGTCGATCACCGAGAACTCGCCCTTGTCGTGGACCAGGTCGTATTGCCCGCTGGTCAGCTCGCGCAGGATCCGCGAGGCACCGGCCACCAGCAGGTCGAGCGCCTCCTCGAGCAGCCAGCGCTCGAAGTTGTTGGCCCGCAGGTGGCCGGAGAGCGCCTTGGCCACGCGGCCCTCCCGTTGGAGCGCGATGCGCTGCTCGGACAGCACGCGGACCTGCTCGCGCCGGTCGGCCAGCAGGCGCCGGGTGGCCTCGGCCCGCTCCGCGGCGACCGCGGCGGCGCGGATCAGCTCGGCCTCGTCAGCGTCGCCGCCGGCGCGGCCACGGGCCGGCGCGGTGACGCCGGCCGCGATGAAGAGCGCGTCGACGGCCGCGAACGAACTCACGGTGGCCCGGTGCGCCTCGTCGAGGGCGGTGCTCGCCCGCTCGCGCTCGACCGAGCGCCGGGCCCGCTGAGATCCGGCCCAGTCGACCAGGGTCTGCCAGGCCCCGGCCAGGTCGTCGCGATCGGCCGGGGGCGGGGAGAACCGGGCGACCCCATCGCGGGCGGCATCGAACTGAAGCCACGCGGAGCGCTGACGTTCCTCGGCCTGAACCGCCGCGGCCTGGGCCTTGCGCTGCGCCTCACGGGCCGTGCGCACCGCGCCGCCGGCCTGGTCGAGCAGCTTCTGCAGCCGGGTCAGCTCCGCCAGCCGTCGTTGGAGCGCCTCGGCACCCGGTGAGTCGGCCAGCGCGGACCGCACCTCGGCCAGCCGGGACAGGTGGTGTTCCAGTTGACCGCGCTTGCGATCGAGATTGGTCTCCAGCTTGCGGGCCACCGCGTCGCGCTGCTTCCAGGCCTGTTCCGCCTGCTCGGCGGTGGCGCGAGCGGCCTTGCCCGCCGCCTCGGCGACCTTGACCGCCGAGCCCTCGGGCAGCACCGGAACGTGCTCGACCAGCTGCTCGCAGACCGGGCACGGCTCGCCCGCGACCAGGTGCGCGCGCACCGCGGCCGCCTTGTCGAGCCGCTGCGCCTCGGCGTAGTCGAGACGAGCCTGTTCCAGCAGCTGGTGGGCGCCCAGACGGGCGCTGTGCGCAAGCTCGGCCGCGGCTACCGCGTCCGTGTGCTCGACCTCGGCCACCTGCACCTCGCCGGCGAACCACTCCGCCTGCCCGAGCAGCCGGTCGAGCTCGACGTGCCGGTCGAGCAACAGGCTCAGCGACCCCGGGTCGCCGGCCGCGGCCAGCTCGCCGCGGATCTTCTCTTCTTTCTCCTCCGCTACGCGGACCGCGTCCGAGGCCTGGAGCGCGCCCGCTCTCGCCGAAGCGGTCGCGCCCGCGGTCTCGGCGCTGCCGACGGGAGTGCGCACGGTGGCGAGCGCGGCGAGTTCCGCGTCGAGCGTGTCGCGGGCGGCGGCCGCCGCGGCCTCGGCCGACCGGGCCGAACGCAGACCGGGCACCGCCACTTCGACCGCGGTGGCAAGCTCCCGCATGCGGCCGACGTGCGCCTCGGCGGCCGCGACCGCGTCGTCGGTGGCATCGGCGAGACCGGTCAGACTCTGATCGACCACGGTCAGCTTCGCCTCGGCGGTGGTGGCCCGGCCGGCCGCCTTGGTCTGCACCTCTTCATAGACGTGCAGGCCGAGCAGGTTGATCAGGATCTGCTGCCGGGTGGCCGGCTTGGCGTGCAGGAAGTCGGCGAACTGGCCCTGCGGCAGCACCACGCAGCTGGTGAACTGCTCGTAGGGCAGGCCGACCGCGTGCAGCACCGCGTCGTCCATCTCGGCCGGGGTGCCGGCCAGCACGTCGCCGAGGTCGTCGAGGTCCATGCCGGTGTCGAGCTTGGACACGTCGAAGCCGGGCGGCATCAGCTGCAGGCCGGCCCCGGCGGTCTTGACGTTGCCCCGGCCGTCGCGCCGCACCACCCGGGTCGCGACGTAGCGGTCGCCGGCCGACTCGAAGACCAGCCGCACCCGGGCCTCGTTGGCGCTCGGGGCGAGCGCGTTGCCGATGCCGCGGGTGCCGCCCCAGCGCGGGACGGTGCCGTAGAGGGCGAAGCAGATGGCGTCGAGCACCGTCGACTTGCCCGAGCCGGTCGGCCCGACCAGGGCGAAGTAGTCGGCATCGGTGAAGTCGACGGTGGTCGGGTCGCGGAACACCGTGAACCCGGCCATGTCGAGCCTGATAGGCCTCATTACTGGCTACTCACCTCGTCGTACAGCTCGTCGAAGAGCTCGCGGACGCCGTCCTCGGCGTTGCCGCGGCTGTCCAGGTAGTCGCCGAAGAGCTCGCGCGGAGACCGGCCGGCCCGCTGGGCCATCCGCTCCCCGGCCAGGTTGGGGATCATGTCGGGATCGATGCGGACCTCGAGCGCGTTGGGCAGCAGCTCCTGCACGTCCTCGCGCAGGCCGACCCGCGGCGTCTCGCGCACCAGCACGCGGAGCCAGGCGTCGGGAAGGTTGACCGTCGCGAGTTGTTCGAGCGTGCCCCGGACCGTACGCAGGGTCAGCGCCGAGGTGATCGGCACGTCACGGACGCGGGCCGCCTTGTCGACGGCGACGTCCACGATGGCCACCGAGCAGACGTTCTCCTCCTCGCCGAAGTCGATCGCGAGTGGGCTGCCGCTGTAGCGCGTCGGGCAGGGCGCGATCACCTGCTGGGCCCGGTGGAGGTGGCCGAGCGCGACGTAGTGCGCGTTGCGGGGGAAGACCGTGGCCGGAACCGCATAACCCATCACGGTGTGCGCCTCGCGCTCGCCGCCGCCGCTGCTCGCCCCGACGATCGTCAGGTGGGCGGTGAGCAGGTTGACCGCCCCGGGGTCGGCGAACTTCTCGCTCAGCCGCTCGATCAGCCGGGCGATGTGGTCGGCGTACGTCTGGTTGGCCTCGGCCGCGGTCAGCTCGTACATCTCGGCGGCGCGGATCGCGTAGCGCTGCGACAGGAACGGCAGCGTGACCAGCTGCCAGCGTTCGCCGCCCTCGGTCGTACCGCTGATCAGCAGCTCGTCGGGGTTGTCGCGGACCGACCCGCGCAACACGATGCCGGCCGCGTCGGCCCACGGGCGCAGCGCGTCCAGGGCCGGGCCGTTGTCGTGGTTGCCGCCGATCGCCACCACCGTGGCGCCGGTCTGCCGCAGCGCCGAGAGCGCCCGGGTCACCACCCGGGTCGCGTCGGCGGTCGGTGCGGCCGTGTCGTAGAGGTCGCCGGCGACGATCACCAGGTCGGGGCGCTCGGCCCGGGCGATCTCGACCACCTGGGCCAGGACCCGGATGTGCTCCTCGTGGCGGTTGCGGCCCTTGAGGACCTTCCCCACGTGCCAGTCGGAGGTGTGCAGAATCCGCATCGGCGAACCTTAGAACGGGATGTCGTCGTCGGACGAACCGCTGCGGCCGCCCACGACGGCGAACGGATCGACGCCCTGGACCATCGAGCGCATCGACTCGGCGGGCGGCGGGCCGGACTCCGACTTGCGGGTCGCCCAGGCCGGGAACGGGAACTCGACGCAGAGCGGGACCGGGATGTCGGGCTGGTTGACGAACATCGTGCCGGGCCGGGCCAGCAGCGCGCGCTGGCGCATCGCGGGCGGCAGGAAGCCGTACTCCGGCCGGGCCGCCTCGGCCGGGTCGAGCCGGCCGACGACCCGGATCGCCGAGTTGGTCACGATGCGCCGCTCGACCTCGGAGGCGGTCTGCTGGGCGCCGATCAGGATCACGCCGAGAGATCGGCCGCGCTCGGCGATGTCGAGCAGCACCTCCTTGATCGGCGAGGTGCCCTCGCGAGGAGCGTATTTGTTCAACTCGTCGAGCACCACGAAGAGCAGCGGGCGGCCGGTGCCGGCCTTCTCCTTCTCCTCGAACTCGGTCTTGAGCGTCACACCGACCACGAAGCGCTGGGCGCGGTCGGGCAGGTTGTGCAGGTCGACGACGGTGACCTGGGCCGACTCGGCGGTCTTGATCTGGTGCGGGCGACGCTGGGCGAGGTCGCCGCGGATCAGCCGCGACAGGTCGCGCTTGCTGCCGATCAACCGGCGGGCGAACGCGTTGACCGTGCCCATGTTGATCGCGCTGCCGGCCCAGGTGGACCGGGTCTCGTCGTCGGTGAGCTGCTCGACGACGTGGTCGACCAGGTCGGCGTACGAGCCCAGGCGCCGGCCGTCGATGCTGACGCCGCCCTCGGCCGGGACCGCGTAGCGGTTGAGGTGGGCGGTCACCGAGTGGACGACCATCGTGTATTGCTGGCGCTCGTCGTCGGCGTCGGCGAACACATAGGGCAGCAGCTTGTCGGCGCAGAACTCCTCGAGCGTCCAGTAGAACGCGTCGACGCCGGTCAAACGGCTGCTCACGTCGGGCGCGCCGGAGGAGTCGCCCGCGCGGGGCGGGGCATAGACCCGCACGTCGGAAAAGGGTGACGCGGGCAGCTCCAGCAACTTGTACGCCGAGCGGGTGTTCTCGTCCAGCCGGATGTTCGGGTGGTCGAGGAAGAGCAGGTCCTCGCCCTTGACGTTGAAGATCAGGGCGCGGGCGTTGGTGCCGTCGGCGCCCAGCTGGCCGGACCGGAACACCGAATAGAGCAGGAAGGTCGCGAAACTGGTCTTGGTCGCCACGCCCGAGATGCCGGAGATCGAGACGTGCGCGCCCCGGGTGCCGTCGAGGAAGTCGGCGTTGAGGTAGACCGGCACCCCGTCCCGGCCGGTGCCCATCGGGATGCGCCGCTCCATGCGGTCGAAGTGCAGCGCCGCGTCGCGGGCCTCGCCGGTCGCCCGGTGCACCACCGCGCCCGGGGTGGGCGGAACGTAGAGCTCCGGATCCACCCGGGTGGTGGTGATCTCGGCCGCCTCCTGGACCAGCGCCGGCAGCGTGCCCTCGGCGATGGCGAAGACGTCGGAGTCGAACTGCGCCCCCTCGTGCCGCGCCCGCACCTGCGTGACCACCCCGGCGATCGTCACCGGTTCGCGGTCCGGCAGGTCGCGCCGGGTGACCACGACGTCGTCGAGCTGGAGGTAGCTGCCCGGGGTCACGGCCGTCCAGAAACTGAGCGGCGTCGCGTCAGCCGTTCCGAGCACCCGCCCGACGGGGTCGATATCCGGTTTGTCATTTTGTTTTCCGCCGCGGGGAAGCACAGCTTCGTCAGACACGCCGATCATGTTGCACCAGGGGTACGACAGAACCCACAGCTGGCCGGGGTTGGCACTCGTTGTCCACAACTTATGGTGGCCATCCACAGATTTATCCACAAGATCTTGGTCAGCCTGTGGAGGCGCGCCGCGCTCGAACCGATCGGTGTCGAACCGATCGCCGCCGATCGGTCAGCCGCCCTGACGCGCGTACCGCAGAAAGAGCATGTCCTGCAGCGAGAGTGCGTGCCGCAGTGACATCGGGACGGGAAGAGCCGGCGGGCCGGCCGCGATGCGGCCCGGCCCGCCGCCGACCAGCAGCGGGGAGACCGTGAGGCAGAGCTCGGTGACCAGGTCGGCCGCGATCATCGAGTCGAACAGGCGCGGGCCGCCCTCGCAGAGCAGCTGGGTGGCACCGCGCGCGTGCAGGGCCGCCACCATGGCCGCCAGATCGATCTCGTCGTCACCGACCGTGAGGACCTCGGCGTGGCCTGCCAATTTCGACACCGGCGCCGATCTCGTCGTGACCACGATCGGGGGAATCGGCGCATCGGTGAAGACCAGTTGGTCGAGGTCGAGCCCGAGGGAGCGCGAGACGATCACCATCCGCGGGAACTCGGTCAGGCCGTGTTCGACCCGCCAGGCGCGGGCCGCGGCGGTGAGCCGCAGGGCGTCGTAGTTTTCCGCCGTCACCGTGCCCGAGCCGACGATCAGGGCGTCGCAGACCATGCGGAGCGTGTCGAAGATCTCTTTGTCGCCCGGGCCGTGCAGTCCGCCGGACAGCCCGCCGACCGCGGCCGCGCCGTCGGCGCTGGCGATGAAGTTGACCCGCAGAACCGGCTCGTCCAGGCGCGGATAGAGGTCGATCAGGCCGTCGGCGCTCGACGGCCACTCGCGGAACGGGTTCACGGCTCGGCGAAGGGCCCAGCGGACGGCCCGGCGGACGGCCCAGCGAACGGCTCGACGAAGGGCTCAGCCGGCCCGGTCACCGGCGGGGTGGGCTCGACACGCCGGTGCTGGCAGTCGCACCACGACCCGCCGCGGCAGTCCTCATGGCGCCGGTCCCGGCAGGCGAGGCAGATCACACGACCTAATATATGCGGGCTTGACGACCGGGACACGGCACCGCAACAGGTGCGAAATGCCGAGTTGGCAGGCTGTTGGCCAACAGACGGGAGGAGTTCATGTTGCTGCGGGTGCGAGTTACTCTGCCCGACCGTCCTGGTGCCCTCGGCCAGGTGGCGCGCACTCTGGGCGTCGCCGGGGCCGACATCGTGCAGGTGGTCGTGCTGGAGCGTCTCGGCGGTCGCGCGGTCGACGACTTCACCGTCGTCTGGCCGGGCGCGGCCCGGGTCGAGCGGCTCCTGGCCGGCCTCGCCGCCATCCCCGGCGTTCAGGTCGACGGGGTGTGGAAGGCGATCGGCGCGCCGGTCAACGGCGGCCACGACGCCGAGCTGCTGGCCCAGGTCGCGGCCAACCCGGCCGACGGGCTGGCCACCCTGGTCGACGCGGTGCCCGCGCTGCTCGCCGCCGAGTGGGCGGCCGCCGCGGTGGTGCCGGCCGACTGGGCCGCCCGCAGCGGCACGCCCGGCGCGGTGCCCGGCGAGCCCTCGGTGGCGTACGCGAGCTGGCGCGCACCCAACCCGCTGCGGCTGCCCGAGGTGACCCCGCTGCGCGCCCGCCCGTTGGCCGGCGCCGACGGCACGCGTTACGCGGTCGCCCCGTTCGGCCGGGCCGGGCTGGTGCTGGTCGTGGCCCGCTCGGACGACGAAGACCTCACGCCGGCCGCGTTCCACATCACCGAGGTCGACCGGGTGGCCCAGCTGGTGCGGGCGGCGGCCACGATCCTCGGCGACCGGCTCGACACGACTGTGACCGTGCTAACGGCATAATCGCAGCTCAAGCAATGTGCGCTTAACAGCGGCGAGGGAAAATGAAGCCATGGCGCTCTGGCGGATCCGGGCAACGGTCGACGACAAACCCGGCTACCTTTCCGTTCTGACCGCGAGCCTGGCTCTGCGGTCGGTCAACATCCTCGCCGTTCAGGTGCACACCACCGAGGCCGGCGCGGTCGACGACTTCCTCATCGATGCGCCCGACGCGCTGACCGAGTCCGACCTGCACGCCGCGATCGCCCGCGGCCGCGGGCGCGACGCGTTCGTCGCCCGGGCCGAGGCGCAGGGGCTGGCCGACCAGCCGACCCGGGCGCTCGCGCTGGCCCGGCGGCTGGCCCACGACCCCGAAGGGCTGGGCGAGGCGCTGATCTCGCTGCTCGACGCGACCGAGGTGCGCTGGCGACCCGAACCGCCGGCCGGGCGCCCCGGTTTCGACGACGCCCACATGCGGCTGGCCGACCCGCTCGGCGGCTCCTACGAGGTGCTGCGGTCACGGCCGGCGTTCACGCCGTCCGAGTTCGCGCGGGCCCGGGCGCTGGTCGCGCTGGCCGGCACGATCCAGGGCCGGCAGGACGAACGGGTCACGCTGCTGCTGCCTTCCGGCAGCGAGTTGGTGGTGCGGCCGGCTTCCGCCGACGACCTCGACGCCGTACGCGATCTGCACGGTCTGCCCGACGCGCGCCTGCGTCGTCTCCTGTCCCCGGCCGGCGGGGTGTGCCTGGTGGCCGAGGACGCCGACGAGCGCATCGTGGCCACGGCGTCGGTGGTCGTCGAGGGCGATCTGGGCGAGCTGTCCGTGCTGGTCGACGCCGGGTGGCGGCGGCGCGGGCTGGGCACCGCCCTGGTGCGCCGCCTGTCCTCGTGGGCCCGCCGGAACGATCTGGCCGCTCTGGTCGCGCACGTGCGGGCCGACGACGTGGCGATGCTGCGCACGCTGGGCGGCTCCTGCGCCCCGGCCGACCCGGGCATGGTCGACGTCACACTGCCCGTGCCGGCGGCCGCCCTATCCGGCGACGGTGCCGTGCTCAACGCAGGTGGCTGACCAGCCGGTCGGCACCACCTGCACCTTCATGCGGCGGCGGCACCGCGGGCAGAAGCGGGGCGGCTCGAGCTCACGGGCCGCCGCGCAGGCGGTGTGATCTTTCTCCAGCGGCTCGCCGCACCGGTCGCAGAACATCACAGTGTCGCCGAGAGCGCTTTGACCGGCATCTTCAGATCCTCGAGGAGGGCCAGGTCCTCGCCGGCCGGGCGCCCGAGGGTCGTCAGGTAGTTGCCGACGATCACCGCGTTGATGCCGCCGAGCAGGCCGTCCCGCGTACCCAGATCGCCGAGAGTGATCTCCCGGCCGCCGGCGTACCGCAGGATCGTGCGCGGCATCGCCAGCCGGAAGGCGGCGATGGCGCGCAACGCGTCGCGGCCCTCGACCACCGGCTGATCGCCGAGCGGGGTGCCCGGGCGCGGGTTGAGGAAGTTCATCGGGACCTCGTGCGGATCGAGCTCGGCCAGCTGAGCCGCGAACTCGGCCCGCTGCCCGACCGTCTCGCCCAGGCCCAGAATGCCGCCGCAGCAGACCTCCATGCCCGAGTCGCGCACCATCTTGAGGGTGCTCCAGCGCTCCTCCCAGGAGTGCGTGGTCACCACGTTGGGGAAGAAGGAGCGGCAGGTCTCGAGGTTGTGGTTGTAGCGGTGCACGCCCATCTCGACCAGCTCGTCGACCTGCTCCTGAGTCAGCATGCCGAGGCTGGCCGCGACCTGGATGTCGACCGCTTCCCGGATCGCCTTGACGCCCTCGCGCATCTGATCCATGAGGCGCCGGTCGGGCCCGCGCACCGCGGCGACGATGCAGAACTCGGTGGCCCCGGTGGCGGCGGTCTGCCGGGCCGCCTCGACCAGCGACGGGATGTCGAGCCAGACCGACCGCACAGGCGAGGTGAACAGGCCGGACTGCGAGCAGAAGTGACAGTCCTCCGGGCAGCCGCCGGTCTTGAGCGACACGATGCCCTCGACCTCGACCTCGGGGCCGCACCACTTCATGCGCACGTCATGGGCGAGTTGCAGCAGCTCAGGCAGATCCTCATCGGGTGTTCTCAGCGCCTTCTCGACGCCGGCTTCACCGAGCCCGACACCGGTCGTCAGCACCTGTTCGAAGATCTCCCGCATGCCCGTACCCTACAAGCCGTCGGACCCGGTAGGACTGTCGGTGGTGGGTGGTAGTTTCCCAGTCTCGTGAGCGTGGGGGGTGCCTTGACGAGCTGGTTGGATGCGCTGGAGCGCCTGGCCGAGAGTCGGTCCAAGGCCGGGCTCACCCGGCAGCTGCGACCTCGGCCGGCCGACGACTACGTCGTCGATCTGGCGGGAAACGACTATCTCGGCCTCGCTGCCCACCCCGCGGTGATCGATGCCTGCGCCGCGGCCCTCCGGGCGTACGGGCTGGGAGCCACCGGTTCCCGCCTGGTGCGCGGGTCGACCCTTGCTCACTCGACTTTGGAAACCTCGATGGCGGAGTGGCTCGGCTCGGCCGCGGCGCTCGTCTTCTCCTCGGGCTACCTGGCCAACCTGGCCGCCGTGCGCTCCCTGGCCGGCTTCGGCGACCTGATCGTCTCCGACGCCTACAACCACGCCTCGCTGATCGACGGCTGCAAGATCTCGGGCGTGCCCACGGTGGTGGCCCCGCACAACTCCCCGTCCGCGGTCGCCGACATCCTCGACGCCCACCCCGGCCGGACCGCGGTCGTGGTCACCGAGTCGGTCTTCTCGGTCGACGGAGACCTGGCGCCCCTGCGCTCTCTGCACGAGGTGACCTCGGCCCGGGGCGCGCTGCTGCTGGTCGACGACGCGCACGCACTGGGCATCCTCGGCCCCCGAGGCGCCGGCGGCGTCGCCGAGGCCGGCCTGGCCGGCCTGGACGACGTGGTCGTGACGGCCACGCTGTCGAAGTCACTGGGCGGGGCCGGCGGCGTCGTGGCCGGGCCGGCCCCCTTCATCCGGCACCTGGTCGACACCGGGCGCACGTTCATCTACGACACGGCGCTGCCCGCCACGGTGGCGGCCGGCGTCCAGGCGGCGCTCGAGATCGCCCAGGCCGCCGACGACCGCCGCGCGGTGCTCACGGCCCGCGGTGCCCAGGTCGCGTCCCGCCTGCACGCAGCCGGCTTCCCGGTCTCACCGCCGGCCGCCGGGGTCCTGTCGGTGATCGCGCCGGGCCCCGAGGCGGCCCTCACGTGGGCCGCCGACTGCCGCGACCGCGGCGTCGCGGTCGGCTGCTTCCGCCCGCCGTCCACCCCCGACGGCACGTCCCGCCTGCGGCTGACCCTCAACGCCGGCATCACCGACCCCGACTTCGCCCGCGCCCTCGATGTGATCGTGGAGACGGCCCCATGACCGCCGACGACCGCCGTTCCTTCTTCCGCCGCCTCTTCACCCGCCGCCTCGACGAGGCCGCCGCGGGCTCGGAGCCGACACCAGCCGATCCAACGCCGGGCGCCGAGACTCCTTCACCGCTAGGTGCTGAGGCTGTTTCACCGCCGGGCGCAGAGACTCCTTCACCGCCGAGCGCAGAGGCTCCTTCGACGCCGGCGGACGAGGCCCCTTCAGCGCCAGGTGCCGAGGCTGCTTCACCGCCGGGCGTGGAGACAGCTTCGGCGGATTCAACTCCAAGCCCAGAGACAGCTTCGGCCGATTCAACAGCGGGTGCGGCGACCGCCTCGGCCGATTCAGCGCTGAGTGCGGCAACGGTTTCGGCTGATTCAGCGCCGGGCCTGGAAGTGACTTCGGCGGCGGGTGCGGAAGCAGCCTCGGCTTCGGCGGGCTCCGAGACAGCCTCGGTTTCGGTGCCGGGCTGGGAGACAGCTTCGGTTGACTCGACGCAAAAATCATCCGGCGTCGCAATGCCCGGCGCCAACTCGCCGGTCGGGGCCACGGCGGGCGCTGCGGCCGCGCTGGTCCCGGCCCCACGGGGTAGCGCGGAAGACAATCTCGAACCGGCCGCCGCACTCGCCGCGGCGACCGACGCCGGCGGCTCCACTGCGGGCGCCGAGTCGGAGAGCATCCGAGTGCTGGGCAGGGCGAGCGGCAACCCGCCTTCTAGCCGAAAGCTGACCTCGTCGGATAAGTCGGAAATGTCCGCAGCGATGAGCTCGGGGAGCGACGCCAACTCCCTGCACGTTCCGGGAACAGACGCGACCAAGGACACCAGCGAGATCGCTCCGAATACCGAAGCCGCTGGGGCCGCCGGGCCAGCCGATGCGACCGGCTGGGCCACGCACGCCGAAGCCGCCGGGTCGGGCGGTGCGGACGACCGAGGCAAGCAACCCGAAGCGGGCGAGGCGGAGGCAATGAGCGCTACCGGTTGGGCCGCGGATGCCTGCGCCCCTTCCTCGCCGGACAAATCCGAAATGACAGCCGTGGAGGCTGAAGTTTTCGGAGCGCCCGCGGTGACGCCGGGTGGCGGAATGTCCGATGAGAGTGGGAAGGCTCCCGTGGGCCACTTTCCCGGCTCGGAACGGGCCTCGGGCGGTCATGTGCCGTCGTTCCTCGACTCCGATTTCGACGAGGCCGAGGCCGATGGCTCTGAGAGCGCCGCTGCGCCTGCCTCTTCGGACGACGACGTGACGCACGCCGAGCTGCCGCCCACTCCCCCGGCCACGCCGGAGACGTTGCCTGGTCACCCGGTCCCGGGCGGGACCACCGTCGGCCCGTCGGCGACGCAGACGTCTGACCGTGCCGGGGCTGAGAAGCCGGCGCGCGATGAGCCTTCCGTGGCGGCCCGGGCCCGGCCGAGGCGGCCGGAGATCGGGGAGTGGCGGGGGATCGTTCTCGTTACCGGGACCGATACCGACGTCGGGAAGACCATCACTACGGCGGCCGTTGCCGCGGCGGCGCAGGCGTCCGGGCTGCGGGTGGCGGTGATCAAGCCGGGACAGACCGGAATCGTCACCGGGGCGCCGACCGACATCGAGGTGATTACGCGGCTGGCGGGGCCGGACACCGTACGGGTTCTGGCCGAGTATCCGGAGCCGATGTCGCCGCTCGCCGCCGCCACCATCGCCGAGATGGCGCCGCTCGAGCTCTATGAGGTGGTCGACGCGATCCGGGCCGAGGCCGACAAGCACGACCTGGTGTTGGTCGAGGGGGCGGGCGGTCTGCTGGTTCAGATGGGCGTGCGGCCGTCGGGCGAGGCGTGGACCCTGGCCGACCTGGCGACCACGCTCGGGGTCGGCGCCCTGGTCGTGGCCCGGGCCGGGCTCGGCACGCTCAACCACACCGCTCTGACCCTGGAGGCGCTGGAGCGGCGCGGGGTGCCGGCCGGGGTGATCATCGGGGCGTGGCCGGGCGATCCGCAGCTGGTGCACTGGGCCAACCTCAGTGAGCTGGTGCCGCACCTGGTCGGCGCGCTGCCGGAGGGGGCCGGGCAGATGGATCCGGGGGTGTTCCGGCGGTCGGCGCCGGGCTGGCTGACGCCGGCCGTGTACGGCGTCCTCGACAACTGGCGTGTCTGGGCCGAGGAAATCGGCTGAGAGACGGCCGACGAGGCGCTTGAGGAAGACGGCCGAGGACAGAGCTGAAGCACAGGCCGAGGACAGAGCCGTGGAGACGGCTCAGGACGGTGCTGAGGAAAACGACGGAGCAGAAGTGCCTCGGGAGAGTTTCTGCGGAGAAGAACGGCGGACTCCTGGCATGCCGCCGCGTAGGCGTGACCTCGGGTGGGTACCTTGTGTCCCTCGTGATCGGTTTGTCCCCGGGGGCGTGAGCAAATGGGTGGCACAGGCGGCGAGATCGTCCTGGTGCTTGTGCTGGTGCTGGTCAACGCGGCCTTCTCGGGCAGCGAGATGGCCCTGGTGTCGCTGCGGGAGAGCCAGGTGCAGCGCCTGGAGCGGCAGTCCCGCGGTGGCCGGGTGCTGGCGCGGCTGACGCGCGACCCCAACCGGTTCCTGGCGACGATTCAGATCGGCATTACGCTGGCCGGCTTCCTGGCCAGCGCCGCGGCCGCCGTCTCGCTGTCGAAGCCGCTGGTCAAGCCGTTGAGATTCCTCGGCTCGGCGGCCCAGCCGGCCTCCATCGTGGTCGTCACGATCGGGCTGACCTTCGTGACGCTGGTGATCGGCGAGCTGGCGCCGAAACGGATCGCGATGCAGCGTACGGAGGGGTGGGCGCTGCTGGTGGCCCGCCCGCTCGACGTGCTGTCGATGATCTCCCGGCCGGCGGTCTGGCTGCTCGGCGTGGCCACCAACCTGGTCGTACGCCTCGCGGGCGGGGACCCGACCGCCCAGCGGGAGGAGGTCACCACCGAGGAGATCCGCGACATGGTCGCGGCTCAGCAGGATTTCTCGGCCGAGCAGCGCACGATCATCAGCGGGGCGTTCGAGATCGCCGACCGCATCCTGCGGGAGATCCTGGTGCCGCGGCGCGACGTGCTGACGCTGCCGAGCGGCACCACCGCGCACGACGCGCTGCGC
>DASWRZ010000391.1:0-10569 GCA_036402935.1 Actinoplanes sp.
TGGCGGCCGCCACGGGCGTGCTCCTCTGGCGCCGCCGCTCCGCGTCCGCGCGGTGATGCTTCCCGCCCGTGCCGGTCGGCCAGTCGGGGGACTCGCCGGCTCCCCGACGTGGAAAAGTGGGTCCCATCCACGCCCGGCCGGGCACCGAATCCCTCGTCGAACGACGTGACGGCGAAAGGCGGACCCCATGGCGGAACGCGGCGCGAACCGCCGGCCGGAGCATCTGAGGTCGGTGCCCCCACCGGATCCGGCGTCCCCGGCCGACGCCGGTGACCTGCTGCGGGCGGTCGCCCGCGGCGACGAGAAATCGTTCGGCCGGCTCTACGATCTGGTCGCGCCCCGGGTCTACGGCCTGATCCGCCGGGTCCTGCGCGACCCGGCGCAGGCCGAGGAGGTGGCCCAGGAGGTGCTGGTCGAGGTGTGGCGCACCGCGGCCCGCTTCGATTCCTCGCGCGGCTCGGCGACCGCCTGGGTCTTCACGATCGCGCACCGCCGGGCGGTCGACCGGGTGCGGTCCGAGCAGGCGGCGGCCGACCGGGTGCTGCGGGTCGGTGCGGCCTCGGTCGAGACCCCGTACGACACGGTCGCCGACGAGGTCTCCGGCCGCCTCGAGCGCCAGCAGGTACGCAACTGCCTCGACGACCTGACCGAGCTGCAGCGCCAGGCGGTGACTCTCGCCTACTACCAGGGCCACAGCTATCCACAGGTCGCCGAGCTGCTCAACGCGCCCCTTCCGACCATCAAGACCCGGATGCGCGACGGCCTCATCCGCCTCCGCGACTGCCTCGGAGCGGGGGTACCGGCATGACCGCACCGGCGAACGGCGAAGGCCGGAAGGGTATGCGAGGGGGCCGCGACATGAGCGACGACATCCACGCGCTGGTCGGCGCCTACGCGCTCGACGCGGTCGACGACATCGAGCGGGCCGCCTTCGAGCGGCATCTGCGTGACTGCGGCGCCTGCCGGGCCGAGGTGGCCGAGCTGCAGGAGGCGGCCGCCCGGCTGGCCGACGGGACCTGGTCGGTGCCGCCGCCCACGCTGCGCGACAATGTGCTCGCCGAGATCGCCACGACCCGCCAGGTCGCGCCGCTCGCTCCGGCCCGGCCGCGCCGGTCGGGTTCGCTCCGGCTTCGCCTGACGGCCGCGGCCGCCGCGGTGGTTGCGGCGGCGACGGCGGGCACGGCTGTGTTCGTGGTTCAGGAGGACCGCGTACGCCATGAGCGAGCGCTCGCCCAGGCCGCGCGTTCCGCCGGTTCCCGGGTGCAGACCATCCTCGCGTCGCCCGACCTGGTCGTACGCCAGGAGACCCTGACCACCGGCGGCCGGGTGACCGTCGCGTCGTCGCGTCTGCAGGACGCCGGAGTGATCCTGCTGGCCGCCACGCAGGCGCCCGCGTCGAACCGGGTCTTCGAACTGTGGACCGTCCGGGGCACGGCTCCGCTGCACGCGGCCACCCTCGATCCCGGCCAGACGAACATCATCCAGGTCGTCGAGGGCCTGCCCGGCTTGTCCGAGGTCGGCGTGACAGTCGAGCACGAGGGCGGCTCGGCCACGCCGACGCTGCCGATGGTCGGCGACGTCAAATTGACCTGAGATTCGACCAATCCGCTGCATGGTTCGTCCCGAATCAAGGGTGAAAGTACCCAATGAGGAGGAACGAACCATGCGTGCAACCAAGCTCACCGCCGTGGCCGCCGCGACCATCTTTTCGATCTCGCTGGCGGCCTGCGGCAGCAGCGACGACTCGACGAGTTCATCGGCTCCGAGCATGATGCCGACGACCGCGGCCCCCTCCATGGCACCGTCGACCGACGCGATGATGGCCAACTTCGGTGCCGGCTGTTCCGCGGTGCCGGCCGACGCCTCCAACAAGGGCAGCTTCCAGGCGATGGCCCAGGTGCCGGTGGCCACGGCCGCTTCCGGGAACCCGCTGCTGTCGACGCTGGTCTCGGCGGTCAAGAAGGCCGGGCTGGTCGACTCGCTCAACTCGGCCGACGGCATCACCGTCTTCGCGCCGACCGATGACGCGTTCAAGGCGATCCCGAAGGCCACGCTCGACAAGGTGCTCGCCGACAAGAAGACGCTGACGAGCATCCTGACCTACCACGTCGTACCGGGAAAGCTGACGCCGGCCGATCTGGCCGGCGACCACAAGACGCTGCAGGGTGACGACCTGATGGTCAGCGGCAGCGGGCAGGACTTCAAGGTCGACGGCAAGGCGTCGGTGATCTGCGGCAACGTGCAGACCGCCAACGCCAACGTCTACATCATCGACTCCGTCCTGATGCCGAAGAGCTGATGACGAACCGGCTGAGCGCGGCCGCCGCCGGCGTGCTGGCGGCGGCCTCGGGAGTCGCGGCGGCGGAACTCTTCGCCGCCGCGACCCGGCCCGGGGCCGCCCCGCTGATCGCGGTCGGCGGCGCGATCATCGACGCGACCCCGACGCCGATCAAGGAGTTCGCCGTACGCGAGCTCGGCACCAACGACAAGCCCGCCCTCCTGACCGGCATAGCGCTGGCCCTGGCCCTGTTCGCCGCGGCGACGGGCATCGCGGCCCAGTGGCGCCGGCCCCTGCTCCCCGCCGGCGTAGCCGTGCTGGGCGCCGCCGGCGCCGTGGCGGCCCGGTCCCGCCCGACCGCGACCTGGTTCGACGCGGTGCCGGCCCTGCTCGCGGCACTCATAGCCGGCGCTGTGCTGTTGTGGCTGTTGCGGCAACTGTCGAAGGCCGCGGTGGAGTCCGGCGTGGCGAAAGGGTCGGGCGCGGCGGAGGAGTCGGGCGCGGCGGAGGAGTCGGGCGCGGCGAGAGAACTGAGGGCGGCGGAAGAGCGGCCGTCGCTCGTGAGGTCCGCTGAACCGGGGCGGCCTTCACTGAAGGTGGCTGAGGGCGGCCCATCGCCCCGGAAGGCGGCGGACCGGCGGGCCTTTCTGCGGGCGGCCGCGCTCGTCGCGGGCGCGGCGATCGTGGTCGAGGCCGGCGCCCGAGGCGTGACGCGGGCGCGGGCCGGCGCGGCCGGACGGAACCGGGCCGCGGTCAAGCTGCCGCCCGCCGCCGAGCCGGCCGAGCCGCTGCCGGGCGGGGTCGCGCCCGGCTTCACCACCCCGGCCGGCACCTTCTACCGGGTCGACACGGCGCTGACCGTGCCGCGCATCGACCCGTCGAGCTGGCGGCTCAAGATTCACGGGATGATCGGCCGGGAGGCCACGATGTCCCTCGACGACCTGCTCGGACGGTCCCTCATCGAGCGGGACGTCACGCTCAACTGCGTCTCCAACGAGGTCGGCGGGCCCTATATCGGGACCGCCCGGTGGCTCGGCGTCCCGCTCGGCCCGCTGCTGCGCGAGCTCGGCCTCGACCCCCGGGCCGACCAGATCGTGGCCCGCTCGACCGAGGGTATGACGATCGGCACGCCGGTCACCACCGCTCTCGACGGCCGCGACACGATGCTGGTGGTGGGCATGAACGGTGCCCCTCTGCCGCTCGAGCACGGCTTCCCGGTGCGCATGTTGACCCCGGGGCTCTACGGCTACGCCGGCGCCTGCAAGTGGCTGGACGAGATCGAGCTGACCCGTTTCGACCGGTTCGACGCCTACTGGGTGAAGCGCGGCTGGGCCCGCGTCGGCACCGTCAGGACCGCTTCCCGTATCGACCTCCCCAAGCCTTTCGCCCGCTTGAACGAGGGAACCGTGACGGTCGCCGGCGTGGCCTGGGCTCAGCGCCGCGGTATCGACCGGGTCGAGGTCAGTGTCGACGGCGGGCCGTGGCAGCGCGCCGACCTGCTGCCCGTGCCGTCGGTGGACACCTGGGTGCAGTGGCGCTACCGGTGGCGTGCCACCAAGGGCCCGCACTCGATCAAGGTCCGCGCGACCGACGGCACCGGGTCGGTGCAGCCCGAGGCCCGTGCCACCCCGTTCCCCAGCGGCGCCACCGGCCGGCACACGATCACGGTGACGGTACTTTGATCGTCGTGGTGACCGTGTCCTCGTCGATGTCGGTGGTCCGCACGGTGAACCTGACCTGGTAGGTGCCCGGCAACGGGAACGTGATCGCGCCCGCCGCGTGGTTCTTCGGGAGCAGCCCGAGCATCGGCTGGCTCTCCGGCTGCAGGTCGTCGTCGCCGAGCAGCTGCGACGTGATCGTCCACTGCTCGGCCGGCAGGGGAGCCCCGGCCGCGGTGTAGAGGAACGCGTGGACCGTGTTGTTGTCGCCCAGTTCGACCGGGTAGATGTTGAACTGCAAGGTATACAGCTTGCCGGCCAGGGTGCCCGAAACGCCCTGATTGCGCACCGCGCCCTGGTCCACGGGTGTGGTCCGTGCCGGGTTGACCTGCACCAGCACCGCACTGAGCCCGATCACCACGGTCGTTGCGAGCACCTCGGCCCCGACCGTCCAGCGCAGGCGGCGGGCCCCGGCCGCGGGGACCTGCGCGCGCCGCACCAGCCGCCGCGCGTAGGAGGCGACGAGCAGCGTGCCGCCCAGAATCACGATCTTGGCGATCAGCAACTTGCCGTACGGCGTGGTCCAGAGGAGGTTGAGCCGCCCGATCTGCACCACCGCCTGGACGGTGCCGCCCGCGATCAGCCAGACCACCGACAGCGCGGCCCACCGCGACCAGGCGGGCAGGATCACGCCGAGCACCCGCGGATGGGTGCCCCGCAGCAGGAACACGGACAGCGTGGCCAGCCCGCCCAACCAGACCGACATGGCCGCGATGTGCACGACGTCCGACGCGACGATCGCCGGCGCCAGCGGGGCGACGCTCGGGTGCCCGGTCAGCGGCCACGTGACCAGCCCGCCCAGCGCGAGCACCAGCAGCGCGACCTTCAAGAAGCGCGAAGCCGTGCCCCGCAGCACCGGCGTGATCAGTCCGGCCACCAGAAGGAGCACAGCGAGCCGTGCGAGCAGCGCGGTGCCGAACGAACTGGCCGCGACCTGCCCCAGCTCGACCGGGCTCACGTCCCACAGGGCGGCCCCGCTGCTCGCCGGCGCCTGCGTCCAGAACGCTCCCAGGGTCGCGACCCCGATCAGCCCGAGCCCGCCGCGGGCCAGCACGACCGCCCCGTGGCGGGACCGCGACCGAGGCCACAGTAAGGCGAGGAACAACGTCGGTCCGACCGAGAGCACCAGACCGGCGTACCCCAGGAAATGCCAGACCGGCGTCGCCAGCGCAACCGACCGATGGGTTCTGGCGTCGGTCGCCGAAGGCGGCGTCGCCGAGGGCGCGCCGACCGAGAAGGTGACGGCACCGCCGACCGGGTGGGTGTCGGCCGAGATCACCCGGTAGCTGACCAGGTAGGTGCCGAGCGGCCTGGCCACCTTGCGGACCGGGATGTGCAGCACGTCGCCGGTGACGCTCGGGGGGCCGGAGATCTTCTTGCCGTCCGGAGCCAGCACGATGACCTTGCCCTCGACCACGCTCACGTGCTCACTGAAGGTGATGGTGATCTCGGTGGGGGAGTCGCCGATGGTGCTGCCGGGTGCGGGGTCGGAGCCGATCAACGCGGCGTGGGCGCTGGCCGGGCCGGCCGAGGCGAGGAGAGCTCCGAGGGCCATCAGCACCAACAGCAGTACGCGCGAGGCCCGGGTCACACGTGGTAGTTCGGATAAGGCAACCGAAAGGTTCAACTCGCGGACAGCGGTGTACCGGTCGGATGCTGAGGGCATCGGATATCTATACGCTCCAGGAAGATCGTCGCCCGAGGAGGTCCCCATGCCCGATCCCCGCTCCGGCCAACCGGCCGAGCCCCGTGATCTCATCGACGTGCCCCGGGTCGTCTCGCGTTACTACACCGAGCACCCCGACCCGTCCTCGGTCTCGCAGCGCGTCGCCTTCGGCACGTCGGGTCATCGTGGTTCGAGCCTGCGCAACGCCTTCAACGAGGACCACATCGCGGCGACCAGTCAGGCGATCGTGGAGTACCGCAAGGAGCAGGGCACCGACGGCCCGCTGTTCATGGGCCGCGACACGCACGCGCTCAGCGAGCCGGCGATGATCACCGCGCTCGAGGTGTTCGCGGCCAACGACGTGACCACGCTGATCGACAGCCGCGACGGCTACACCCCGACTCCGGCGGTGTCCCACGCGATCCTGACCTACAACCGGGACCGTTCGAGCAGCCTGGCCGACGGCGTGGTCGTCACGCCCTCGCACAACCCGCCCGACGACGGCGGTTTCAAGTACAACCCGCCGGACGGCGGCCCGGCCGGCACGGACGCCACCAGCTGGATCCAAGATCGGGCGAATCAGCTCATCTTTGACAATATGCGCGGCGTGAAGCGGGTCGGCGCCGCGAACACGCGATCGAGCGACCACGTCAACGGCTACGACTTCCTCGCCAACTACGTCGACGACCTCCCGGCCGTGATCGACCTCGACGCGATCCGCAACGCCGGGGTGCGCATCGGCGCCGACCCGCTCGGCGGGGCGAGCGTCGCCTACTGGGGTGCGATCGCCGAGCGGCACGGCCTCGACCTGACCGTGGTCAACCCCGACGTCGACCCGACGTGGCGCTTCATGACGCTCGACTGGGACGGCAAGATCCGCATGGACTGCAGCTCGCCGTACGCGATGGCGTCGCTGATCGCCCAGAAGGACCGTTTCCAGCTGGCCACCGGCAACGACGCCGACGCCGACCGGCACGGCATCGTCACCCCCGACGCCGGGCTGATGAACCCCAACCACTACCTCGCCGTCGCGATCGGGTACCTGTTCTCGTCGCGGACCGACTGGCCGGGCGGCGCCGCGATCGGCAAGACCCTGGTGTCGTCCTCGATGATCGACCGGGTGGCCGCCGACCTGGGCCGGCCGTTGCTCGAGGTGCCGGTGGGCTTCAAGTGGTTCGTGCCCGGCCTGCGCGACGGCTCGGTCGGATTCGGCGGCGAGGAGAGCGCCGGCGCATCGTTCCTGCGGCGCGACGGCGGCCCGTGGAGCACCGACAAGGACGGCATCCTGCTCGACCTGCTCGCGTCCGAGATCCTCGCGGTGACCGGCCGCACCCCGAGCGAGCACTACCGCGACCTGACGGCCAGGTTCGGCCGACCCGCGTACGCCCGGATCGACGCCCCCGCCACCCGTGCCGAGAAGGCCGTGCTGGCCAAGCTCTCGCCCGAGCAGGTCACGGCCAAGGAACTGGACGGCGAGGCGATCACCCAGGTGCTGACCAGCGCGCCGGGCAACGGGGCGGCGATCGGCGGCCTCAAGGTGACGACCGAGAGCGGCTGGTTCGCGGCCCGCCCGTCCGGCACCGAGGACGTCTACAAGATCTACGCCGAGTCGTTCCGGGGCCCCGACCACCTGGCCACGATCCAGGAGGAGGCGCGCGCCGTGGTGTCGGCGGCCCTGCGCGGCTGATCTTCTCAGCTCTTCCGGCTTCCGGCCGACAGGTATGCCGCAGACATACCGACTAGCCGGGAGCCGTAGGACGCCGATGAGTGAACGCGTGGTGACCGGCGGTCGTACGGCCGGGCTGGCCCCGGTTCTGGCCGCGGCGGCCACGACCGTGGCGGTAGTGGCCTGGCTGGTTGCCGGGCGACCCGGCGGTGTGGTGGTAGGCCTGCTCGGCGGTCCGGTCGCGCTGCTCGCCGGCACGGTCGCCTGCCAGCGGATCGGCGCGATGGTCATGCTGCCGCGGCCGGTCCGTGGCTTCTGGCGCCGTTACTCGCACGCCGGCATCGTGCTGTTGATCGCCGCCGTGGTCGCCGTGGTGCGCAACAACGCCGAACCCGGCCTCTCGATCTACGTCGCCGCCCCGGCCGTCCTCGGCGTGCTGATGGCGATGTCCGCCTTCGGCTACCTGCCGCTCGGCCGGCGCGGTCCCCTCGCCTGGGCCCGCCTGCTGATCGACGGAGCAACGGTCACGGTCTGCGGTGCCCTCGTCTTCTGGTACGGGGTGCTCGACCTGGCCCCCGACGGGGTCCTGCCGTCGACCCGGGTCGGCGCCGCCGCGGTCTCGGTCGCCGGGCTGCTCGCCCTGGTGCTGATCGGTGCGGCCGCGATGAGCCCGGACGGCCCGGTCGACCCGGTCTCGCTGCGCATCCTCGCGGTCGGCCCGGCCGTCGGGATCGCCACCGCCACCCTGCTGGTGGCCGGAGGTGACACCGGCCGGGCGTCGCTGTCGTCGCTCGCGCTCCCGCTGGCCGCGCTGTCCATGGCCGCCGCCGCGTACCGCCAGCGCCGTATGCTCGGCCGCCCGCCGATGTCCCGGCGGACCCGGACCGCCCACAGCGTGCTCCCGTACCTGTCCGTGGCCGCGACCGCCGGCCTGGTCGCCATCGTCTCGGCCGAGCCGATGACCGCCCGCCAGCGCGGCGTGATCCTCGGCGCGGTGCTGATCGCGTTCCTGGTGGCGGCCCGCCAGCTGCTCGGCCTGCGCGAGAACAAGCGCCTGGTCGACGGCATGCGCACCCAGCAGGCCG
The DNA here is from genome assembly GCA_036402935.1 of Actinoplanes sp. Lineage (GTDB taxonomy): Bacteria > Actinomycetota > Actinomycetes > Mycobacteriales > Micromonosporaceae > Actinoplanes. The sequence goes on from DASWRZ010000391.1 coordinate 8,414, forward strand.
AGCTCGAGAAGCTGGCGATGACCGACCCGCTGACCGGGCTGGCCAACCGCACCCGCTTCGGCACCGTGCTGTCCGAGCGGCTCGACTCCCACCAGCCGGTGACCGTGCTGCTGATCGACATCGACGACTTCAAGATGATCAACGACACGATGGGGCCCGCCCTCGGCGACCAGCTGCTCTACCAGGTCGCCCAGCGGCTGCGGCACAACAGCGCGGTCCGCGAGCTCCCGGCCCGCCTGGGCGGCGACGAGTTCGCGGTGCTGCTCTCGGTCGACGAGGTGGACTCGGCCGAGGACGCGGCTTCACGGTTGCAGCAGGCGCTGGCCGAGCCGTTCACGGTCGGCGAGCACCACCTGCTCGCCAACGCCAGCATCGGCGTCGCGGTCGCCGGCCCGGGCGACGGCGCCGACGAGGTGCTGCGCAACGCCGACATCGCCATGTACGCGGCCAAGGAAGCCGGCAAGGCGGGCTGGGTACGCTTCGAGCCCCGGATGCGCCAGGAGGTCGTCAACCACGCCCGCCTCGGCAGCGAGCTGCACAACGCGATCATCCGGCACGAGCTGTTCCTGCTCTACCAACCGGTGTTCGACATCATCACCGGCCGCCTGCACGGCGTCGAGGCGCTGGTGCGCTGGAAGCACCCGGTCCGCGGCTTCGTCTCGCCGGGCGAGTTCATCCCGGTCGCCGAGCGCTCCGGGCTGATCGTGCCGCTCGGCGCCTGGGTGCTCCGCGAGGCGTGCACGCAGCTCGCCTCGTGGCAGGCCGCCCACGGCGACGGCGCTATCGTGGCGATCAACGTCAACGTGGCGGTCCGCCAGCTGCGCGAGCCCGGCTTCGTCGACGAGGTCGCGTCGGTGCTGTCGGAGACCGGCCTGCTGCCGCGCAACCTGGTCCTCGAGGTCACGGAGTCCTCGGTCGCCGACGGCCGCCAGGTCCGCGAGACGCTGCAGGCCCTGCACGAGATGGGCGTACGGCTGGCGCTCGACGACTTCGGCACCGGGCACTCGTCGCTCAGCCTGCTGCGCGCGTTCCCGGTCGACGTCCTCAAGCTCGACAAGTCGTTCGTCGACGGCATCGCCGACGGCGAGGACCGGGGCCGGCTCGCGGTGGCGGCGGCGGTCGCCCAGCTGGCCGAGTATCTCCAGCTCTCCGCGGTCGCCGAGGGCATCGAGAGCGAGGCCCAGCTGGAACGACTGCGCGACATGGGCTACCGGCTCGGCCAGGGCTTCTTCATGGCCAAGCCGCTGCCGGCCGACGAGGCGGGCGCCCTGATGGCGGCGCCGGCCCCGGTCCTGCCCGCGGCCTGAGCGATCGCCGCCGGTGTCATGGCCGCGGGCCGTGACACCGGGTCGAAAGGCGATCGCCCGCGGAGCCGGCTGACTCAGGCGCCGACCTCGTTGCGCTCGTCGGTCGCCCACATGGTGTGGAAAGAACCTTCCTTGTCCACCCGGTGGTAGGTGTGCGCCCCGAAGAAGTCGCGCTGCCCCTGGATCAGGGCGGCCGGCAGCCTCTTCGCCCGCAGGCCGTCGTAGTAGGCCAGCGCCGACGCGAACCCGGGCGCCGGGATGCCCTGCGCCGCCGCCGTCGCCACCACCCGGCGCCAGGCGTCCTGTGCGCCGCTCACCGCGTCCAGGAAGTAGTCGTCGACCAGCAGCGTCGCCAGCGACGGCGACTTGTCGTACGCCTGCTTGATGTAGTCGAGGAACTTGGCCCGGATGATGCAGCCGGCCCGCCAGATCTTGGCCATCGCGCCCGGGTCGATCTCCCAGCCGTACTCGCTCGAGGCGGCCTGGATCTGCTGGAAACCCTGCGCGTACGCCACGATCTTGGAGGCGAACAGCGCCTGCTCGACGTCGTCCTGCAGGTTGCCCGCGTGTGCCCCGGCGCCCGCGGACGGCCCCGGCAGGCCCGCGTCGGCCGCCGCCTTGCGGACGTCGGCCCCGCCGGACAGCGCCCGGGCGAACACCGACTCGGCGATGCCGCTGACCGGCACGCCCAGGTCGAGGGCGGCCTGTACGGTCCAGCGGCCGGTGCCCTTCTGCTCGGCCTGGTCGAGCACGATGTCGACGAACGGCTTGCCGGTCGCGGCGTCGGTCTGCTTGAGCACCTCGGCCGTGATCTCGATGAGGTAGGAGCCGAGGCGCCCCTCGTTCCAG
>DASWRZ010000392.1:0-20716 GCA_036402935.1 Actinoplanes sp.
ATGAGCGCCCGGCACAGCGACACCCGCTGCTGCATGCCGCCGGAGAGCTCGTGCGGCAGCCGCTTGCGGAACGCCGTGAGACCGGTCAGCTCGAGCAGGCGCTCGGCCCGCTCGTGCACCTCGGCCTTGCGCCAGCCGAAGATCTCGGCCGGCAGCACCACGTTCTTTTCGACGCTGCGCCAGGGGAGCAGGGCCGGCCGCTGGAAGACCATGGCGACGTCGCGGCGCGGCCCGGTGACCGGCGTGCCGTCGATGGTGATCTCGCCGGTGGTCGGCTTGAGCAGTCCGGCGATCATGTTGAGCAGCGTCGACTTGCCGCAGCCGGACCGCCCGATCAGGGTCAGGAACTCGCCCCGGCCGACCGTGAGGTTGATGTCGCGCAGGGCCTCGACCTTGCCGCGCTTGCCGCGGTAGGTCTGGCCGGCGCCGTTGATGTTGATCATATGAAGCTCCGGCTGTCTCTCAGGCGTTGATCGCTCGGGCCCACGGCACCAGCAGCCGCTCGATGCCGACCATCAGGTAGTAGAAGACCGCGCCGATGATGGCGAGCAGGATCAGGGCCGAGAAGGCGAGCGGGGTGTCGTTGCTGGCGCCCGAGCCGGAGATGACCGAGCCGAGCCCGCGGTCGGGGTTGACGACCTCGCCGATCACCGCGCCGATGATGGCCAGCGGGGTGGCGACCTTGAGGCCGACGAAGATCTGCGGGAGCGCCCAGGGCAGCCGCACCTTGGTGAAGGTCTGCCACCAGGTCGCGGACAGCGAGCGCGCCAGGACGCGCAGGTCGGCGGGGGCCGAGCTGAGGCCGGCCATCGTCGAGACGATCACCGGGAAGAAGCTGACCAGGACGACCATGACGATCTTGGGGGAGTCGCCGAAGCCGAGCCAGACCAACAGGAGCGGGGCCAGTGCGACCTTGGGGATCGCGTTGACCGCGGCGAGCACCGGCATGGCCATGCGCTCGACGGTCTGCGAGGCGGCGAGCACGACGGCGATGATCAGACCACCGGCCACCGCGATCGCGAAGCCGATCAGTACCCGCCAGATCGTCACCCAGCTCTCGCTGAGCAGATAATGCGGCATCTTCATGAACTCTTCGACCACGTCGGCGGGCGAGGGCAGGAAGAACGGGTCGATGGTGAAGACGATGGTGGCGAGCCACCACAGAGCGACCGCCAGCACCAGTCCGGATGCCGGCAGCAACACGTTGGCCCAGACCCGCGAACGGGTCGATCCGGTGGGTTCGTCGGTCATGGGGGTTCACCGATCGTGATCGTGGGTGGTGGCACGTTACCGCAGGTGGTGGACGAGGGGCCGGGCGGGTCTCCCCGGCCGGCCCCTCATGACGTGCGTCGATCGAACGACTAGCTGGCGCCGATGAAGCTGAAGTCGGCCACCTTGTCCGGGGTCAGGCCGGCGGGCATCAGCCCGGCGCCCTGCAGGATGGTGATGCCGCGCTCGAGGCGGGCCTGGTCGATGTGACCGATCGGGGCGCCGTTGGCCGGCGTCACGTACGGCTTCATCGCGTTGATCTCGCCGACCGCGGCCGGAACGGCCGACGTGGGCACGGCCTTGTTCAGGATCTGGGCCGCCTCGTCGGGGTGGTCCACGGTGTATTGCAGGCCTTGCATGGTGGCCTTGACGAACCGCTGGACCAGGTCCTTCTTGGTGGCGATCGTGTCGGGCGTGGTGATGATCGCGTTGCCGAACAGGTCACTGAGGTACTGGCTGTACGGCATCACCGTGACGGGCTGGCCGGTCAGGTTCTTCAGGGCGGTCTGGCTCAGCAGGAAGGTGCTCAGCGCGTCGACCGATCCGGCCTTCATCAGGCCGTTGAGAGCGGTCGACTGGACACCCTTCATCGTGACCGACTTGGGGTCGAGGCCGGCCAGCTTCGCGTACGCCGGGAAGAGCTGCTCGCTCACCGAGCCCGCCGCCGTGGCGACCGTCTTGCCCTTGAGGTCGGCCGGCTGCGTGATGCCGGGCTTGGTCGTCATGATCGAGACCAGCGTCTGCTGGTGGATCGCGGCGACCGCGCGCCAGTCGGTGAACTTGCCCTGACCGGCCTGGATGATCGCGCCGGTCAGGTCGAGGCAGGCGAACTGCACCTTGCCCGACTTGAGGGCCTGCAGGTTGCCGGTGCCGACCGTGCCCTGCTGGATGTCGATGTCGATGCCGGCGTCCTTGTAGAAGCCCTTCTCCTTGGCGACCCACACGAAGGAGTCACGGCCGACCGCGCCGAAGGCGGTCACGTAGGAAACCTTGTCCAATGACTTGCCGCCGGAGCTGGTGCTCCCACTGCCTTTGTCGTCTGAGCTCGAGCACGCGCCGGCGAGCGCGACCACGCCCGCGAGCAGCACGGCCGCGAGGGCGCGGGTAGGTCGAATCATTCGCTTCCTCCTGAGCCCACCCGGACGGGGTGGGAGTGAGTGTCCGGTCTGGGGGGACTGGATCGACGCACGTTTATCCAGGGCGCGCGCCGGAGAGGATCGTAGACCAGATTGTCGACGATTTCCACGCGTGATCGAAAATCAGTGATGAACTCGCGACATGGTAGTGAATGACGAATCGTAGCTGCTAGAACCGTGTGTCATGTGTCTACTTCGGTCGTGTTGATCACGCCGGGTGGCGAGGACGAGTAAGGAGAACCATGTCTGACGTCGATTCCCCCTCGGCGGCGGCTCGTGCGCTGGTCACCGGGGCGTACGACACCCACGTACACATCGCCCCGGACGTGATGGAACGGCGCATCGACGACCTCGGCCTGGCCCGTCGCTGCCTCGAGGTCGGGCTCGCCGGCTTCGTGCTGAAATCCCACTACGTGACCACGGCGGAGCGGGCCGAGGTGGTCCGCAACGCGGTGCCCGGGGTCGACGCGCTCGGCGCGATCACGTTGAACGGCTCGATGGGCGGCATGAACCCGGCCGCGGTCGAGATCGCCGGCCGGCTCGGCGCCCGCATCGTCTGGATGCCCACCGTGGACTCCCGCAACCAGCGCACCAACACCGCGGCCGACCTGCCCGGCGCCAAGCCCGCGATGTGGGGTGCGCTCCAGGCCGACCTGCACGCCCAGGGCATCGTGCCCGAGATCGTGCACGTCGTCGACGAGGACGGCCGGGTGCTGGAGACCGTCCGCAAGGTGCTGCGGGTGATCGCCCGGCACGACATGGTGCTGGCCACCGGCCACCTCGCGGCGCCCGAGATCGTCGCGGTGGTGCGGGCGGCGCGGGAGGAGGGCGTACGCCGGGTGATCGTCACCCACCCCGAGTTCACCTCCCAGCGACTCGCCGTCCCGGACCAGCAGGAGCTCGCCGAGCTGGGCGCGCTGCTCGAACGGTGCTTCACCACGCCGTACACCGGGAAGGTCTCGTGGGACGACCTGTTCGCCCACATCCGTGAGGTCGGGCCCGAGCACTCGATCATCTCCAGCGACCTCGGACAGCCGTTCAACCCGCCGGTCGAGGACGGGCTGGCGCTGTTCGCCGACCGCCTCCTCGAAGCCGGGTTCAGCGAGGACGACGTGCACACGATGGCGGTCCGGAACTCGCGTTTCGTCGCGGCGCCCCCGAAGAAGTAGGCTCCGGCCGTGACCTCGATCGACAAGTCGGTGCCCCACAACGCCCGAGTGTGGGACTACTGGCTCGGTGGCAAGGACAACTTCGACGTCGACCGGCGGATGGGTGACAGCATCCGCGAGATGTTCCCGGTGATCAGCGACGTCGCCGGGCACAGCCGCCGGTTCCTCCGCCGGGCCGTGACCTATCTGGCCGGCGAGGCGGGGGTGCGGCAGTTCCTCGACATCGGCACCGGGCTGCCGACCGCCAACAACACCCACGAGGTGGCCCAGTCGATCGCGGCCGATTCGCGCATCGTCTACGTCGACAACGACCCGCTCGTTCTCGTGCACGCCCGGGCGCTGCTGACCAGCAGCCCCGAGGGCGTCACCGACTACGTCGACGCCGATGTCCACGACATCGACAAGGTGCTGGCCGGCGCCCGGCGCACCCTCGACTTCGACCGGCCGGTCGCGGTGATGATGCTCGGCATCCTCAACTTCGTGCTCGACGACGAGGAGGCCGGCCAGATCGTCACCCGGCTGGTCGAGGCGGTGCCGTCGGGCAGCTATCTCGCGATCACCCACCCGACGGTCGAACTCGGCGGCGAGATGAACGTGCCGGCCATGGAGTTCTACAACAAGCGCGCCCGCCCCCGGATCCGCACGCGCGACCGGGCGCAGATCGCCGCCTTCGTCGACGGCCTCGACCTGGTCGAACCCGGCCTGATCTCGGCGCCGCAGTGGCACGCGGACGGCGAGGCGGCCGAGGTGCCCCTCTGGGCGGTCGTGGCTCGCAAAGCCTGACAGTTAAGTCGTCTCTTCGGTACCCGTCGTTCACGAGCTGTGCGTCAGCCGTGTACCGGCGCCCGTCAACGTGTGTGGGCGCGACATCGGGTACGAAAATGGGGCGACATCGTGGCAACTGCGCGTTTCCGAATCCTTCAGCACCGCTCGGCGGCCGGCGACGACGCCGGCGCGGGAACGCTCAGCTGGCGCCTCCTGGCGACCAACAACCGCGACCTCGCGCGAGCGCCCAGCGGCTACCCGGACGCGGAGGCGTGCCGGGTGGCGATCAGCGAGCTGCAGGCCACGGTCGGCCGGGCCGAGCCGATCACCGTACGCAGCGGCCCGTCCAGCTGGGGCTGGCGGCTGATGATCGGCGACCGGGTGGTCGTCGTCGCCAGCCGCCTCTACCAGCGCCGCATCCAGGCGGAGCAGGCGGCCGCGGTCGCCCTCGACCTGATCCCGACCGCCGAGCTGGCCGGCCTCGACTAAAGAGCGTCCAGCTCGGCGATCGCGTCGGCGGGCAGCGTCATGCCCGACCCGGCGACGTTCTCGCGCAGGTGGGCGACCGACGACGTGCCCGGGATCAGCATCATGTTGGGCGAGTGCTGGAGCAGCCACGCCTGGGCGACCGCGAACGGCGTCGCGCCCAGGCGCTCGGCGACCTGCTCGAGCACGCTCGACTGCAGCGGCGAGAACCCGCCGAGCGGGAAATAGGGCACGTAGGCGATGCCCTGCGCGGCGGTGGACGCGAGCACGTCGGCGTCACCGCGCCGGGCGATGTTGTAGAAGTTCTGCACGCACACCACCGGGGCGATCGACTGCGCCTCGGCCAGCTGCCCGGCGTCGACCGTGCTGACGCCCAGATGCTTGATCAGGCCCTGCTGCCGCAGCCCGGCGAGCGCCTCGAACTGCGGGGCGAGCGAGCCCGGCACCGCCGAGTGCCCGTCATCGCCGCCGCCGACCCGCAGGTTGACGACGTCGAGCACGTCGACGCCGAGCGTCCGCAGATTGCCGTGGACCTGCTCGACCAGCTGCTCAGGTTCACGGCGATGCAGCCAGGCGCCCCTGTCGTCACGGACCGCGCCGACCTTGGTCACGATCGTGACGCGGCCGGCGTACGGGAAAAGAGCCTCCCTGATGATCTCGTTGGTGACGTGCGGCCCGTAGAAGTCGGCCGTGTCGACGTGGTTGACGCCCAGCTCGACGGCGGTCCGCAGCACCTCAACCGCCTGCTCGCGGTCGCGCGGAGGGCCGAAGACACCCGGCCCGGCGAGCTGCATGGCGCCGTAGCCGATCCGGTTGAGGTCGAACTCGCCGACCCGGAACGATCCGGCCCGCGCGGCGGGGGAGTCGATGACAGTCATGGGGATGCTGTTTCCTCGATCAATCAGTCGAAACGGGCGCTTCAGGACTGGGGCCCCGCCCACAGGGCGGCTGCGATCAGCTCCGATCTGCGCTGGTGAAGCCGGTCCAGGGCCTGATCGTCGTGGCGGGAGCCGGGCAGGAAGACGGCCCCGTTCATCGGGCGTACCACGATGTGAGGACGCCCATCGGGGCGTATTGCCAGCGGGGGAGGAAGCGGGCGGCGTAGACCAGCTCGCGGCATTCCTGCTCGACCTCGAAGGGCCGCAGCAGGTCCGGGTCGAAGAGGTGGGACAGATCGCGCTTTTCGAGCTCGTCGGTGTAGGCCGTGAGCAGGTCGTCGGCGGTCTTCCGGCCCCACGCCCGAAACTCTTCGGTGCGACTCCGGTCGGTGCGTTTGTTCGCGATCTCGGCCACGTGCAGGACGCTGGTGCGCAGTTGGGCGATGTCGCGGGCCAGCGGTTCCGGGCGGTCCTCGGCCGTGGGGTGGCCGTCAAAGTCGGTGACCGCATATTCGCCGGTTCTCCGGCCTGCTGTTGCGCGGCCTGCGCTGGCGCGGCTTGCGGCGGCGGGACTTGCGGCGGGACTTGCGGCTGCGCCGCGCCATTTCAGAATTTGTCCGATATGGAGATCGCCGTGCAGGAACAGGGCCGGGCCGGGCCGCTCGCGGGCCGGTGACGTCAGGTCGGCGGCCAGCCGCGCAGCGATCGAGCGCACCCACTCGTCGTCGGCCGCCGTGACCGCCTCGTCGACCGCGGTCCTCCAGTCTTCGGCGCCGGGCATGATCTTCACCGGCGAGGGGATGACCGAGGTCGGCGTGGCCAGCGCGGCGTGCAACTCGGCTGCCAACCGGCCCACATCGGCCCCGAAATCGGCCGCCGGACCGCCCTCGAGCAGCGCGTCGACGCCCCAGTCCCAGCCGTCGAGCGCCCCCGGCAGGAACTGGGTGATCAGCGCGACCAGATCATCCCCGCGGAACAGGGCGGCGTGCGGCGTCGGCATCCGCGTGAAGCCGGCCTCGGCCAGGTGGGCGAGCAGCCGGGGCGACCGGTCGGCACCCGGGGAACGCATCCACTTGACGACCACCCGCTCGCCGACGACGACCGAGCGGTTGGTCTGGTCGACCGTGATCGCGCGCTCCCGCATCGGGCCGGGCGCGATCGGCGCGAACACCCGCAGGCCCGGCACATCCCGGCCGCCGATCACGGACGAGACCAGGTCGGCCGAATCGCTCACGCGGTCACCGCGAGCGGGTTGCCGGTCGCCTGCCGGGCGTACGACAGGATCAGCTCGGTCGCCTCGGCGGTCCGTACGGTCGGGTGGCGGGCCACGATGCGGTAGCCGTAGGCGTCCTCGAGCGCGACCAGGTTGCGCCCGATCGTCAGCGAGTCGGCGGCCAGCGTGAACGCCCCGCGGGCCGCACCCAGCTCGAGAATCACCTGGTAGAGCGACACCTGCCGGTCGAAGAGGGACGTCAGCAGCGTGGCGTAGACGCGGTTGCGCCCGGCCGACCCGCCCAGCTCGCAGAGCAGGCGTACGTCATCGTCGTCGGCGTCCGTCGGAAGCCCGGACCGAATCGTGACGACCAGTTTGGTGACCGGGTCGTCCAAAACAGCGATCCGGCGCAGCCTCTGCTCGTAGAACCGTTCCATGCCGGCCTGGTGCGCCTCGAGAAGCAGGTCGCTCAGGTCGGGGTAGTGGTAGAGGACCGCGCCCGAGGTCAGCCCGGCCTGCTCGGCGACCTGGTTGAGCAGCACCCCGTCGGTGCCGTGCCGCAGCATCGCCCGCCGGGCCGCCTCGATCAGGTCGGCTCGGCGCTCGGTGCGCGACTTCCGGGTCGTCATTGTCGGTTCCGTTCAGCTGCGGGTCCCCACCATAGGCCCTGGGTATTGACGTCGCACAGGACCACTTGTTGAATTGCGCTTCAAACCCCAGGGGGAGCGTCGATGTCGCTGACCGTCCTGTTCATGCCCGAGAGTGCCTACGGGCCGACCAACAACTGCATCGGCATCGGCGACGTGCTGCGCCGCCGCGGGCACCGGGTGGTCTTCGCCGCCGAGGCGTCCTGGGCGGGCAAGCTGACCGCGCTCGGCTTCGAGGAGGACCTCGTGCACCTCGCGCCGAAGCCTGCGATGCCGCAGGACGCCGGGCAGTTCTGGAAGGACTTCATCCGCGACACTGCGCCCGAGTTCCGCAAGCCGACGATCGAGCAGCTCGAGACCTGGGTCAAGCCGGTCTGGCAGGAGCTGATCGACGGCGCCAAGTTCTGCCAGCCGCAGCTGCTGGAGATCATCGAGCGGGTCAGACCCGACGTGATCGTCGAGGACAACGTGATCGCGTTCCCGGCGCTCAACACGGCCGGGGTGCCTTTCGTCCGCATCGTCTCGTGCAACCCGCTGGAGGTGAAGGGTTCCGGCGTCGCGCCGGCCTTCTCGGGCTACCCGGCCGACGACCGCAGCGGGTGGGACGCTTTCCTCGCCGAGTACGACCGCACCCACCGTCCGATGTGGGAGGAGTTCAACGGCTGGGTGGTGGCGCAGGGCGCGGAGCCGCTGCCCGACCTGGAGTTCATCCACGAGGGCGAGCTCAATCTGTACGTCTGTCCGGCGGCGCTCGACTACACCGACGCGCGCCCGCTCGGGCCGACGTGGCACCGGCTGGAGTCGTCGGTGCGCGAGACCGACGAGTCGTACGACCTGGCTTCCGACGACCGCAAGACCATCTACTTCAGCCTGGGGTCGCTCGGGTCGGCCGACGTCGAGCTGATGCGGCGGGTGATCGGGGTGCTCGGCCGTACGCCGCATCGCTACGTCGTCTCGATGGGTCCGCTGCACGACGAGCTGGAACTGGCCGACAACATGATCGGCGCCGAGTTCCTGCCGCAGACGTCGATCATCCCGCTGGTCGATCTCGTGATCACGCACGGCGGCAACAACACGACCACCGAGGCGATGCACTTCGGCAAGCCGATGATCGTGCTGCCACTGTTCTGGGACCAGTACGACAACGCCCAGCGGGTCGACGAGCAGGGTTTCGGGGTTCGTCTCGACACCTACGGTTTCACCGACGACCAGCTCTTTGCCGCTATCGACCAGCTGTTGAACGACAAATCGCGGCAGGACCGAGCGGCCGAGGTCGGCCGGACGATTCGGGCATCGGACGGGCTGCGGGTAGCGGCCGATGCCATCGAGCGGCTGGGTCTGGACGCATGACCACGCTGACCGTCGGACGGCTGGAGCCGCGCCCATGACCACCTTGATCAATCCGGCCACCGGATCGGACATCTCCGAAATCCCCGATACTGACCCGGCCGACGTGGGCAAAGTGGTGGCCCGATCGCGGGCCGCCTTCGAACAGTGGCGCGAGGCGACCCCGGCCGAACGCGCCCGCGTCCTGCTCAAGGTCGCCGACCTGGTCGAACGCGACGCCATCGAACTGACCCGCCTCGAAGTCGAGGAGACCGGCAAGCCGCTGCCGGTCATGCGCGACGGCGAACTCCCGTTCAGTGTCGACAACCTGCGCTTCTTCGCCGGCGGCGCGCGCTCCCTCGACGGCACCGGTGCCGGCGTGCTCTCCGCGGGCTACACGTCGATGCTGGTGCGTCGCCCGATCGGCGTCGTCGCCTCGATCGCCCCCTGGAACTTCCCGCTGGTCATGGCCGTCTGGAAACTCGGCCCGGCGGTCGCCGCGGGCAACGGCGTGGTGATCAAACCAGCGCCGCAGACGCCGCGGACCACCTTGGCGCTGACCCGCCTCTTCGAAGAGGCGGGTGCGCCACCCGGGCTGGTCGGCGCGGTGACGGGAGGTGCCGAGGTCGGCTCCGCTCTCGTACGCGACGAGGGCGTCGACATGGTCAGCGTGACCGGGTCGACGCGCACCGGCCGGGAGGTCATGCGTGGTGCGGTCGAGGGCTTGAAGCGCGTACATCTGGAACTGGGGGGCAAAGCCCCCGCCCTGGTCTTCGCCGACGCCGACCTGGCCGAGATGGCGGCGGGCGTCGCGATGGGCGCCACCTACAACACCGGCCAGGACTGCACCGCCGCCACCCGTGTCTACATCGAACGATCGGCCTATCGCGACGCCGTCGCCGCCCTCGAATCGGCCCTGTCGCGCATCCGCGCCGGCGACCCGTGGTCCGACTCGACCGACATCGGCCCCCTGGTGTCGGCCGCCCACCGCTCCCGCGTCGCCGGTTTCGTCGCCCGGGCCGAAGCCGAGGGCGCCCGCATCGCGGTCGGCGGTAAACCGTTGGACGGCCCCGGCTTCTTCTTCCCGCCGACCCTGGTCCTGGACGCACCCCAGCGCAGCGAGATCGTGCAGGACGAGATCTTCGGCCCGGTGATCGTGGCGATCCCGTTCGACGCCGAGGACGATGGCATCGGGTTCGCCAACGACTCCCGCTACGGCCTCGCCTCGTCGATCTGGACCCGCGACGTGGCCCGGGCGCTGCGCGTCTCGCACCGGCTGGACGCGGGCGTCACCTGGATCAACGACCACCTGCCGATCGCCTCCGAGGCCCCGCACGGCGGCGTGAAGGGCTCCGGCTTCGGCAAGGACATGAGCCAGGAGTCGATCGCCGAGTACTCGGTCACCCGCCACGTAATGATCAAGCACGCCGCCCCGGCCGCCCGCGACAGCTTCCGCCCGGCTTAGCCGTGTCGTCTTAGCCGCGTCGTCCTAGCGGCGTCGTCCGGGTTGACCGAGTCAGGCTGGGCGGCGGGTGGACCGGGCCGCCTGTTTCGGTACGCGACGAGGCAGGTCAGATGCGCCCGAAGTCCTGCGTCCAGTAGGCGCTGCCGCCGGCGGTGTAGGCGAGGCCGACGCCGACCGCGATGCTGCCGCAGTTGAGGATGTTGGCGCGGTGCCCGGGGCTGTTCATCCAGCCGGTGACGACGTCCTGCGGGGTGCGGAAGCCCCAGGCGATGTTCTCGGCCGACGGGCCCCTCTTCGGGTAGCCGGCGCTGATCTCGCGGGCGACGAAGCTGCTGCCGTTGGAGCCGGTGTGGCTGAAGAAGCCCTGCTTCACCATGTCGGTGCTGTGGGCGCGGGCGGACTGGGCCAGCCGGCTGTCGTTCCGCAGAGCGCCGCAGCCGTGGGCCCTGCGCTGGGTGTTGGTCAGCGCGACGACCTGGTTCTCGTAGGCGACCTTGTCGACCGCGACGGACTTCGTCCCGGTGGCGTGCGCGGACTCGGCGGCGAACGCGGGGCCGGCGACGGCAAGAACCGGGACGGCGACGAGGGCGGCGAGGGCGGCGGCACGGCGAGCGAAGCGGGTCACGAAATCTCCTCCTGCGGGTTGGCTACGCCAGATCCGTTCGGAGGGGTGGTGGGGCGCGCTGAGCGGGTGAACCGCCCTGCACCCGCGCGGCGACCGGGTTACCCCGGACCGCCCGGCGACACCAGGCCCGACTCGTAGGCCCAGACCACCAACTGGGCCCGATCACGCGCCCGGAGCTTGGTCATCGCCCGGCTGATGTGGGTCTTGGCGGTGGCCGGGCTGATCACCATGCCGACCGCGATCTCGTCGTTGGAGAGCCCGCGCGCGGCCAGCGCCACCACCTCACGTTCCCGGTTGGTGAGCACCTCGAGCGCCGACCCGGAGGCCGCCTGCGGCGGCCGCGCGACGAAGGCCCCGATCAACCGGCGCGTGATGGCCGGCGAGAGCAGCGCGTCACCGCGCGCCGCCACCCGTACGCCGTGCAGCAGATCGCCCGGGTCGGTGTCCTTGACCAGGAAGCCACAGGCTCCGGCCTGCAGCGCGCGATAAAGATACTCATCCAGCCCGTAGTTGGTCAGCATCACCACGTGCACCTCGGCCAGCGCCGGGTCGGCCGCGATCCGTCGCGCCGCCTCGATCCCGTCGAGCACCGGCATCTGGATGTCGACCAGCGCCACGTCGGGCCGGAACTCGGCCGCACGAGCAACCGCCTCGCTGCCGTTGACCGCCTCGGCCACCACCTCGATGTCGTCCTCGGCGTCGAGCAGCGCCCGGAATCCGGCCCGGATCAGCGCCTGATCGTCGGCCAGCAGCACCCGGATCACATCGTCACCCTCATGGCGAGGTGCCCAGGGGGAGGCGGGCGTGGACGCGGAAGCCGCCCCCGTCGGCCGGCCCCGCCTCCAATGAGCCGCCCAGCGCGGCTACCCGTTCGCGCATGCCCCGCAGGCCCACGCCCGTCCCGCCCTCCACACCGGCCCCGCCGTCCACACCGGCCGCGACGGCCCCGCCGGTCCCGCTAGCCACAGCGGCCGCGCCGGTTGCGCTGTCCACGCCCGCGCGGCCGGCTCCGCCGTTCGCTGCCGGGCCGGCGGCCTCGGCGCGCGGAGCGGCCGGTCCGTCGTCGTCGATGCGTACGGTCAGTTCGCCGTTGTGGTAGCCCAGCCGGACCGAGGCGGTGGCCCGGGGGCCCGCGTGCCGGCGGACGTTGGTCAGCGCCTCCTGGATGATGCGGTAGGCCGCGCGACCGACCGGCGCGGGCACGTCGCGGGGATCGCCGGTCACGTCGAGGGCGATCGGCAGCCCGGCCTGGCGCGCGCCTTCGACCAGAACCTCGAGGCGGTCGAGGCCGGAACCCGTCTCCTCATCGCCGCGCAGCACCTCGAGCGTCGCCCGTAGCTCGCGCATCGCTTCGCCGCCCGCCTGCTCGATCGCGAGCAGCGCGTCGGGCACCGCCTCGTCCCGCTTGCGGGCCAGGTGGATCGCCACCCCGGCCTGCACCTTGATGATCGAGATGCTGTGGGTGAGGGAGTCGTGGAGCTCGCGGGCGATCCGCAGGCGTTCCTCGTCGGCCCGGCGGCGCGCCACCTCTTCGCGGGTGCGCTCGGCCTCCTCGGCCCGCTGCTCGACCGCCGCGAGATAGGTCTGGTATCGCGCGGCCAGCGTGCCGGCGACGATCGCCGCCACCATCCAGCCGATCGCCAGGAACCAGCGCTGGGTGACGTCCTGAGGCGTGTCGCCGGGCGCGCTGCCGATCGTCTGCTGGACCAGCAGACCGCCGACGACCATGACCGCGGCGGCGGCGACGGCCGGGCGGCGGTGCCCGCTCCAGGCGGCGGTGGCCAACGCGACGAGGAACGGCACTATCGGCGCGAGGCCCGGATAGCCGAGCGCCTCGTAGCCGAGCCCGGCGGCCACGGTCACCGCGAGCGCGGCCAGCGGCGCGCGGCCGCGGACGGCGGTGCTCAGGCCGGCGACGACCAGAAGAAGGACGCCCAGCGCATCGAGCGCGGTGCGCCCGCGCGGCGACGTGACGGCACTGGCCACCGCGACGAGGGCCAGCCCCACCGCGGACGCCGGATCGCGCCATCGCCCGATTGCCATGCCTGGCACGGTATTCCACTTCGGCATCCGGGCGCGTCCACCCTTGGTTGTAGTTCGTCTACCGCCGGGGGCGTAGTCGGCGGCCGGCCTGCGCCCGGCGGAGCAGTCGCAGTGTCATCGCCGGCCGGACGACCGCGACCGGGTGGCAGCGGGATGGTGTCGGACATGACGACGAGATGGCCGTACCTGATTCTCCGCGGAACCACCGCGGCGCTCGCGCTGCTCGGCGTGGGCCAGGCCGTCCTGGCCGGGGGTTTCCTGGCCGGGCACTACGACATGCTGCGGATGCATCTCTACAGCGGGGTCTCGATGGTGGTGCTGGCGGTGGTGCAGACGGTCGTGGTGCTGTTCCTGCGCCGGGCCGGCGGGCCCTCCGATCTGGTGCGGGTGGGCCTGATCCTGCCGGTGACCCTGGGGGCGCAGGCCGCGCTCGGGATGACGCACATCCTGCTGCTGCACGTGCCGATCGGCGTATTCATGGTGGTCGGCCTGGTCCGGATGATGCGCTCGGTGTGGAGCGACCTACCGGAGAAGGCATGGGAAGCGCCGGCCACCAAAGAGGCGCCGACTCCGAGCGAGGTGGCGGCGTGAAACGGCGTACCGTCCTGCGCGCCGGAGGCGCGATCGCCGTCGCCGGAGCCGTCGCCCCGTTCGCTCCGCGTCTTCTGGCCGAAGGCCAGGCGGGCACCCTCCTGCCGAGCATCGCCCCGCTCCCGTCCGCCTTCCAGGTGCCGCTCCCGATTCCGCCGGTGCTGACGCCGGCCCGTACCGACGCGACGACCGACTACTACGAGATCACCCAACACGTGACCCGGCTGCCGATCCTGCCCGGCCTGACGACCGAGGCCTGGACCTACGGCGGCAGCTGGCCCGGCCCGACCCTCGTCTCCCGGGCCGGTCGCCGCACCGTCGTGCGCCACCGCAACCAGCTGCCCGAGCCGGTGGTGGTGCACCTGCACGGCGGCCACACCCCGGCCGACAGCGACGGCTACCCGATCGACCTGGTCGCCCCGATGGGCAGCGCGCGATACCGGGCCCGCGACGTGGCGACCGGTTTCCGCGACTACGGCTACCCGCTCGACCAGCGGGCCGCCACGCTCTGGTACCACGACCACGCCATGGGCCGCACCGGTCCCAACGTCTACCGCGGCCTGTCCGGCTTCCACCTCGTGCACGACGACGAGGAGGACGCGCTGGCGCTTCCGCGGGGCGACCGCGACCTGCCCCTGATGATCACCGACCGCTCGTTCGACGAGGACGGCGGCTTCCGCTACCGAACCGCCGGGCACATGAACGGCGTCCTGGGCGACGTCGTCCTGGTCAACGGGGCTCCGTGGCCGGTACACCCGGTCGACCGCGCCCCATATCGGCTGCGGTTCCTCAACGCTTCCAACGCCCGCCGCTATCGGCTCGAGCTCGACCCGCAGCCGCCGGGCGGCCAGGCGCTGGTCCAGATCGGTTCGGACGGCGGCCTGCTGGCCCGCCCGATCGCCCACGACGCCGTCGAGATCGCACCCGCCGAGCGATTCGACCTGATCGTCGACTTCGGGCGCTATCCGGCCGGCACCGGAGTGAGGCTGCGCAACCGGCTCGGCAGCGGCCGCACCCAAGACGTCATGCGCTTCGACGTCGGCGGAACAAAGCGAGCGGAAATGAAGATTCCGGCCGTCCTGAGCGCGGAGCGGAGGCTGAATCCCAGCAACGCGGTCGCCACCCGGACCTTCGTCTTTCGGCAGAACGTGAGCGGCACCTGGACCGTCAACAACCGCGAGTACCAGCCGGGCCGGCCCCTGGCCCGTCCCCGGCTGGGAACGACCGAGATCTGGCGCTTCGTCACCGACTTCCACCACCCGGTGCACGTCCACCTCGACCCGTTCCAGGTGCTGAGCCGCGACGGCCGGGGCCCCGGCGCCTACGACGCCGGGTGGAAGGACACAGTGGACGTGCGCCCGGCCGCCGCGGTCGAGATCATCACCCGCTTCAGCGACTATCCGGGCCGGTTCGTGCTGCACTGCCACAACCTCGAGCACGAGGACATGGCGATGATGGCCGACTTCGAAACCGGCTGACCTATGGATCGGTCCGCGGCTTGGTCGGGCAGCCGTTCTTCGCCGTCCACGACTTGATCTCGGCGACCGCCGACTTCGAGCCGCCCTGGCGCCACGAGTCGAGGTAGGGCCAGGGCCAGATCGTGCCCCTCTGGTTCCACCAGTCGCTGCCCTTGGCGCACGGCGGCGAGATGCCGAAGTGCAGGTGGCAGGCGCTCGCATCGCCGGTCTCGCCGGTCTTGCCGAGGGTCGCGCCGGTCTTGACCCGCACCCCGATGGTGATCGATGGGTCGATCGCCGACATGTGTGACCCGTAGTAGCGCACGCCGTCGTCACCCAGGATCGCCACCGACAGGCCGCCCCGGGTCGCGCCCAGGTTTTTCCTGGCCGTCCAGGTGTCCTTGCGGACCACGTTGATGATCGTGCCGCTGGTCGCCGCGACCACCTTGTTGCCGCACCTCGTGATGATGTCGGTCGCCGGGTAGTCGTGGTGCACGTGCGCGTACGAATTCTTGCCGATCACCGGGAAGGTGTAGGTCACCTTGGTGGCGATCTTCGGCGAGGCCGAAGCCGGGGGACTCGACGCGGGGCCCGAGGACGCAGGGGCCGAAGACGCGGAGGCCGAAGACGCGGGAGAGGACACCAATGGCGCCGCCTCGATGGTCGGCGTGGCACTCGGCTCGACGAAACTCGGCGCGTCGGCACTCTGCGCCGCCGTACCGCCGCACGCGGCGAGGGCGAGGCTGCTAACCCCGATGACTACGAGATTTCGGACCTTATATCGCAAAGCGATCTCTTCCTGGTCGGGGCCGCTGCCCAACATAACAGCCCCGGGTACCCCGACCGACCCCACTACCAGGGAAGATCAGCGGGCCGGCCCCCGCGGGACCGGCCCGCAGCCGTACGCGTCGTCAGGCGCCCGGCGTCACCTTGGTGCCGTTGAGCGGCGTGACGTCGGTGCCCGGCTGGGCGGTCGTGCGCAGTCCCGTACGCAGCGTCTCGAGCATCACCATGCCCTGGCTGGCCAGCGAGGCGACCACACTGTTGAGCCCCTCGGCCCCGTCGAGCACGGTCACGTTGGCGCCCTGCAGGCCCTCGGCGGCCGCCCGCAGCATCTCCGGCAGCTTGTCGATGATGGCCTGGTCGAGGGCGATGCGGTCCTGGGCCGCGGCCGCCTCGGCCGACAGCTTGGTCGCGTCGGCCTCGGCCCGGGCCAGCGCCCGGATGCGCTCGGCCTCGGCCTCGGCCGGCCGGACCACCTCGGCGATCAGCTCGGCCTGGCGCAGCTCGGCGTTGCGCTGCGCGACGATCGCCCGCTCGGCGAGGACCTCCTGCTGGGCCCGGGCGTTGGCGAGCGGACCGGCCTGGGCCGCGGTCTGCTGGGCCTGGTCGATCTCGGCCTGATACTGCGCCTGGGCGATCGCCGTCTGCCGAGCGTACTCGGCCTGATAGCGGGCGCTCTCCTGCTGCGCCGACGCGCTCTGCCGGTCGGCCGCCGCCTGCGCGACCTTGGCATCCTGGTTGACCTTGGCCTGGTGCGGGGCGGCCAGCGCCCGGATGTAGCCGACGCCCTTGTCGTCGATGCTGCTGATCTGCAGCGAGTCGACGGCCAGGCCGATGCGGGCCATCTCGGTCTTGCTGGCGTCGACGATGGCGTCGGCCAGCGTCTGCTGCTCGCGGATGATCGACTCGACCGTCATGCTGCCGATGATGCTGCGCAGGTGACCCGAGAAGATGCGACCGACCAGGGTCGGCATCTGGGTCTGGTCGCCCTGGAAGCGGCGGGCCGCCGCGGCGATCGACTCGTGGTCGTCGCCGACCTTGAACGCGATGACCGCGTGCACCGACAGGGTGAGGCCCTGGTTGGTGTAGCAGTCCTCGAGGACCTCGGCCTCCTGCATCGCCAGGGTGAGCCGGGTGGCCTTGGAGAAGACCGGCGCGACGAACACACCATGGCCCGTGACGATTTTGAACGGCAACGCGTCCGCGCCCCGCTGCTTCCGACCGCTGATCAGAAGCGCCTCATTGGGAGCGGGCACCCGATAACCGAACACTTTTACAGCCCTTCTACGACGCCGTCCGGGCCGGAACCCGGCGGCACAGTGGGCCATGGCTCGACGTCGACCTGGCGCGCGCCACGGTTGTTGATGACGAGTACGTCGGTGCCGGCAGGCAGCGCCGTTGCGGCGTACGCGAGGTAATAGTGAGCGATCCCCGCCACTTTGAGCCGCACCTCGCCCGGCAGCTCGCCGCCCCGGATCCCGTTGACCACGGTGCCCACCTTGCCTACCACCGAGTCACTCGCCACGGCTGCATTGTGCACCCTTCACGCGACAGAGAGCAGCCGGGAAGGGCAATGAGCGAACCAGCGACGGGATCGCCGACCGGAAAGTCAATTCCTGATCCCGGGCGCGGGCACGGAGCGGGGCCGGCGCGTCGGACGACGCGCCGGCCCCGGCCGGTTTCAGACCGCGATCAGCTGGTGGTCAGCGCGGTGTCGTCGATGAGGAAGGAGGTGGCGGCGCTCGAGTCCTCGGTGCCGGTGAAGGTGATGGTCACCGTCTGGCCGGCGAGCGAGGAGACGTCGAACGACTTCAGGCTGTACGCGCTCTTGTTCAGGTTCGAGTACGTGGCCAGAGTGGTCGAGCCGGCCTTGACGGTCAGCTTGTCGTACGCCGTCGAACCGGTCGTCTCGGACGTGTTGATCCCGAGATAGAAGCTCAGCGTGGCGTGGCTACCCGCCGGGATGGTCACCGACTGGGAGGCCGAGTCGGTGTGCGTCGTGCCATAGCCGTCGAGCCAGGCTAAGTGCGTGCCGGAGTGCGGCGTGGTGCTGCCCGAGGCGGTGGAGATGACGCCCGAGGTGGTCGTCCACGGCGCGGTGCCGCTCTCGAAGCCCGGGTTGCCCAGCAGCTGGGTGCCGCCGGTCGGCGGCGTGGTGGGCGGCGTGGTCGGCGGGGTCGTCGGCCCGGTGGTGGGCGGCGTGGTGCCGCCGGTGCAGGTCGGGTCGGCCGACTGGGCCGGCACGCTGACGGCGGTCCAGGCCGCCTTGACGGTGTTGAACGCGGTGCAGTCACCGGGGGTGAGGTTCTTCGCCGCGGTCAGCGTCCAGGTGCGGTACTTCAGGTACGACGAGCCGGAGGTCTTCAGCAGCATCGCGTTGTACATGATGGTGATGGCCTTCTGGATGCCGAGGCCGGTCACCGTGGAGCTGTTACAGGTCGGGCTGGCCGGCTGGCCGTTGCCGCTGGTGCCCTGCGAGACCAGGTAGAACCAGTGGTTGCCCGGACCGGCGGCCGCGTGGACCTCTTCCGACGGGGTGCTGCTGGAGTAGCAGTTGTCGTCGCCGGCCAGCGACGGGTTGTACATGTAGCGGATCGGGCCGCTGCCGACCAGGTTGACCTCTTCGCCGACGGTGAAGTCCGGCGGGTCGTTCGGGTTGTTGCCGAACCACTCGGTCGCCGCGCCGAACGTGTCGGCGACGAACTCCTGGGTGCCGTTGCCCGAGATCGCGCCCGGCGTGTGGTCGTCGATGCCGTGACCCAGCTCGTGGCCGACCACGTCGAACGAGTCGATCCACTGACCCTTGGAGTTGTACCCGATCTGCACCTGGGTGCCGTCGTAGTACGCGTTCTCCTCCTGGTCACCGACCCGCAGCGGCCAGGCGCCGCCGCTGCCGTCCTGCGCGTTGCGGCCGAGCCACTGCGACAGCATCTTGGTCTGGGTCTGCGCGACGTAGAGCGCGTCCACGCAGCCGGTCTCCCGGTCGGTGCCGACGCCCGTGCCCCACGTGTTGTCGGGCCCCGAGAAGGTCGTGTTGTTGGCCGCGTTCTGGCAGCTCAGGTTGGTCTCGGTCGGGTCCTTCATGGTGTACGTCGAACCGGACTGCGTCGTCTGCAGGGGAACACCCGAGCCGTAGATGAAGCCGGTGCCCGTGCCGGCCGCCTCGGTGACGTGCTCCTGCGAGTGCAGGACCGCCCCGGTGGTGGCGTCGACGTCGATGGTCTGGCGGCTGACGCCGTCGGCGCCGGTGCCCCGGATCGTCGTCTCCCAGGCCAGCGCGGCGTTGCGGCCCTCGCCGGCGTAGATCACCAGGGCGGGGGTGCCCTCGACGCCGGTGACGGTCTTCAGCCGGCCCTCGGCAGCCTTCAGCGCGGCGGCCGAGGAGATCTTCGGCGTGACCGACGCCAGGTTGATCGGGCGGTCCTGGGCGACCGACGTGGCCTTGACGGCGCCGGAGTCGTCGGTGGCGATGACCATGTCGCCGCCGCTGACGTGCAGGCCCTTGTAGGTCCGGTTGTACGGGGTGTAGTGCAGGCCGTGCGACACGATCGGCGTGCCGGCGACGAAGGCGTCGTCCGCGCTCGCTTGCAGGACCGCCGGTCGGGAGGCGACCAGGTCCGAGGCGCCCTTGGCAGCGTTCGCCGCGGCGGCCGCCGGGGTGACGGGTTGGGCGGTCGCCGGTCCGGCCACCGCGACCATGGCTGACGCGGCCGCGGTACCGGCCGCCAGCGCAATGATCAGAGGGGTTCGACGTTTCACGCGGGTGCTCCTTTCCCGCCCGGGGGTTTGGGGCGGGCTCAGGTCCCGGCCGAACGTTGCGTTCCGCCGGGATTACTTGAGACGAGACGCTAGGCATCGATGGTCGTCTCCGAAATGGGGAAAACCCTTGCGCCCGCGGAGGCCGACTACTCCGCCGGGCGTACGCGGGATGTAGCCCCCGGACGGACGCGCTCGCGGAGCGTGCGCGTGAGGATGTGGGCATGACTGAGCGTGAGTTTCGATTCGGAGTCGTCGTCGGCCGCACCCCGTCCGGCGCCGGCTGGGCCGGGCTGGCCCGCCGGGCCGAGGAACTGGGTTTCGACACCCTGCTGGTGCCCGACACCCGCAACACGCTGGCGCCCTTCCCGGCGCTCGCCGCGGCCGCGGCCGCCACCACCACGCTGCACGTCGGCACCTACGTGTTGAGCGTGCCCAACCGCACACCGGGCCTGGTGGCCTGGGAGTCGGAGACGTTACAACAGCTCAGCGACGGCCGGTTCGAGCTCGGGCTGGGCGGCGGCCGGCCGGGAGCGGAGCAGGACGCCGCCGCGGTCGGCGCCGATTTCGGTACGCCGTCGGACCGCCTCGACCGCGTGGCGGAGGTCATCGACGCCGTCCGCGAACTCGACCGCCCGCCCCGGATCCTGGTCGCGGCGGGCCGCCCGCGGATGCTGCGCCTGGCCGCCGAGCGGGCCGACACCGTCGCGATGGGTCTTCCGCCGGCGACCACGGAACCGGAGCTCGCGCGTACGGTGGAGACGCTCCGTGCCGCCGCGGGTGACCGGGCCGCCGACCTCGAGTTGCACCTCAATGTGGCGGCGGTCGCCGCCGACGCCTGGTCGTTCCCGGCCTATCTCGAACGGATGCTCGGCGACGAGCCGCATGCCTTGGCCGAGAAGGGCGCGATCTCGTTGCTCGCCGGCTCGCCGGAGCAGATCGCCGACACCCTCTGCCGCCGGCGCGAGGAGTTCCACGTCTCCTACGTCGGGGTCAACGGCCAGTTCATGGAGCAGTTCGCCGAGGTCATCAAGGTCCTGAAGAAATGATCAGCAGGCGTGGTGGCAGGCTTCGAGCCCGAGCAACGTCTGGTGCAGAGCGGTCAGC
>DASWRZ010000393.1:0-18598 GCA_036402935.1 Actinoplanes sp.
CCGGCAGCTGGGATCTCACGCCCGACCCGGCCGCCCGCGAGGAGATCATCGCGCGCTGCACCGAGGTCGTCCCCGAACTCGCCGGCGCCGAAGTCCTGGGCGAGAAGGTCGGCCTGCGCCCGGCCCGGCACGGCGGTCCGCGGGTGGAGCGGGAGGGCCGGATCGTGCACGCGTACGGGCACGGCGGCGCTGGAATGACCCTTTCGTGGGGATGCGCCGATGAGATCACCCGTTTGGTGGGTCTTGCCGAGACTTAGGGTGTCGTGAGCGGCTTTGGGCGGTCCGGGCCACCAGGATGCGGGCAGTGGAAATCCCTCGGATGGGCCTGCCCGACGACCTGACCACCCGGCTGAGCATGCCGGAGCAGCACGACGAGCTCCGTCGCCGCCGCGTGAGCCGCCGCGGCCTGATCGCCGCGACCGCCGGGATGGCGGCCGCTCTCACCGCGGGCGGCGCCCCGGCCACGGCGGCGTTCTGGCGGCAGAGCGGGGTGCCCGGCAAGTTCGTGCTTCCCTTCGGCCGGCATCTGGCGTGGGGCGCCAACCCGCGTACGCAGGTAAGGGTGGGTTGGCAGGTGCCGCATCCGGTCCGCAAGCCGTTCGTGCGGGTGGGCCGCAAGCCCGGGGAACTCGGCGAACGCATCCCGGCCGAGGTGCGGCCCCTCGCCACGCACCTGCTCGGCATCAAGGCGGTCCAGCAGTACTACTTGCACGCCGCCCTCGACCACCTCGACCCCGGTGGGCGCTACTACTACACCGTCGGGCACCACGGGTACGACGATTCGACCATCGGACGGATCGACACGTTCACCACCGCGCCGACCCGGCGGGCGGTGCCGGGGCCGTTCACCTTCACCGCGTTCGGTGACCAGGGAGTCAGCTATCACGCGCTGAGCAACGACGGGATGGTGGCGGCCCAGCGGCCGGCCTTCCACCTGCACGCCGGCGACCTCTGCTACGCCGACTCGAGCGGGCACGGCCACGGCAGCGACCTCTTCCAGCCTCGGGCCTGGGACCAGTTCCTGGCCCAGACCGAGCCGGTCGCCTCCTCGGTGCCGTGGATGCCGACGCTCGGCAACCACGACATGGAGGCGCTGTACTCGTCCGACGGCTACGGCGGGCAGCGGGCCCGCTGGGACTTCCCGGACAACGGGCCGGCCGAGGCAACCGGGGCCTACTCGTTCATCTACGGCAACGTCGGCGTGATCGCGCTCGACTCCAACGACGTCTGCTACGAGATCTCGGCCAACCACGGCTACACCCACGGCACCCAGACCAAGTGGCTCGCCGGGCGGCTGGCCTTCCTGCGCGCCCAGCCGGACGTCGACTTCGTGGTGGTCTTCCACCACCACTGCGCCTATTCGACCACCGTGCAGCACGCCTCCGAGGGCGGGGTGCGCAAGCACTGGGTGCCGCTGTTCGACCGGTACCGCGTCGACCTGGTGATCAACGGCCACAACCATATCTACGAGCGGGCCGACACGATTCACGCGGGGAAGGTCCACAAGTCGCCGATCGGCGGCACCGTGCACCCGGACAAGCACGGCACGACGTACGTCACCGCGGGCGCCGCCGGGCGCGGCCTCTACCGCTTCGCCGCGCCCGACTCCTACCTCGGGCACGTGCGCGACATCGACGAGGTGGGCTCGCACATCTCGAACCCGGCCGGCCACCAGATCGAGGAACGCGTGGGGTGGTCGCGGGTCCGCTACACCGGCTATTCGTTTCTCGCGGTCGACGTCGCACCCGCCGCGGCGGGCTCGACGACGACGCTCACCCTGCGCGCGCTGACCGAGCTCGGCGCCGAGATCGACCATCTGACCATCGCGCGCCGGGCGGGCGGCCGCAGCCGGGCCGGCCTCGACGACGCGGTGGCCTGATATCGGTCGCCTGGTGGAAGGCCCTCCCGCCGAACCACGGCCGGCTCTGAGCCGGCGCCGCGACGACCGGCCGCCGAACGACGGCCGGTTCTGAGCCTGCGCCGCGACGACCGGCCGCCGAGCGACGACCGGCCGCCGGACCGGAGCCGGCTCTGAGCTAGTGTCCTTGACCATGCAGCCCGAACCGATCAGCGCCGAGGAATTCGACGCCCAGCTCAATCGCCTGCACGAGCGCCGCGAGGAGCTCGAGGAGCGCGAGACCGAGCTGACCAGCCACGACCACGGTGGCGGCCTGCCCGCCGACGAGCAGAACCGGCTCGACCGGGTGCGGGGCGAGCTGGCCGACGTGCTCCAGCAGATCGGCGACCTCAAGGACCGCTACGCCGACGCCACCGGTGCCCCGGCGGACCCGGACGGGGCACTGGGCGAGTAAATGAGCCGGCCTTTTCGTCCCGCTCCTTCGCCGCGCGTCGGTGGCGGGCCGGTCTCAGGCTGGGTCGGTGCGCCTGAAGCCCGCGAAGACCACGTGGTGGTCGATCTCGAAGCCGAGACCCTCGTACAGCCGGATCGCGTCGGTGTTGGCCGACGCGGCGTGCAGGAAGGGCAGCTCGCCGCGCTCGAGGATGCCGGCCGCGACGGCGAAGGTCAGGCGGGCGGCCAGGCCCTGGCCGCGGAAGTCGGGGTCGGTGCAGACCGCGCTCACCTCGGTCCAGCCCGGTGGGTGCAGGCGCTCGCCGGCCATCGCGATGAGGCGGCCCTCGCGGCGGATGCCGAGGTAGCGGCCCATCTCGATGGTGCGCTTGGCGAACGGGCCCGGCTGGGTGCGCTCGACCAGGTCGAGGATCTCGGGCACGTCGGTCTCGGTGAGCACGACCGCCTCGGGGTCGGCGACCCCGGTCATCCCGGTGCCGACCATTTGCACGCCGGCCGCCGAGAACGTCGTCTCCCAGCCGGGACCGGCGCTCATGGCCGGGGCGGTGAGCAGCACCTGGTCGGTCAGCGTGGCCAGGTCGCGCCAGCCGGCCGGGTCGGCCGGGTCGGCGAGCCCGGCGAAGGGCGAGATGTCGGACGGGAAGCGGGCGGCGCAGCCGGCCGCCTCGGCGAAGCAGGCCTGCGGTCCGGAGAGCGCGGCCCAGACGGGATTCTCGAGCACATCTCGACCCTTGCCGATCGCAGCCATGATCACTAGCGATTAACCGACAAATCCCGCCGGCCGGGGCCGCTTCGCCGCGGGTCTTCTGGTACTTGCCGAGTGCATCGTGCCGTTTCGGCGGCCGGGGCCGGCTGTGCGCGGACACAAACCGATCCTGTAAAGCGGACACAACCGATCCTGTAAAAACTGACACTTGTCGATTCATAATCGTGCTGATATAAAACTTTAAATAAAGTTTCCTAACAGATTTGTCATATGAATCCGTGAGGGGAGCACGATGCGTAGATCGATGAGGGTGGCCGCGCTCGGTGCGGTCGGCCTGCTGGCGGTAAGTCTGGGCGCGGTGACCGCACTGCGGGGTGCGGCCCCGGCCGCCGCCGCCACGACCAGCGGTGGGGTGAAGATCGCCTACTTCACCCAGTGGGGCATCTACCAGAACCTGTACTACCCGAAGAACATGGACACCCAGGGTGTCGCGAGCAAGCTCAACTTCGTCGAGTACGCGTTCGAGAACATCGACCCGACCAACAAGACCTGCTTCGAGACGACCGCGGCGGCGTCGCAGGACGAGAACAACCCGAACGCCGGGGACGGGGCCGGTGACTCGTTCGCCGACTACGGGAAGTCATACACGGCCGACATCGCCGTCAACGGGCAGGCCGACGTCTTCAACCAGCCGATCGTCGGCAACTTCAACCAGCTCAAGGAGCTGAAGGCGAAGTACCCGAACCTGAAGATCCTGGTGTCGATCGGCGGCTGGACGTACTCGAAGTACTTCTCGGACGTCGCCGCCACCGACGCGTCCCGGAAGAAGTTCGTCAGCTCCTGCATCGACATGTTCATCAAGGGCAACCTGCCGGTCCAGAACGGGTACGGCGGCGCGGGCACCGGGGCCGGCATCTTCGACGGCGTCGACATCGACTGGGAGTACCCGGGCGCGGCCGGTCACCTCGGCAACCACTTCACCTCGGCGGACACGGCCAACTACACGCTGCTGCTGAAGGAGTTCCGCACCGAGCTCGACGCGCTGGGCGGCGCCCACCGCTATCTGACCGCGGCGGTGCCGGCCGGCCAGGACAAGATCTCGCACATCCAGACCAACCAGGTCGCGCCCTACCTCGACTATGCGAACGTCATGTCGTACGACATGCACGGCGGGTTCGAGCCGACCGGGCCGGCCAACCTGCAGGACCCGCTGTACACCTCGCCGTCCGACCCGATGACGCCGATTCCGCCGGGCAGCGGCAAATACAGCATCGACGCCGCGATGAAGGCCTGGACCGCCGGTGACTCCCCGTACGGAATTCCGGGCGGCTTCCCGGCGAACAAGCTGACGATCGGGTACCCGCTCTACTACCGGGGCTGGACCGGTGTCGCGGCCGGCAGCAAGCACGGTCTCTACCAGCCGGCCAGTGCCCCGGCGCCCGGCCACACCCTGTCCGGGAACGTCGCCGGTGTCTCCTTCTACAAGGAACTCTCCGGCATCGTCGACAACCCGGCCGACACGTACTTCGATCCGACCGCGCAGGGCGCCTACTTCTACAGCGGCAACACGCTGTGGACCGGTGATTCCGCGCAGTCGATCCAGGCCAAGGCCAACTATCAGCACTGCAACGGGTACGCCGGCTCGATGATCTACTCGCTGGAGGCCGACTCCAACTCGACGCTGTTCAACCAGATCGTGAACGCGACGAACGGCTCGGCCACCAACTGCACCGGCGCCCCGCCGACCACCCCGCCGACCACCGCGCCGACGACGTCACCCACGACGCCGCCGACCACGCCCCCCACCACCAAGCCCACCACGCCGCCGACCACGAAGCCCACCACGGCGCCGCCGTCGGCTCCGGCCTGGGCCCCGAACACCGCCTACACCGTCGGCCAGCTCGTTTCCTACGCCGGCCGCACCTACAAGTGCCTGCAGTCGCACACCTCGCTCACCGGCTGGGAGCCGCCGAACGTACCGGCGCTCTGGCAGCCGGTCTGACGGGTCCCGGAGGTACCGGCCGGCGTGGTCGTCGAATCTGATGGCTACGCCGGCTTCGCCCTGGGGCTCCGGTCGTCAGACGAGCTCGCCGGCCAGACGCGCGATCTCGTCCGGCCAGACCGGCCTGGAGAACAGGTAGCCCTGGCCGTACGGGCAACCCATGCGGGCCAGCGCCTCGCGCTGGCTGTCCTGCTCGATGCCCTCGGCGACCACGGCCAGGTCGAGGTTGCGCGACAGCGTGACGATCGCCTCGATAAGGGCCCGCTGCTGCTCGCTGGCGACGATGTCGTCGATGAAGGACTTGTCGAGTTTGAGCACGTCGACCGGCATCTGGCGCAGGTAGCTGAGCGACGAGTAGCCGGTGCCGAAGTCGTCGATCGCGATGCGTACGCCGAGCGCCCGCAGCTCCCGCAGGTCGTCCCAGACCTGGTCGGCGTCGCGCAGCACCAGGCTCTCGGTGATCTCCAGCAGCAGCCACTCGGGCCGCGCGCCGGCGTCGGCGATGGCGGTGCGCACCAGGTCGACGAAGCCGGGGGTGCGGAACTGCCGGGCCGACACGTTGACGCTGATGTAGCGCAGGGACGTGGACGGGTCGTCCGACTGCCAGCGGGTGAACTGGGCGAGCGCCTCGCGCAGCACCCAGGTGCCGATGGCCACGATCGCGCCGCTCTCCTCGGCGACCTCGATGAAGTGGAACGGGCTGAGCAGGCCACGGGCCGGGTGCTCCCAGCGGACCAGCGACTCGACACCGCGGATCAGGCCGGTCTCCATGTCGACGATCGGCTGGTACTGCAGGCGGAACTGGGACGCGTCGATCGCCTCGTGCAGCGCGATCCGGGTCTCCAGCCGCTCGGCCATCGCCGAGTGCAGCTCGCTGCGGTACTGCTGCCAGGTGCCCTTGTCCTCGCCCTTGGCCTGGTAGAGAGCCAGGTCGGCGTGGCGCAGCAGTTCGGTCGCGCTGTCCGCGTCGTGGTTGGTGGCGACGCCGACGCTGGCCGCGCCGCTGACGATGTGGCTGCCGCCGAGGCCGTCGCCGACCTCGACCGGCACGGCCAGCGCCGCGACGAGCTGGGCCGCCAGGTCCTGGGCCCGGTCCGCGTCCTTCACGATCAGGATGGCGAACTCGTCGCCGCCCATCCGGGCCGCCGTGCCGCCCTTGCCGACGATCGCGGCGATCCGCTCGCCGACGGTGACCAGCAGCTGGTCGCCGACCGCGTGCCCGAGGGTGTCGTTGACCTCCTTGAAGTCGTCGAGGTCGACGAAGAGCACGGCGAGCGTGCTGCCGTCGCGCTCGGCGACCAGGAACGCGTGCTCGAGCCGGTTGCGGAACAGCACGCGGTTGGCGAGCCCGGTCAACCCGTCGTGGAATGCCTGGTGGGACAGGTCGTTCTCGAGGCGGCGCTGCTCGGTGACGTCGCGCATGGTCAGCACCACGCCGCGTACGGTCGGGTCCTCCCGCAGGTCGCGGGCCACGCAGTCGACCTGAAGCAGCCGGCCGTCGGCGCAGCCGACCGCCAGGTCGACGCCGTCCTGCCCGCTGCGGCCGGCCCGGGCCCGCGCCAGCAGGGCCTGCAGCTCCGGGTGATGGCCGACCGCGACCAGCGCCGACAGCGGGGTGCCGGCCAGGTCGGCGTGCCCGAAGACGGTGGCCGCGGACGGGCTGGCATAGCCGATGGCGTCCTGGTCGGTGACGATCAGGATGACGTCGGACGCGTTCTGGATCAGGGTCCGGAAGTAGGCCTCGCTGTCGCGCCGGTTGACCTCGCCGGTCAGCGCGATCCGCTCGATCACGACCGCGATCTGGTTGAACAGCGCCTGGAACGACGGCAGCAGTTCGCGCAGCACCGGGGCGGGCGCGGCCAGCATCGCCCCGCCGACGCGATCGGTGCCGCCGGGCAGCGGCAGCGTCGCGTACACGAAATGGCGGAAACCACCGGAGGGCAGGCATTCCGGAAGCTCGTCGGCCGTGACCAGGCGCAGGGACGACGAAGTCCCGGCGGCGACGCGGTCGGTGAGGCTGAGCTTGTACTCGGTGTCCTGCGGCATCAGCGTGTGGACCGCGTGCCGGACCGCCAGCAGGGCGTCCTTCTCGCTGGCGGCGGCGAACAGCGACTCGCCGGCCTCGCGCAGCGCCCGCTCCCGGGCGCTGGCCCGCCGCTGGGCCAGCGCCAGCCCGTTCACCCGCAGCAGCACCAGCAGGAACATCAGCGCCGCGGCGCCGGCTATCACCGGCGCGTCGATCACGCCGCCGGGGTCGATCCCGGTGCGCTTATCGTTCACGTACTCGACGTAGAGAACCGCCGGCGCGATGAGCGCGGCGCAGGCCATGAAGATGATCCGCTGGGTGCCGGCGTCGGTGGAGTGGCTGTGCGGGGCCGGCTCGCTGAGCGCGGTCATCGACGGCATCAGCGCCGTCCAGCCCAGCACCGCGTAGAAGATGATCCAGCCGAGGTCGACCGGGCCGCCCAGGCTCCAGGCGTCGCTGAGCTGCGACTCGCCGTAGAAGATGTCGGACACCAGCAGGCCGAGGATGGCGATGCCGATCGCGGTCAGCGCCCTCGGACGGCGGCCCGGGGTGGTCAGCATGCGCAGGGTCATCGCCAGCGCGACGACGTCGCCGAGGGGATAGCCGACCGAGACGAGCTTCTGCAGGATCGACAGGTCGTGCGCGCGGGTGAACGGCGCGATCCAGTAGACCCACGCCAGCAGACCCAGGCCGACCGTCGGGACCAGCGCGTCGAGCAGGGCCGCCCGGTTGCTGCCGCCGCCCGACCGCATCCGTACGAACAGCAGGAACGCGGCCGTGAGCAGCGGGTAGACCAGCAGGTAGAGGATGTCGGCCATCCCCGGGAACCGCGGCGTGTGCCCGGACGCGATGATCAGGTTGTAGGCGTTGTCCCCGGTGTTGAAGAAGACCAGTGCGGTCGCGATCAGATACCACGGCGCTTTGCGGGCGGGCTTGTTCAGCCGTACGCCGAGCACGATCATCGCGGCGCTGGAGTAGCCGAGGGCGGCCCAGGTGTAGAGATGGCTGCCCGGAAACGCGTAATAGATTCCGGTCAGCGCCAGGATCCACACACCGAAGCACGCCCGAGCGGCTCGCGTCGTCATGCGCACCACCCCGATCGGATCCCGGACGGCCGGAATGCCGTCCGATGTTTCCATCGGGCAGACGCCACCGAGCCTGAGCAGTTCGGCCCGGCGGCGGCGAGGCACCGATCATCGCGGGGCCGCGGAGAAGGTCACGCCCAGGGCGGTGCGGGCACCTTCACCGTACGGTCGGTGTCCGCGGCCTCCTCCACGGCGAGCGCGACGAGGTGGTCGTGGGCCCCCTCGGCCAGCGGGTACGGCGCCGGGCCCGCGCCGCGTACCCAGGCGGCCATCCGCTCGAGCAGCGTGCTGATCGCGATCTCCTCGTCGTTGAGCCGCCGACCGGCGTACGGGTTGCGGAAAAGCACCCGGTCGCCGAGCGTGATCGTGTCGGTGTCGAAGCCGTCCAGGTCGAGGTCGTAGCCGGTCTGCCGGCGCACCAGAGGAGTGCGGATGATCGTCCGCGGCTCGGCGAGGTGCACCACCTCGTCGTCCCGCAGCTCGCCGTGGGTGCCCCGCACCACGATGCGCCGGAACCGCAGCTGGTTGTGCCACTGGTTGTCGGTGAAGTCGTAGAGGCCGGAGAGCCCGTCGCCGAAGTCGATCGTCGCGATGGTCGTCGTGGCCGGCCTGGGCGCGGGGTCGTCGGTCCAGCCGTCCCGGGTCAGCGGGTCGACCAGCGGAGCCGTGGTCCGGCTCGCCCGCACGGTCACCGGTCCGCGGCCGGCGCCGAGGAAGCCCCGCATCATCGAGATCGCGTGGTACATGTGCGTCGACGAGACCTGCACCTGGGTGGGCTCGCCGACGATCCCCGCCCGTACGGCGCCGAGCCGGGCCGCATGCGCCGGCACCATCAGATATTGCTCGGCCACCTGGACGAGGCCGGTGTCGCCGGCCGTCTTCCAGAGTTCCCGCAAGCCGTCGGCGTCCGGCGCCGGCGGCGTCTCGGCCAACACCGGCAGGCCGCGCGCGACGCACTCGTTGATCACGGCCGGGTTGGCATCCCACGGCACCGCGGTGACCACGAAATCCGGGTGAATCTCGTCCAGCGAGGTAAACGCCGGAATCGGGAGCTCGCGGGGCGAACGCACCACCGCACCCAGGCACTCGACGTCCGGAAGCCCATCGGCGAGCCGCCAGAACATTTCCGCGCGCCATCCGGCGCCAACCACCGCGAACGAAGTCATGATTGACACCCTATTCATGGCTGCGCTTCGCGCCGACGGGCGATCGCTGAAGTTTGCCGAGTGATCCAAGGGGAAGAGGCAGCCGGGTGAATGACAATCGCTGGCGAGCATTATCGGTCGGCCTCGTAGCCGGCTTCATGACCCTCCTCGACGTCAGCATCGTCAACGTCGCGCTCCCGTCGATCCAGAGCGATCTCCACCTGAGCCCCGGCGAACTCCAGTGGGTGCTCTCCGGCTACGCCCTGACCTTCGGCCTCGTGCTGGTGCCGGCGGGCCGCTACGGCGACGCCCGCGGCCGGCGCAACGTCTTCATCGCCGGGCTGCTGCTGTTCACGCTGTCGAGCGCCGCCGCCGGGCTCGCCACCGGCGCGCTCTGGCTGGTCGTCGCCCGGCTGGTGCAAGGGGCCGCCGCCGGCATCGTCAACCCGCAGGTCTCCGGCCTGATCCAGCAGCTGTTCGCGCCGCGCGAGCGCGGGCGGCCCTTCGGCCTGCTCGGCGCCACGATCGGCATTTCGACCGCGGTCGGCCCGCTGCTCGGCGGCCTACTCATCCAGGCGTTCGGAACCGAGGAGGGCTGGCGCTGGATCTTCTACATCAACCTGCCGATCGGCATCGCCGCGATGATCCTCGGTTACCTCTGGATCCCGGTCGGGGAGAAGGCCACGAAGACCGGCGACCTCGATCCGGTCGGGGTGGTACTGCTCGGCGTCGGCGTACTCCTGCTTTTGTTGCCGTTGGTGCAGGAGCGCGAGTGGCACGGCAACAGCAAGTGGCTCCTGGCCGTGGCCGCGGTCTTCGTCCTGATCGGCTTTGTGGCGTGGGAGCGGCGCTACGGCCGGGAACGGACCAGCCTGGTGGATCTCAGCCTGTTCAAGGTCCGCTCCTACGGCCTCGGCGCCCTGATCGGCCTGCTCTACTTCGCCGGCTTCACCACGATCTTCTTCATCTTCACGCTCTACCTGCAGTCCGGCCTGCACTACACCGCGCTCGAGGCGGGCGTGGCCGTGACGCCGTTCGCGGTCGGCTCGGCCGCCGGCTCGGCGATCGGCGGCCGCATCGTCAACCGCTTCGGCCGCCCGCTCGTGGTGGCCGGCCTGGCCGCCGTCGCGGTCGGCCTGGTCCTGACCGACCTGGTGCTGCACTTCGTGCCCGGCCGCGGCGCCGGCTGGGCGGCCGCGCTCCCGCTTCTTCTCGCCGGCCTGGGCAGCGGTTTCGTGATCAGCCCCAACCAGGCGCTCACGCTCTCCGAGGTGCCGGTCGAGCGGGCCGGCAGCGCGGGCGCGGTGCTGCAGACCGGCCAGCGGATCGGCACCGCGACCGGCATCGCCGCGGTCGGCGCGCTGTTCTTCGCCCAGCTCGCTTCCACCCACGGCAGCTGGGTGCTCGCCTTCCGCAACGCGCTCTGGGTGACCGTCGGCTTCGTCGTGATCGCCCTGATCGCGGCCCTGGCCGATCTGCGGGAAAGAATCCCGCAGACCGATGCAACCTGATGGGTCCTGGCGGACGTCTCTGTCCCGATGAATGCGTCGGACGAGGAGCAGTTCCGGGAGTACGCCGCCGCCCGGATGGACGATCTCGCAGCCTGGCCTTCCTGACCTGCGGCGACTGGCAGGCGAGGGCAGCAGATTGACGGACGTCTATTCTTAATCTGGCGTCCACCTCGGAGGCTCGCAGCCGTTGTCGATCTTGAAGAGGATCCTTCTATGTCCGTACGGCGTATCACGGTCGCCGCGGCGACCTTTGTTCTGCTCGGTGCCGGCCTGACCGCCGCCGCCCCGCAGGCCCAGGCCGCCACGAGCGTGCCCCGGTTCGACCATGTTGTTCTCGTCATGTTCGAGAACAAGGCCAGCTCCCAGATCACCTCGTCCAGCGCCCCGTACTTCACGTCGCTGGCCACCCAGGGCGCGAGCTTCTCGCAGTCCTACGCGATCACCCACCCCAGCCAGCCCAACTACATCGCGCTGCTGTCCGGCTCGACCCAGGGCGTGACCAGCGACGACTGCCCGAAGACGTTCAGCGCCGAGAACCTCGCCCACCAGGTGACCTCGGCCGGCCTGACCTTCAAGGGCTACTCCGAGTCGATGCCGTCGGCCGGCTACACCGGCTGCTCCAGCGGCACCTACATGCGCAAGCACAACAGCTGGGTCGACTTCAGCAACAACTCGTCGGCGGTCAACCTGACCTACGCGAGCTTCCCCTCGGACTACACGACGCTGCCCACGGTCTCGTTCGTCACCCCGAACATGTGCGACGACATGCACGACTGCTCGGTCGGGACCGGCAACACCTGGCTGAAGAGCCACCTCGACGCGTACGCGCAGTGGGCCAAGACCAACAACAGCCTGCTGATCGTCACGTTCGACGAGGACAACTCGCAGTCGCTCAACCACATCTACACCACGTTCGTGGGCGCCCACGTCAAGGCGGGCAGCTACCCGGAGAAGATCACCCACTACACCGTGCTCCGGACGATCGAGTCCGCGTACGGCCTGTCCGCGATCGGTGGCGCGGCCGGCGTCTCTCCGGTCACCGACGTCTGGAACTGATCGCCCGATGTACCTCGCCTCCGTCGAACGCCCGGCCGGGACGCTCGACCGCACCAAGCGCATCGCCGGCACCGTGCTCGCGCTGGGGGCGGTCAGCCTGGTCACGGACGTCTCCAGCGAGATGGTCTCGGCCGTCCTGCCGCTGTACCTGGTCGTCGGCCTCGGGCTCGGCCCGGTGGTCTACGGCGTCCTGGACGGGCTCTACACGGGGGCGACCGCCCTGTTGCGCCTGGTCGGCGGTTATGTCGCCGACCGGGTGCAGCGTCGCAAGCTGATCGCCGGCCTCGGCTACGGCATCTCGGCCGTGGCCAAGGCCGGCCTTCTGGTGGCGGGAGCGAGTGTGCCCGCCCTGGGCGCGGCGATCGTGGCCGACCGGGCCGGGAAGGGTCTGCGGACCGCGCCTCGAGACGCTTTGATCACGCTCTCCACGCCGGCGGAGGACCTGGGTCGCGCGTTCGGCGTGCACCGGGCCATGGACAGCGCGGGCGCGTTCGCCGGGCCGCTGGTGGCGATCGCCGTGCTGGCCGCTTCCGGACAGGCCTTCGACGCCGTGTTCGTGGTGAGCGGCTGTATCGCCGCGATCGGCGTGCTGGTCCTCGTGCTCCTGGTCCGGGATCACCGCGCCGACTACAGCAGGACGGCGGTCGACCTGCCGGCCGCCGTCGCGCTGCTGAGGATCGCGCCGATCCGCGCCCTGCTCTTCGGGGCCGGGCTGCTCGGGCTCAGCACGATCGGCGACGGTTTCGTCTATCTGCTGCTCCAGCGCCGGGAGAACCTCGCGACCGGCTGGTTCCCGCTGCTCGCGGTCGGCACCAGCCTCGCGTACCTCATCCTGGCGGTGCCCTTCGGTACCCTGGCCGACCGGATCGGCCGCACGCCGGTCTTCCTCGGCGGCTACGCCGCCCTCGCGGCTGTCTACCTGCTCCTGACGACCTCCTGGGGCGGGCTTCCCGCGCTGCTCACGGTCCTCTTTCTGTACGGCGTCTTCTACGCCGCCACCGACGGGGTATTGATGGCTCTCGCCGCTCCGCTGCTCCCGCCCGAACTGCGGACGACCGGGCTCGCGCTGATCCAGACCGGTCAGGCGCTGGCCTACCTGGTGTCGTCGGTGCTCTTCGGCCTGGCCTGGTCGTGGTGGGACGCGGCGGGCGCGATCCGCTTCTTCGCGGTGGCCGGGTCGGTCACGCTGGGCGGTTCGGCCGCGCTTCTCCTGCGTACGCGCGGAGCCGCCCGATGAGCCTGCGCCGGCGAGTGCTGCTCGCCTCCGGACTGTCGGCACTGCTTCTGATCGTGGCCGTCGTCTACGTGGTCGTGGCCGGGCACCGCGGTTCCGCCCCGGCGGTGGCCGCGGCCACGGTCGACGCCTCACCGGGTTCACGAATCCTGTTCCGCAGCACCGCCCCCGGCTCGTTCGGGCGGGTCGCGACCGTCGCGGTGGGTCAAGGGCCGGGGCCGCGTACGGTCAGCGGGGTTGCCTGCAACCGGGTCTATGCCGCCGCCGGTGCGGTGATCTGCCTGCGGCCCGACGGGCCGCTGGCCACCTACCAGCTGGCCATCCTCGACGCGCACCTGAAAGAGGTGCAGACCTATCCGCTGGTCGGGGTGCCGAACCGGGCGCGGGTGTCGCCGAGCGGGCACTGGCTGGCCTGGACCGTTTTCGTCACCGGGGACAGTTACAACGGCGGGCGGTTCTCCACCCGGGTCGGCATGATCAATACGGCTACCGGCGACACCGTCGACACGCTGGAGACCTTCGCCGTCATCCGGAACGGCAAGCCCTACCGGGCGGTGGACCTCAACTTCTGGGGCGTCACGTTCGTCGACGACCGTACGTTCTACGCGACGATGTCCACGGCCGGCCACCGCTACCTGATATTCGGCGATGTGGTGGCCCGGACCGTGCGCACCGTGGCTGAGAATGTGGAGTGCCCGTCGTTGTCGCCGGACAGGACGCGGATCGCCTTCAAGTCGGCCATCGGTGGCAACCCGTCGAAGGGCTGGCGCCTGTCGGTTCTCGACCTCGCCACCATGCGACGAACGCCGTTGGCCGAGACCCGCAGCGTCGACGATCAGGCGGCCTGGCTGGGCAACTCCCAGGTCATGTACGCCGTCCGCCGCGGCACCCAGGCGTCCGACGTCTGGTCGGTCCCGGCCGACGGGTCCGGCTCGCCGACCCTGTTCATCCCGAACGCGGAGTCCCCGGCATCGTTGGCTGTGCCCTGAGGTACGCCTCAGTGGCGCCGAGACCTCGTCCTGGCCGGGCCCACGTTTCCAGCTGTGCGCTGACGGCGGCGGTGGTGCGGGCGGTGTCGCCGGTGGCCAGCAGGTCCAGCAGGGCGCCGCGGAGGAGGGCCAGGACCGCGGTGCGCTGCGCCGTGGCCCGCTCGGTGTCGCGGGTCGCGGCCGGCTGGGCGCGGGCGAGGACCTCGAGCCAGTCGGCGACCGTTTCGGCGGCGAAACCGGCCCAGGGGCCGTCGGACTCGATCAGGGACCGGGCGTAGGCCTCCACCCACAGGGTGAGAAGCGGGCGGTGGTCCGGGTCACTGAGCCACGACCAGACCTGGGCGCCCGCCTCGGGCAGACCGTCGGCCGGCCCGGTCTCACCGAGCAGCCGCAGCTCGTCGCGGCGGGCGCGGGCCAGCAGGGCGCGGACCAGGCCGTCCTTGCTGTCGAAGAGGAACAGCAGCACGCGCGGGCTCGACCCGATCGCCGCGGCCAGGGGGCGGAGCGAGAGCTGGACCAGGCCGTGCTCGCGGACGTAGGCGTACGCCAGCTCGAGCAACTCCTCCTTGCGACCGTCGGGCACGCCGCTAGTATGCCAACTGAAACGACCGTTTCAGTGAGGGGTGTGGGTGATGATCCGAGAGTTGGGCCGACCGGGGGATCTGGGCTGGGTGATCCAGGCTCACGGCGAGCTGTACGCGGCGGAGTACGGGTTCGACACCCGGTTCGAGGCGCTGGTGGCGCAGATCGTCGCCTCGTACGCGGCCGGCCACGACCCCGCCCGCGAGAAGGCCTGGATCGCCGAGGTCGACGGCGCGCGGGCCGGCTGCGTGTTCTGCGTCGATGCGGGGAAGGCCGACCCGGGGGAGGACGACACCGCTGTGCTGCGCCTGCTGCTGGTGACGCCGGCCGCCCGCGGGCTGGGGCTCGGTGGGGCACTGGTCGACACCTGCCTGTCGTTCGCGCGGGCCGCCGGCTACAAGCGGATACGGCTGTGGACCACCGACCCGCTGGTCGCGGCCCGGCACATCTACCTGTCGCGCGGCTTCAAGCTGGTCGACTCGGCGCCGCACGACGGATTCGGGGTCGCGCTGGTCGGGCAGACCTACGCGTCGGACCTCTGAGGCCGCAGCACCGCACCCGCGATCACCCCGGTCAGGCCCAGCACGAGCAGTCCGACGAGACCGTGCAGCCCGAACACGTAGTGGCCCGCCGTGTCGTCCATGTTCTCGGCGATCTTGGCGATGAGGACCTGGACCGAGACCAGGGCGGCGATCGCCACCGGCAGGAGGATCTGGCGCCGGGGCAGCCGGGCCGCGGCCGCGAGCGCCGCCACGATCAGGGGCAGGACGAAGGTGACGTAGCCGAGCGCTCTGTGCGGGCCGAAGTCCCGGCCGGCGGCGCCGCTGGCGGCCAGGAACATCTGGGCGGCCATGACCAGCAGGAGCAGCGCGGCGGCCACCTTGTGGACAGTCTTCATGCCCTTCCGACGAGACAGGCGGCCGAAGTGTCAGGCCACCTTGAAACGCGCGGTCGTTCGTCTCGGTGGCCCCGTCTCCAGGACGGCCCCCGGGGCGAACGTCGCCTCGACCTCGGCCGCCGGCTCCTGCGGCCGCTCGACCGCGACGTGTGTCAATTCCATGTACCGGTCCACGCTGTCTCCCACATCCGAGACGACGCCCGGCCCGGCCCCGGTTCAGGTCGGCTGTCCGACGGTGAGGACGATCTTGCCGCGGGTGTGTCCGGTGGCGACCCGGGTATGGGCCTCGGCGGCGGCGGTCCAGGGGTAGGCCGCGGCGACGTGCACGGTCACTCCGGCGCCCCGGGCGAGGGCGGCGTGGTGGTCGGCGGCCGGGTCGTAACGGGTGAGGCGTACGCCCAGGGAAGCCGCCGCCGGGTCGACCAGGGTGACCACCGACGACGGGGTGCCGGTGAGCGTGACCAGGTCGGGAAGGCTGCCGTGGCCGGCGATGTCGATGGCGGCGTCGACCCGCTCGGTGACGCGGGCCGGCAGACCGGGACCGTAGGTGAGCGGGTGGGCGCCCAGGCCGGCCAGGAATTCGTGGTTGGCCGGGCCGGCGGTGCCGAGGACACGGGCGCCGCGGGCTACGGCCAGCTGGACCAGAATCGTTCCTACGCCACCGGTCGCGCCGTCGACGAGGAGCGTGGTGCCGGGGCCGGTATTGACGGCGTCCAGCGCGCGTACGGAAGTCTCGATGGCCGCCGCCGCGCCGCCCGCCTGGACCCAGGTCATGGTGGGCGGCTTGGCCGCCCAGGCGTCGAGCAGCGCGAAGGTCGCGGTGGCGCCGCCCAGGGCGCGCAGGCCGAATACCTCGTCGCCGGGCCGGACGCCCTCGACGCCGTCGCCGATCTCGTCGACCGTGCCGGCGGCCTCGACGCCGATGACGTAGGGGAGAGGCAGCGCGACGCGGTCGCGCCAGGCGCCCGAGCGCAGCGCTACGTCGCCGGGGGAGACGCCGGCCGTGCGGACGGCGATGCGGATCTGGCCGGGGCCGGGATGCGGGGCCGGGACGTCGGCGATCTCGAGGACGGACGGATCGCCGTAGCGGGCGAAAAGCAGGGCCTTCATGACGGGAACGCTAGGAGGGAGGATCATGGAACGGCCATGGCTGAGCCCGAAGCGAGAGACCTGTCCGCCCAACCGTCTCGCAACCGGCGGCGGGACGCGGCGGACAACCGCGCCCGGCTGCTGGCGGCGGCGCGGCAGCGGATGGTGCCCGGGGTGACGGTGAGTTCGCGGGAGATCGCGCGGGCGGCCGGCGTGTCGGTGGCGACGCTCTACCGGCACTTCCCGACTCGGGAGGATCTGCTGGCGGCGGCCCGGGACGAGCAGGCACTCCGGTGTACGGCGAGCCTGGAGCGGGCGGTGGCCGAGCCGGATGCGGGGCGGGCGTTGCGGGCCTACCTGCGGGAGGCGCTGGCCGCGCAGGCGGCGGCGCCGGGCTTCCGGGCGGCGATGGCGGCGGCGCCGGATGCCGCGGTCCGGCGGACCCGCTTCCACCGCGGGATGGCCGGTTTGCTGGGCCGGGCCCGGGCGGCGGGAGTGGTGCGGCCGGACGTCACGGTCGGCGACCTGCTGCTGATCTTCGCGGCGAACGCCGGGGTGGCCGCCGCGGGCCGGGCCGCCGCCCGTGGTGAGCGCTCGCGGCGGCTGGCCGATCTGGCGCTGGCCGGGCTGGGTCTCTGAGGGAGGGTTCCGCTGGGCCCGATTCGCACGCCGAGCTGATGGCCGCGGCCGGGAAGTACGCCCGGCTGTTCACGCCGCGGGCCGCGGGCTACCGAGCGAGAATGCCAGACACAGGAGTCCGTCGGCGAACCGGCGCTCGACCGGGTAGCCACTGATCCACTTCATGACCCCGGTGTTCTCCGGCAGCACGGTGCCGACGAAGCGCTCGATCCCGTTGTCGCGGGCGGCGAGCGCCAGGTGGGTCAGGAGCGCCGTGCCGATCCCCTGCCCCTGGAACGCGTCCTCGACGACGAGTGCCACTTCGGCCTCGGCCGGGGACAGCCGCTCGTAGCGCCCGACCGCGACCACGTCCGTACCGGAAAGGGCGACGAACGCCTCGCGTGAGTGATGGTCGACGTCGACGAAGCGGCGCAGGAGTGCGGGCGGGATGCGCGGGCACGGGGTGAAGAACCGGAGGTAGCGGGTCTGCTCGCTCATCCGCGCGTGTAACGCGATCAACCCGCACGCGTCATCGGGTCGGATCGGCCGCAAGGTGAGGCTCATAGCGCGCCGAAGGCTTCGAGGGCCGCCGCGATCCCGGTGTCGACGGCAGTGCGCATCGGACCGGGACGTCGCTCCGTACGACCGATCCGCACGCTGCCGAGAGGCGGGCGGATCTGCAGCGTCGCCGGATGAGTGGCCAGCAGCCGCTCCTCCTCGGC
Source organism: Actinoplanes sp. (assembly GCA_036402935.1). Classification (GTDB taxonomy): domain Bacteria; phylum Actinomycetota; class Actinomycetes; order Mycobacteriales; family Micromonosporaceae; genus Actinoplanes. Next base: position 17,975 of record DASWRZ010000393.1, read on the forward strand.
CCGGACGGCGACCCGATCCAGCCACGGCGTGCTCGCCCCGGGCGCCCGCCGCGCGAACCATCGCGACAACACCATGCGCTCCGCTCGCCCGGGCACCGTCGTCGCCTCGTCCGCCCGCCGCGTTCGCAGCGCCACGATGTGCGTCGCGCCGTCCGCTATCGCGGTCCGTACCGGCACGGCCTCGCTCACCCCGGCGTCGACGAACAACCGGCCGCCGATGTCGACCGGCTCGCCGGCCAGCAGCGGCATGGCCGTCGACGCCCGCAGCGCCGCCTGCAGACCGGCCTGGTCGGTGATCGTCGGCCGCAGATCGACCGACTGACCGCTCTCGGCGTCGGTGGCCAGCGGATGGAACTCGATCGGGCCGGCCAGGATCTCCGCGAAGCCCATCGGCATCAGCGACGTGTAGACGGTATGGACCAGGAACCGCGTGTCCACCACCGGCCGCCGCCGCAGCGCCCGCCGCACGTCGATCGTCCCGCGCATGATCTCCGGGGTCCACCAGGCGTGGATCGTGCTCCCGGCCCGTCCGCACAGCAGCCACGCCCCGGTCAGTGCCCCGGCCGAACTGCCGTAGACCGCGTCGAAGAGCGGCAGCAACCCCATCTGCTCGATGGCCACGGT
>DASWRZ010000394.1:0-12848 GCA_036402935.1 Actinoplanes sp.
GGGATCGTGTTGACCTCGTTGACCACGGGCACGCTGTGGCCGTCGCGCTCGATGAGGAAGAAGTCGGCCCGCAGCAGCCCGGCGCAGCCGAGGGCCCGGAAGACGCCGACCGCGGCCTCGGCGAGCAGGCGTTCCTGGGTCGCGTTGAGCTCGGCCGGGATGACGAACGTCGTGCCGGCGTCGGTGTACTTACCCTCGTAGTCGAAGAAGCCGCGGTCCTCGGCGATCTTGATCTCGAGGGCGGGCGCGGTGACGACCGTGCCGTCGGCCTTCTCGAGCACGGCCACGTCGATCTCACGGCCGCGGACGGCCGCCTCGACCAGTACCTTGCTGTCGCGGGACCGAGCCTCGTCGAGGGCGGCGGCCAGGTCGTCCCAGTTGTCGACCCGGGAGACCCCGATGCTGGAGCCGCCGCGGGCCGGCTTGACGAAGACGGGCAGGCCGAGGCGCTCGCGGTCGGCCGGCCCGACGGTCTCGTCGTCGGGGCGGACGACCACGCCGTCGGCGACCGTGAACCCGGCCGTGGCCAGGAGCTTCTTGGTGAATTCCTTGTCCATCGCGGTCGCGCTGGCGAGGACGCCGCTGCCGACGTACGGCGTGCCGGCCATCTGCAGCAGCCCCTGCATCGTGCCGTCCTCGCCGAACGGGCCGTGCAGGACCGGGAACACCACGTCGACGTTGCTCAGCACCTGCAGGGCCGCGGCGATGCTGGCGAGCGGCTCTTTCCGGTCGCCGGCCGAGAACCCGGCGAGCAGGGTCTCCACGTCGGCCGGCGGGCCCTGGTCGACGCCGGGAACCCAGACCCCCTCGGTGGTGATGTGGACCGGGGTGACCCGGTAACGGGAGCGGTCGAGGTGGCTCAGCACGCCGACGGCCGACTGGCAGGAAACCTGGTGCTCCGTGTTACGCCCACCGAACAGCACAGCGACGTTGATCAAGCCCGACAATTCAGTGACTCTCCGTAACTCGGTCGCGACCCGTTCCGGACGGAACGCGCGGTCGGTAACTACTTACCCGGCGGACTGAATGACATTTCGCGGACGGCCCGGGAATAGTAGTCGCGGGCGTAACGTACTGGCAATGTATCGAAGCGTCGCAATACGGCGTGCTCTGCGTCACATCACCGCGGCCTCCACATCGTTCACCCCGTCCTTGAGCTGGAGGTCTTCGCGTTGCGGGCCCACGGCCCACCCGCTTTAGGATCGGCCCGCACCGAGCTGGGGAAATGCTTTTTCAGGTCGGGCGTGCGGTGACCGCCGAGAAACGAATGCCGTGGGGCGCCGATCGCTCGGCCATCCGCCCGCATTCGTGAGCCGGACGGACAAAAACGACATTCGCCCGATGACCATCGGACATGCGCCCGATTACCCTAAGTGAGGTGACGTACGCGCGACGCCGTTCGGTACGATCGCGTCGAAGTCCGGCGCGTTGGCCGAAGGAGTGCTGGTGAGCAGCGAAGACGCGGCGTCCAAGTTCGACACGAGTGTCCCGCACCCGGCGCGGCGCTACGACTACTGGCTCGGCGGGAAGGACAACTTCGCCGCCGACCGGGCGTCAGGAGATGCCGTCGAGGCGCAGCTCCCGACGATTCGGGTCAGCGTGCGCGAAAACCGCTGGTTCCTGCATCGGGCCGTGGCCTTCGCCGCCCGGCAGGAGGGGCTCCGGCAGTTCCTCGACATCGGCACGGGCATCCCGACCAGCCCGAACACGCACCAGATCGCTCAGGAAGCCGACCCCACCGCCCGGATCGTCTACGTCGACAACGACCCGATCGTGCTCGCTCACGCCCGCGCCCTGCTGACCGGCACGGCCCAGGGCCGAACCACCTACCTCGACGCCGACCTGCGCGAACCGGGTGAGATCCTCCAGCACCCCGAGCTGCGCGACACCCTGGACCTGTCCCAGCCGGTCGCCCTGCTGCTCGTCGCCGTCCTGCACTTCCTCGGCGACGACGAGAACCCGCGCGCCATCATCGACACCCTGATCGACGCCGTTCCCCACGGCAGCCTGGTCATCGCCTCGCACGCCACCCTGGAACACCTCCCCGCCGAGAAGGCCGAGGAGATCACGAAGGCCGACGGCCGGGCCCACCCGCGTTCCGGCGCCGACCTGGCCGCCCTGTTCGACCGGCCCGACCTGCAGCCGGTCGACGCCGTGCAGTCGGTCTCGCGCTGGTGGCCGGACGCCGCGCCACAGCCCCGGCCGGCCGTGGAGGACGTGGCCTGCAACGGCCTGGTGGCACGGGTCGTCCGAGGCGGGCACTGAGCGCACTCCGGCCAGGCTCGTCGCCGGGCGGTGATCCGCGCCCGGCCAGTCCGTGGTCCGTTCCGCGAACAGGGTCCGTTCCACAAATAGGTGCAGTGGTGAACCTTTCTGTCGAACGGGCCGTACCAAGCGACGAGGTTAGCCACCACCTTTCGCCCCCACCTGGAGGTTGGGATGTCGCTCATTCGCCGCACGGCCGCCGTCGCCGTCGCCGCGGCCGCCGCGCTCGTCATGTCGTCGGCGCCGGCCCATGCCGAGGGCACCGGGCCGGCCCAGCTCAACGCGGCCGACATGACGCTGCTCAACGGCGTACGGCAGGCCGGGCTGTGGGAGATGCCGGCCGGCCAGATGGCCGCCCAGAAGGGCACCACCCCGAAGATCCGGCAGGTCGGCTCGGCGATCGCGACCCAGCACGCGCAGCTCGACCAGCTGACCACCGACGCCGCCAACAAGCTCGGCGTGACGCTGCCGACCACGCCCACCACCCAGCAGCAGGGGTTCCTCAACCAGCTCCAGGCGGCCAAGGGCATCCAGTTCGATCAGATGTTCGTGACGTTCCTGCGCGGCACGCACGGCTTCATCTTCCCGATCATCGGGGCGGTCCGATCCTCCACCCGCAACCCGGTCATCCGTGAGCTGGCCGACCAGGCGACCATCTTCGTCATGCACCACATGCAGATGCTCGAGAGCACGGGCCTGGTGCAGTACGCGAAGTTGCCGCCGGCCGCGATACCCCCGGCCCAGGATCTGTCGGCGATGGGGATGGCGCAGGCCGACGCCGGCCTCTCCCCGCCGTTCCCGCCGGCGGTCCTCTGGCTGCTGGTCATCGGCGCGGTCGGCGTCGGCGGCCTCGCTTCGATCCGGCTTCTGCGGGGCCGGCGCACAGTCGGTTGATCCGGACGCCGCGGCCGGTCGATCCGGACGCCGCGGCCGGTCGATCCGGGCGCCTCGGCGCCGGCTTTCCGGGGTACGCCGTGAGACATGCCATTGTGGGCGCGTGACATCATCACCGGAGCCGTCCCCGGCGCTCCCGTCGCCGCCCTCGCCGCAGGTTCCGCCGGCGTTCTCGTCGCCGCTCTCCGACGACGAGAACGAGGTGGTCGGCGCGCTGCTGTCGTTCAGCCGGGTGATCACCGCGATAACCACCCGTGAGCTGGGCGAGGACGTCACCCTTCCGCAGTTCCGCACGCTGGTCGTGCTGGTCTCCCGCGGCCCTCAGCGCGTCGTCGACCTGGCCCAGGAGCTCACGGTCACGTCCTCGACCGCGGTCCGCATGTGCAACCGCCTGGTCAGCAAAGGCCTGGTCACCCGGGAGGAGCGCCCGCAGGACCGCCGCGCGGCCTGGATCATCCTGACCGCGACCGGCCGCGACCTGGTCGGCGAGGTGATGCGCCGCCGCCGCGAGACCCTCGCCGCGATGATCGGGGAGCTGTCGCTGACCCGCCCACTCGCCTTCGCCTCGACCCTGAACGCGCTCGTCGAGGCCGGCGGCGAGGTCTCGGACGCCCGTTGGTGGCGGCTCTGGGACCAATCGGTGCAGTAGTGCACTGATTGACCGGCGAGACTTCTCGAGGGCGCTAGCGAGACTTCTCGAGGGCGCGGAGCAACTCGGCCTTGGTCATCGACGAGCGGCCCTCGACGTTGCGGCGGCGGGCCTCGGCGTACAGCTCGGCCTTGGACGGCTCGGCGCCCGAGGACCGCCCGGAGCCGGCCTTCGCCGGGGTGCGGGGTTTGTCGGACGACTTCATGGTGCGGGTCGGCTTGCCGAGCTCGCGCCAGCTGTTCTCGGTCATCTCGACGCCGAACTTGCGCGCGGCCCGCTTGATGCGGCGGAAGGCCTCGTCGCGCTCGGCGTCGGAGACGTCGCGGACCTGGTCGAACCGGGCGATCGCGTTGCGCACGTGCCGGGCGTCGTTCAGCGGCTCCTTGCGCACCCGCGGGAAGGCGAAAGCGCTGTCCGGCATGGCGTTCCGATCGGCCGCGTCAAGTTCATGTCTCTTGGTAGCCATACGGATCGGGTACCCCACCTCGCCCGCGTCCATGCGTACCCCTCCCGGTCCCGTAAAAACCAGTTACCTGCCCGGGTGACCGGGTATTTCGACCGTGACGATCCGAAGTCTGCGGAGGTAATGATGAAAGCAGTCGTTTATCGGGGGCCGCGGCAGGTCGAGGTGACCGAGGTTCCGGAGCCGTCGATCCAGGCGCCGACCGATGCCGTCGTTCGCATCACCACGACCAACATCTGCGGCTCCGACCTGCACATGTACGAGGGCCGCTCGGCGGTCGAGGAGGGCAAGGTCCTCGGGCACGAGAACCTCGGCGTGGTCGAGGCGGTAGGCGACGCGGTGGGCCGGATCAAGGTCGGCGACCGGGTGTCGGTGCCGTTCAACATCGCCTGCGGCACCTGCCGTAACTGCGTCTCCGGCTGGACCAGCTACTGCCTGCGGACCAACCCGACCGACGGCGTCGACGGCGCGGCCTACGGCTACGCCAACATGGGCCCGTACGACGGTGGCCAGGCCGAGTTCCTGCGGGTGCCCTACGCCGACTTCAACCTGCTCGAGCTGCCGCCGGGCACCGAGCACGAGAACGACTTCGCCATGCTGTCCGACATCTTCCCCACCGGCTGGCACGGCACCGAACTGGCCGGCCTGCAACCCGGCGACCGGGTGGCCGTCTTCGGCGCCGGCCCGGTCGGCCTGATGGCCGCACACAGCGCGATGATCCGCGGCGCCTCCGAGGTCTTCGTCGTCGACAAGGAGCGCGACCGCCTCGACCTGGCCGGCAAGATCGGCGCCACCCCGATCGACTTCTCCCGCGGCGACCCGGTCGAGCAGATCCTCGACGCCACCGGCGGCCGCGGCACCGACTGCGGCGTCGAGGCGGTCGGCTACCAGGCCCACGACCCGTCCGGCGAGGAGCACCCCGAGCTGGTGCTCGACAACCTGGTCAAGGTCGTGCGGTCGACCGGCGGCATCGGCGTGGTCGGCGTCTACGTGCCGTCCGATCCGGGCGCGGTCTCGTCCCAGGCCCAGCAGGGCCGGATCGCCTTCGACTACGGCACGTTCTTCACCAAGGGGCAGCAGATGGGCACCGGTCAGTGCCCGGTGATGCGCTACAACCGCCACCTGCGCGACCTCATCATCACCGGCCGCGCCCAGCCGTCGTTCCTGGTCTCCCACGAGCTGCCCCTGTCCGAGGCGGCCGACGGTTATGCGAAGTTCGACCGGCGCGAGGCCGGCTGGACCAAGGTGCTGCTCCGCCCCGCCGCCTGACCAAGGCGCTTCACCGGCCGCCGCCCGACCGGCCGCAGGCACGGCGGGCAGGAGGTCGATGACGCCGTTGTGGCTCTGGAGCAGCATTTCGGCCACGGCGGCTACGTAGCGGAAGTTCGCGTCGATCTGGTGGGGCGGCCAGCAGATTGGGGTAAAGGGCCGCCTGCTCGGCCGTTGCCGGGCGCAGCATCAGCGGCAGCAGACGGGACACGTGAGCGGCCTGCGGAGGCGGGCCCGCAGGGCCAACTTCCAGGCCAGGGACCAGCCGGTGGAGTCGTCGCCGCGGTCGTCCAGGCCGCGGCTCGCGGCCTCGAGCAACGCCGGTTCGTCGGGGTGTCGACCCATGCGGTGGTACGCCGTACCACCGTTGTGGAGGGTTCATTCCGGGTTTACCTTCCACTACGCTCGCCGAGCATCCGTCAGCCGAAGTCCGCCATGTATTGGTGGACCAGGGCGCGTCTTGGCGATCAACGAGGGAGAGCGCCGCCGTGGATTCGGTAACGATTGTTCTCCATCCGGAACGACCGGTGGTCCGGAAGGACGCCGTCAATGAGCTCGACATTGTCGTTGAGGTGTCCAGCCGCCCCGGCGACAGCCAGATCCGGCCGAGTGGCCCGATGAATCTCTGCTTGGTGATCGACCGCAGCGGAAGTATGCAGGGCACGAAACTCTCGACTGCCACCAAGAGCTGCGTCGACATCTTCCGTCGGCTCGGGCCCACCGATCTGCTCACGGTGGTGACCTTCGACGAAGATGCGGAGGTGATCATCAATCCGCAGACTCCACGGGATGAAGTGGAGCAGAGATTGCGGAACGTCGCCCCGGGCGGCATGACGAATCTGTCACTCGGGTGGTACCAGGGCCTTCTCGAACTGCAGACGCAGACCACGGAGTCGTACTACAACCGGTTGTTCCTGCTCTCCGACGGCCAGGCAAACGCCGGCGAGACGAAGAGGGCGGTCTTCGCCGACACCGCTGCCCGGGCGCGCGACGTCGGCATCACCGCCTCGACGATCGGCATCGGCCGGGATTTCCAGGAAGATCTCCTCGAGACCATCGCGTCATCCTCGGGCGGACGTTTCTGGAATATCGGCGAGTCCGACATCGAGGACATTATCGAAGAGGAATTCGAGGGGGCGCTCTCCGTACTCTTCGATCGCCCGCGTATCGCGCTGTCGCTGCCGCCGGGCACCCGGATCAGCCGGGAATTGAACCAGCTTCGGAAGATCTCCCGCGGCTATCGGATCCGTCCTCTTCAGCGGGAGGACACGTTCAACTTCGCGATCCGCCTCGAAGTTGATCCGGAGCAGGTCGATGGCGACCGGCTGGCCATCGGAGCGACATTGTTCGACGGCGACCGGGAGATCACCTCGGGACAGCTGTCACTCACGCTGGGCACCCGGCAGGAGGTGGCGGCCAGCCCGGCGCACCCGTTGGTACGCAGCACGGTGCAGCAGTTCGAGCGGACGGTCACCGACGAGGTCATGCTCGCCGACATCGACGCCGGCCGGATGACCGAGCTGCGGGAGATGCTCACCGGCGAGATCGCGAAGCTGCAAGCGCGGAAAGCCGAACTGGGGAGAATGAATGCCGGCCAGCTGGGAGACTTGAATCTTACGGTGGGGCGCGCAGCGATAGAGATCGAGCATCTCCGGCACAACGCCGAGAGCATGTCGGCCCTCGAGGTGTGCCTGGACATGGTCACGCCGTACGCCGACGAGCCGCCGGTTGCATCCTTCCTTCGCTTCGTCCGGAAGAACATGAAGCGCGAGGGTCAGCGGAACATGATGCGGCGGCTGGTCTCCACCCCGTGGGACAGCGACGCGCCGGTCATCCTGGAGGCGCTCGCGCTCGCCGATCTGCTCATCGATCAGCACCCCGAGAATGCCGACCGCCTGAACTACTACCGGGAGACACTCCGTGGATTCCTGGACCACCAATAGTCCGCGGTCCTGGACGTTCGCCTCGAAGCTGATCACTGGGTACGCCGGCGGCATCGGCGACTTCGCCTCGTCCTATGCCGTCGACTCGGGCTCCGGGGCGCTGTTGAACGGGCGGATCAGCGCATACCTCCGGCTGATCCGCACTCGAGGAGTCGGCGCCGGTCTGGTTTGCCGGGCAGATCAGGACTGGAACTTCGTCGCCTTCTACACGGCGCCCGAGGAGGTCGAGGCGGAAGTCACATTCGCCCGTTTCGGGGTCTACCGCGAGGGCATTCTGAGCCCGATCGCGGTCGGATCCGAACCGATCCGGCTCGGCTCGTCCTACAACCACTTCTCGCTCGAGTTCTTCTCCGGGCAACTCCGCGGAACCATCAAGACCGAAGAGAACGCGTACGAGTTGGAAGCGCGCTGCGTCGAGATGCCCTTTCCCGGTTATGCGGGCATCGTCCGTCTCTACGACGCCGCCCTGATGGCGACCAACGTGGTCGTCCAGCAGACGACGATCCCGCTGACGCACGAAACGCTGGCTATCGCCCCGCAGGACGACGCATTCGAGTTCGATGTGTTCCTCTGCCATGCCAGTGAGGACAAAGCGATCGTCCGGGACATCGCCGCGGTGTTCCGATCGCGCGGGATCACCTACTGGCTCGACGAGGAACAGATCCGCTACGGGCAGGGCGTCGCCGACCGGATCGAGGAGGGTCTGCAGAAGTCGCGGTACGTAGTTCCCTGCGTCAGCGCGAACCTGACCGCGAAGGGCTGGTCCAAGGCCGAGTACAACGGGGTCGTGAACGCCGAACTCTCCGGCGATACCAAACGGATTGTCATCCCGCTCGTACTGGATGATTCCGACGCCGAGAACGTACCGCTTCTGCTTCGTGACAAGCGGCGCGCCTTCTACGCCAACAAGACCGAGTTCGAGCACTTCCTGCGCTTCCTCGAGCAACGCCGACAGTGACGACGCGATCATCGTCACCGGCGCGCCGGCCTCGGCGCCGTCCGCCGACACCGGCCGGGCACCGACGATGGCTTCGCGGCCCTCAGTCGCCGCACGCGGGAACTAACCGGCTTTTACCTTGTCGTGCAGGCCCTTGATGGCCGGTACGTAGATCTCGGAGAACGTCGGGAACGGCTGGATCGTGTCGCGCAGGATGTCGAGCGGGATCTTCGCCCGGATGGCCAGCGTCGCCTGCTGGAGCCACTCCCCCGCATCCGGGCCCACCGCGTACGCCCCGGTCAGCACCCGCCCGTCGCTGAGCAGGGTGAGGAAGCCGGTCGAGTCGGCGTACTCGCGGGTGTAGGCGGCCGTCTTCGCCACGTCCTTGAGCGGGACCGTGGCGCTGAAGGCGGCCTCGGTCGCGCCGGCCGCGGCCACCTGCGGGTCGGTGTAGACGACTCGTGGGACGGCCGTGTAGTCGGCCGGGCGGGACGAGCCGAGGATGTTGTCGGCGACCACCTCGCCCTGGTACTTCCCGACGTGGGTGAGCATGAACAGGCCCGTGGCGTCGCCGACCGCCCACGTGCGCTCGGCGACGCGAAGGTAGGGATCGACCGGGATGCCCCGGGCGGTGCCCTCGACGCCGATCGTCTCCAGGCCGATGCCGTCGGTCCGGGGGCGGCGGCCGGTCGCGATCAGCAGCTTCGACCCGCGCAGTTCCTGCCCGTCGTCGAGGGTGAGCACGTACTCGTCGCCGTCGAGCCGGGCCGCGGTGGCGTGCGGGCCGAGCACCACTTCGATGCCGTCGCGCCGCAGGACCGTGCCGAGCGCCTCGCCGAGCGACTCCGGCTCGCGAGGCAGCACGTGGCGGCCCGGCCCCGTGATGACCACCTCGCCGCCCAGCCGGCGAACCGCCTGCGCCATCTCGACGCCGACCGGGCCGCAGCCGAGCACGATCAGCCGGCGCGGGATCTCCTTCATGCCGGTGACCTCGCGGTTGGTCCAGATGCCGGGCAGCCCCCGCAGGCCCTCGATCGGCGGGATGATCGGGTCGGCGCCGGTCGCGATCACCACGTGGTCGGCCGTGTAGCGCTGACCCGCCACCTCGACCACGCCCGTCCCGGCCAGCTGGCCGCTGCCCCGGATCAGGGCGATGCCGGTGCCGGCCAGCCAGCGTTCCTGCCCGGCGTCGGAGTAGTCCGACACCATGAAGTCGCGCCACGCCAGGGCCGCCGCCACGTCGACCTCGGCGGTGGCCAGCGCCTCGCGGGCGCCCTGCACCGCCTCGCCCGGCCGCAGCAGCGTCTTGGACGGGATGCACGCGTAGTAGGAGCATTCGCCGCCGATCAGTTCCCGCTCGACCAGGGCGACCCGGAGGCCGCCGTCGGCCAGCGCTCCCGCGGTGTGCTCGCCGGGCGAGCCGCCACCCATCACGATGACGTCGAAGTCGTTGCTACCACTCATCGATAACCCCTCACCACGTTTGATCCCCGGCCCGGACGAGCATCTCGTTGACCGCCACCCGGCGCTCCCGGGTGACGATGTACGCGATGGCGTCCGCGATGTCGGAAGCCCGCAGCGACTCGATCCCGGACACCTGCTTGCGGGCCGCGTCCCGGGTCGCGTCGCCGAGATGGTTGACCAGCTCGGTGTCGACCGTTCCCGGTTCGACCACACTGACGCGTACGTGCTCGCCGAGCAACTCCTGCCGGAGCGACTCGGTGAAACCGTTCAGCCCGAACTTGGTCAGGTTGTAGACGCTGCTCCCGGGCCGGGCCACCCGTCCCGCGGTCGAGCTGACGTTGACCAGGTCGGCGACCTGCCGCGGGGACGTCGCGGCCGCGTCGATCAGGTACGGGACCGCCGCGTGCGTGATGTGCAGCAGCGCCGCCACGTTGAGCGAGATCATGCGGTCCCACTCCTCGACCGTGGTGTGCAGGGCCGAGTTGAGCAGCATGATGCCCGCGTTGTTGACCAGGATGTCGAGCCGCCCGAGACGGTCCAGCGTGCGCTGGACCACCTCGTCGGCGCGCTCCGGGTCGGTGATGTCGGCCTCGATCGGGATCGCGGTGGCACCGCGGCCCTCGATGTCGCCGGCCACCTGGTCGAGACGGTCACGGCGCCGGGCGACCAGCGCCACCGTCGCACCCTCCAGGGCGAGCCGGCGCGCGGTCGCGGCGCCGATCCCGCTGCTGGCCCCGGTGACCAGGGCGACCGCCCCGTCCAGCGCCAAGTCGGACATGGCGGCCGGTCCTCAGGAGGGAAGCTCGGTGCCGGCCTGCTCGGCCACGATGTAGCCGGCGTACCAGTCGGGCCAGTTCTCGTCCGCGGTGCCGATGCGGGCCTCGTGCTCACCGTGGGCGGCGGCGGCCCGGCGCAGCGCGGCGGCGAGGTCGGAGCTGGACGAGAACTGGGTGACCGACGGGTCGAGCCGGCCCGGGAGCCGGTTGGTGATCTCCTGCAGGAGCCAGCCGTTGCCGTCCGGGTCGCTGAACGACAGGAACGAGCCGTAGCTGCTGCGCTTCGGGTCGGGCCCGGCCACGCGGGCGTCCGTACCGCCGTGGTGGAAGACGCCGCCGGCGTCGTGGAAGACCTCGCCCGGCTCGGCGCCCTGGCGCTTGAGCTCGTCGTGGGCGGCTTCGATGTCGTTGACGATCAGGTGCAGGCCCTGGGCGCTGCCGGGCGCCTGGGCGGTCACCGACGTACCGAAAATGATCGAGGCCGGTGAGCCCGGCGGGGTGAGCTGCACGACGCGGAAGTCGTCGCCGGTGGCGACGTCGGCGTCGAGCCGCCAGCCCAGGCCGGTGTAGAAGTCCCTGGCCCGATCGACGTCGCTGACACCGATCACGACGACTTCCAGCTTCATGTCCATGGCTAGAGCCTCCAGCGCTCATCTGTGTTGCCGACGGGTAAGACCCTCCCGCGATCTCCCCCGGGTCGCGCCAGGGAGAGTCCCTGGTCGGCAGGGAGGGCGAAAGGGCACGGGGCTCAGGGACGCAGCGCCTCGCGCAACTGCCGCCGGGAACCGATCCCCAGCTTGGCGAAGACCTTACGGAGGTGCCATTCGACCGTACGGGGACTGAGGAACAGCTTCGTGCCCACCTCGGGGTTGGACAAACCGTCGCGGACCAGCAGCGCGATCTGCCGCTCCTGGGCGGTCAGCTCCCCGTCGGTCGCGGCCTCCGGCGTACGCCGCCGGGCCGTCTCGCCGGTGGCCACGAGCTCGCGACGGGCCCTTTCGGCGAAGCCGGCCATCCCGATGGCCGAGCTTATTTCGTACGCCGTCCGCAGTTGCGCCCGCGCGTCGACGCGCTGCCGGCGCCGGCGCAGCCACTCGCCGTAGAGCAGGTGCGCCCGGGCCAACTCGGGCCGCAACCGCGTGCGCCCGAGCCGCTCGACCGCCTCGACATAGAGCGAACGGGCCGCCGTACCATCGCTGACCAGCGCCCGGCACCGGACCGCGATGCCGGTCGCCCAGTCGGTGTCGCACAGCTCGGTCGCGTCGATCAGCGCGGTCAGCGCCGTCCCGGCGAGGTCGTCCTCGCCGGCCCGCACCGCCGCCTCGATGAGTTCCGGCAGCGCCCACATGGCGATCCACGGGTCGGAGTCCGCCGCCGCGGCCCGGGCCGCCTCGAGCGCCTGTTCGTATCGGGCCAGGCCGTTCCCGAGCACCGCGGCCGTCCAGTGCCCGGCCGGCCCGGGCGCCGCCGCGCCGTCGCCGCGCAGCGCCGCGAGGAAGAGCCGGGCGTCCGGGTCGACCGGTACGCCGATCGCCTTCCCCACCCGCGCGGCCTCGCCCGCGATCGCCTCGGCCGCGTCGAACTCCCCGGTCCAGGCGGTCGCCACGGCGAGCGGGACCAGGCTGCGCGGCAGGTCGGTGAGCGCGCCCGCGGCCCGCGCCGCGTCGGCCGTCCGGGTCAGCGTGTCCCGCATCGCGCCGTCGTCCCAGAGCGCGGCACCCACCCCGCCGGCCAGCCACCCCCAGCGCGCCGGGACCGGCCGGGCGAGCAGCGCGGCCGCCGCCCGCCGGAGCACCGGGACCGCCTCGCCCGGCCCGTCGGTGACCAGCCGGGCATAGCCGGTGAGCACGAGGTCGGCCAGACTCGGCTCGGCGGCCGGCGGCGGCACCGCCTCGGACACCGCGGCCAGCCGATCACCGCCGCCGGGCCCGGGCGGGACCGTGCCGGGGCTCTCGGCCGGGCTTCGGCCGGCCCGGGCGGCGGCGCCCCAGGCCAGCAGGTAGGCCTCGCGGGCCAGCTCGAGGTCGAACGGCTCGAGCAGGCGCGCCGCGGCCAGCATCGCCGACGGCACCTCGTCGATGCTCTCGGGCGAGCCGGCACCGGCGATGCCGGCACCCGCGACGCCGGCACCCGCGACGCCGGCACCCGCGATGCCAGCACCCGCGACGCCGGCACCCGCGACGCCGGC
>DASWRZ010000395.1:0-3714 GCA_036402935.1 Actinoplanes sp.
GTGGTGTTGTGGCGGGCGGCGGCGGCCCGGGCCGCCGCCCTCTCCGCTCTCGTCCTCCTGGTCATGTCGTTCGGCTCGCATTTCCGGGTCAACAGCCGGCCCGGCGGGGTGGCGTCGCCGCTCGCCTGGACCATGCACGTCCCTCTTCTGAACCTCGTGACCACTCCCCGCTACGCGCTCGCGCCGACCGCGATCGTCGGGGTCCTGCTGGCCTGGGCCGCTGATAAGGCATTCCGGCGCGGACGATGGCGCGAGAACGCCGAAGCCCCCGCCCGTCCGGACAACGAGCGCGAACCTCGCCCCGCGAGGGCCGCCCGGCTCCTTCGCCTCCTGGCTTCCCGCGTCTGCTCTCCCCGCATGCTGTTCGCCGCCGGTGTGATCCTGGCCCTGGTGCCGCTGTTTCCCCGGCCGGTACCCACGACCGGCGCGGCGTCTCCGCCAGCCTTCTTCAGCCAGGCGATGTGGCGGCCCTACCTACGCGGCACCGACCGCAGTGTCGTGATCGTGCCTTTACCCAACCGCAACAGCGGGCGCCAAGCCATGCGCCTCGCCGCTCTGAGCAACTCGGCCTTCCCGATGCCGGACGGCTACTTCATGGGACCGAAGGATCCGCCCCGTACCATCACAGGCTCCTGGACGGCGCCCCCTCGATACACGTCGACTCTGCTCGGTGCCGTGACCACCAAGGGACAGGCGCCCCACACGATGACCCGGGCCGATCGCGCTCAGATCGCCGGGGACCTGCGCTATTGGAATGCCGGCATCGTCGTCCTGCTGCCCGACGCCCCGCACCGGGCGACTCTGGAACGGGTCTTGACGCAGGCTCTGGGGCCGCACGTCACCGTGGGGGGCGTCAAGCTCTGGGATGTCCGGCGGCTGAACCCCGGAAGCGGGAGTCCAGCAAGCCCCGGCTGAAGCGGCGCCTGCGGCTGCAACCGCTGAAGGTCACACCCGTCGAGGTGGTTACCGACGCCGCCGCGGTCCATCCGGCGGTCCGGGATGAGTTGATCCCGTCCACGAGCACGCGGCTCGCGGCCCGATGAGAGTTCTCGGCCAACAAGCCAAAAGAATGATTCTCATCTTTATGCCTGAGTATGGTCGACTCACCAGCCCGGTCCTCAGGTACGGACTCAGATGACAGCCGGACCGGGTACCCCGGCGCAGTGCCGAGGTACCCGTCGCGCGCCGCGGCCGGCCGGGTCGGAGCCTTACTCGAAGCGGGTCGCCGAGATCCCGGTGTTCTCCCGGGCCGTGCGGAAAGCGCTGGCCACCGCGGCTGCGGCGAGCAGGAGACTCACGGCGAGGGCGGCGAAGTAGGACCGGTCCGGCCAGGAGACCGTACGGCGCCCTTCCGTGAGGCCTGCCACGACGCACCATGCGACCAGGAATCCGAGCCCGATGCACAGCACGAACACCGTGGCGAGGGGAAGCGCGGCCTCGGCGAGGATGACGCGCCGCAAGGCCGATCCGGGCATCCCCATGAGCCGCAACAGGCCGAGCATCCGCCTACGGTCGAGAACCGCGGCAATGGTCGAGACCGCCAGCGACACCGCCGAGATTGCGGTGGCCACGAGAATGCCAAGATCCGCGAGAACCGCATAGCGGTGGGCTGTGGTCGCCAGCGCCGAGGCGGCGAGATCGGTACGCGTCGTCGGCGGCATCACCAGCCGTAGTCCGCTGCCGAGGACCGCCGTACGAGCGCGTTCGATCGAGCCCGCCCCGCCTTGGGTGGCGATCAGGAGGATCACCGGCGTGGTGCCAGGGCCCGTCGCTGTGGAAACGCCCGGTGCGCCGCCTTCGAAGTAGTCGCTGCTCACCCGGACATGCTCCGCTCCGCCGGGGACCGGCAATCCGAGCCGCGCGGCGTCGGATGCTGGGAAGACGACTCCCTCGACGGGATCGGCGTAGCCCATCGCCGCCACCCTGACGCCCGCCGTGCGGGCTATCTGCGAGACCTGCCCGATCGCCGCGCTCGCCTCCGCCGGCCGGGTGCCCAACCGCGCTATCAGCGTGGAGTCGGCGAGCCGGTCAGGCCCTTTCGCGTGCGCCGTGTCGTCCGCGACGGCGGTGATGGCGGCCGCGAACACCGACACCATGAAGACGGCCATGACCAGGCCGCTGACGGCACGGAACGTGGCTTTCGGGTGACGGCGGATGCGATTCATCGCGATCACTCCGGCCGTGCCGGGGACCCAGCGGGCCGCGACGTCGGCGACCCAGAAGGTGAGCACCGGTCCGGAGATCAGGAGCCCGAGCGCCACCAGGACGAAGCCTAGAACGAGGATGATCTCGCCGGAGCCGAGCGGCGAACCGAGCTGTGACTTGAGCGTGACGGCCAGCATCAGCGCAACGCCGGCGACCAGCGGGACGACAGCCAGGGCGCTGGGTTGTCCCTCGGCCCGTTCGCGCGTGACCCCCAGCGGCCCGATCCCGGCGCGAGCGGTCCGCCACCACGCGACGGCTGCGGCGACCGCGACGATGGTCACGGCGACGGCGACTACAGTCCCGGGCGCCACGGTCAGATCGCCGCGGTAGAACCGCCCATCACCCACGTCGACGTGGACAGCGGCCGGGATGAGCAACCACGCCAGGACGGTGCCGGCGAGGGCGCCGATCAGGCTGGTCACGCCGGTCTCGACGGCGGCGATGCCGGCGACCCTGCGGGGCGTGGCGCCGATGAGTCGCAGCGCGGCGAAGCGCTCGGCTCGTTCGGCCGCGCCCAACCGGGTGACGATCCCCAACAGGATCAGGACGGGGAGCAGGATCGCGATACTGCCGATGACCGCGACCGTCCGGTAGGCGGCGCTCGGATACGCCGAACCACGGAAACCCGCCACGGACCACACGCCGGACTGAATATCGCCCGACGCGTCACTGCCTCGCGAAGGATCGAGGTTGCTTGCCTCCGTCCCGGTCACGACGACCAGCGACTCGGGACTGGCCAGCCCCGGCTTGCCGATGACGCCGACCCGTCGCCCGTAGCGGGTCCCGAGCTCGTCGGCCGGATGATCGTCGATGAGGGCGACCAGCGCCGGAGAGGCGTAGTAGGTGCCCGCCCTCGGAGCGCGACCGATCCCAGGTATGGGGACGGTTGACGTCGCGGTCGCGGCGACATCGACCCGCGTGATCGTCCGTCCCATGAAGAAGTCCGATACCGTCGACGCCAGCACCGTATCGTCGCCCGGTGCAGTTGCCGCAGGATCGTCGACCGGCTTTGCCGATGTGCCGGAACTCAGCGAGGTCCACGTCGATCGCTCGGTGCGCGCCCCGATGCCGTGGTAGGCGCCCCACAGCAAAAGCAGGAGAGCAACTCCGACCGCCACACCCGCGGCGATGCCGGCCAACCGCATCCGCGCTCGCCGATTGCCGGCCGTCACCCATCGCGCCAGCGAGAGCAGGCTCATCCGCTCACGCCTCCCGCCGCGATCCGGCCGTCGCGAACCACCAGTTCCCGATCGGCGTACGCGGCGGTGCGCGGGTCGTGGGTGATGAGCACGACCGTGGTGCCGTCCGCGCGGGCCGCCTCGGTAAGAGCGAGCATGACGTTCTCCGCGGCCAACGAGTCCAATGATCCGGTCGGCTCGTCGGCGAACAGGACAGCGGGATGGTTGACCAGCGCCCGGGCCACGGCGACGCGCTGGGCCTGACCGCCGGACAGCTGCGCCGTGAGTTTGGCGGAGTGCTCGGCCAGGCCGAGCCGCTCAAGCCATGCCC
>DASWRZ010000396.1:0-2474 GCA_036402935.1 Actinoplanes sp.
CAACGCCCGCGACAGCGACCAGATCCGGCCCCTGCTGCCGGCCGGACCCGGCTGCGTCGTGGTGGTGACCAGCCGCCGCCAGCTCATCGGGCTCGCCGCGGCGGAAGGCGCGCACCTGATCATGCTCGACCTGTTCGACCCGGCCGACGCGCGCCAGATGCTGATCACCCGGCTCGGGCGGCCGCGGGTGGCGGCGGAGCCGGAAGCCGCCTCCGAGCTGATCGAACTGTGCGCCGGCCTGCCGCTGGCGTTGAGCCTCGCCGCCGGCCGGCTCGGCACGCGCTCCGATTTCCCGATCGAGACGCTCGTCGCGCAACTGCGAGACATCCGGCAGCAGCTCGACGTGCTCAGCCCTGGCGACGCGGCCGGCGACCTGCGCACCCTCTTCGCGTGCACGTACCGGCAGCTCAGCCCAGCCGCCGCACGGATGTTCCGGCTGCTCGGGTTGCATCCGGGACCGGACGTGTCACTCCCCGCGGCGGCCAGCCTCGCCGGCCTGGAGCCGGCCGAGACGCGGCGGGCGCTGACCGAGTTGACCGGCACCCACCTCGCCACGGAGCTGACCCCGGACCGGTGGGGACTGCACGACTTGCTCCGCGCGTACGCCGCCGAGCTGGCCGCCGCCGACGACAGCCCGGCCGACCGCGCGGCGGCCCTGGACCGGCTCGCCACCCACTACCTGGCCACCATGCACGCCGTGGACCGGCTCCGGTACCCGCAATACCGGCCGGTCGCTTTCCACAGTTGGATGCCCGGCGTCACGGTGGTGCCATGCACCGACGCCGAGGACGGCCTCGCCTGGTGCCAGGCGGAACGGCCGGCGTTGACCGCACTGCTGATCCACGCGGCCGACACCGACCCCGACGGCTATCCTGGCTCGCTTCTCGCCGCAGTGTGGCTGTACTTCCATTTGTGGAGCCACCACCACGACGTCGCCGCGGCCCGGCGGGTGGCCCAGACCGCCGCCGGCCCGGAAAGCGGCGCCGTGCCGGCCGCCTGCACTGGGAACGATCCGGCCCGAGACGGCTACCGCGAGGTGCTCGAGCGAGGATTGCGCCGGGGTGATGCGCTGGCCCGGGTGTACACCCTCTTCGGCATGGCCCAGCTGCTCGCCCGCGTGGGCCGCCCCGCACCGGCGCTGACCTTCGCGGCCCTCGCCCGCGACCGGTGCCGCGACCTCGACGATCGGGCCGGTGCGGCGTTCGCGCTCAGCCTGACCGGCCGTGTGCAGCTGGCCCTCGGCCACCCCGACCAGGCCACGGACTCCGGTACGCAAGCTCTCGACCTCTGTCGCGACCTCGGTGACCAGGCGGGTGAGGCGTTCGCCGCCGACACCCTGGGCCTGGCCACCATGTCGGTAGGCGACCACGCCGGCGCCATCGCGCACGGGCTACAGGCGGCCGAACTCTTCGACCGGCTCGCCGAGACCGACGCCGAGGTCGACGCCCTCGTCCACCTCGGCCACGCCTACCGGGCCGCCGGTAACGAGGCTGCGGCGGCTCGCGTGTGGCATATAGCGCTGACCCGCCTCGAGGATCCGCTCCATCCACAGGCAGTCCTGCTGCGACAACTGACAATGTCGGCCAACGATTGACGAGGCAAATGGGCATGAGAGGTGCTCGAGGCCGGCTCAGGCCGAAATCCGGTCAGCGGATGCGGGCCGTGGCCTTGGTTGCGCCGGGTTGTGGATTGACGTCGGACGCCACCTCACAGCTTGTGGTGCATCCAGACATTCGGTTCAAAGTAGAGCCCCTGGTCCGCAGAGCGGTCGATGTCTACCGATCCGTGTCAGTCGAAGCCAACAAAGTAGAGGTTTTCGGCCGCGAGCAGGGCTCAGAACAGCGTTGACCCGAGTTCCCTTCGCAGCTTCGACGTTTCCTCCAACCTGAGACACACAGGATGAGGAGAAGGCGGCCCGTGACCGGCTCGGCGATCACCGCTTTGAGTGGACACCCCCTGGGGTGCGGTCGGTTCAAGCCACGGCGGAAGCGGTCATGGGCGTGGATACCACGCGGTCCCGGCGCGCCCGTTCGTCGTCGCCAGCCGCAGCGAATACGATGACGTCGAAGCGGGCCAGTGGCCGGGCGCTGCAGGACCTGGCCATCACGGACAAGGCAGTGATGATGAGTGGTGAGCGCGGGGGGCGTCGCGAACGAGGGCGGCAGCGCGCCCCCAGGGCGCGACCAGTTCGAGTCCCGAGGTGAGCAGGAGGCGCCGTGGCCTGACGACCGCACGGTCCTGTATTGGTGGCGTTACCGCGATGCCGGTTTCTGGCGTCGCGGCGGCTGAGATCGGTCAGCTGGCTTGTTCGTCGAGGCGGGTCAGAAGGCCGTCGAAGATCTGCTCGCGGGCGACCTGGCCCTTCGCTGCCGCGTCGTCTCGTTGTCGTTCGAGCGTGGGCCGGGAACTCGATGGTCGTGACGAAGAAGGTGCAGGACTCGCAGATCGACTCGAAGTGGCAGTCCATCTCGACG
>DASWRZ010000397.1:0-8544 GCA_036402935.1 Actinoplanes sp.
CGAAGCCGTCGTGGCCAGGGCGGTGGTGCCCCGCCTCGAGTACTGATGAATTTTGGCGGCATGACTGACATCTCACCAGGAGCCGCAGGCACAGGATGTCTGTAGTCGGACAGTGGCGCCGACGGACTCTTCGGCAGCCGAGAACCAGGGCCGCTGTGAGTACGGGGATCAGGTCTTGGTCGAGCAGGTCGTGCCGGGTCACCGGCTGGGCGCAGTGTGGGCATGAGGTGGCCCTTGTCGAAGCGTGCGCCAGCGCGGACGAGGGCGACGAGGTGGGGTGCGTTGACGGCGCGCCACCGGACGGTTTTCTCACGCGCCTTCTCCTGTTCCGCACCAAAGCCACAGGCCGGGCTCGCGTCGCCTGTATGCGGACACCACCTGACATCTCAAACGATGCCTTTTCCTCATCGTTCTCCACAACAGTCTTCAGCTAATGCCGCATGAGGCGGTTTGAAGCCTCCCCAGCAGGGCGACTCCGAAGGGCCAAACCTTCCGTCCGACCGCAAGAAAGCCCCCGCGCCGAACAGAGCACTCAGCCAACAGCACTAGGCCCAAGAATCATCTTGAGATCAGCTCGAAGAGCGGGCGTAGGAGCAACCCGAACAGCGGGCCCAAGACGCATAACGGTAGTCCGGCTGCCATTCAGCAAATGGACGTGAACCTCGGAATCCCCCGGATGACTGGACAGGATCTCCTTGAGCTCCGAAACCAGCGGCGGCGTACACCGGGTGATCGGCATGGTCAGCGTGACCGGCTTGCTGTCCGGGTTGTGGCTGATGTCGGGGAGCGACATGTCCATGGCCATGATCCTCGGCGTATCGTCCCGGCGGTCGACGCGGCCCTTGACGACCACGATCGCGTCCTCCGCGATGAACTGGCCGATCACCTCGTAGGTGTTGGGGAAGAACAAGGCCTCGACCCCGCCCGCCAGGTCCTCCAGCGTCGCCGACGCCCAAGCGCGCCCCTGCTTCGTGATGCGCCTCTGAACTCCGGTCAGGATGCCGGCCAGGGTCACGATCTGACCGTCGGGCACCGATCCTTCCTCGTTCAGCGCCGCGATGGTCGTGTCGGCCGCGTTCTGCAGCAGCTGTTCGAGGCCGGCCAGCGGGTGGTCGGACACGTACAGCCCGAGCATCTCGCGTTCGAAGGCCAGCTTGTCGCGCTTGTCCCACTCGTCGTCGCCGATGGTCGGCATCGCCACGGTGGCGGCGGACGTGCCGTCGGCGTCGCCGAAGGCTCCGAACAGGTCGAACTGGCCGGCGGCCTCGTTGCGCTTCACGTCCGCGTAGGCGTCGATCGCCTCCGCGTGGACGGCGAGCAGGCCTTTGCGGCTGTGGCCCATCGAGTCGAACGCCCCGGCTTTGATCAGGGATTCAACGGTCTTCTTGTTGCAGGCCACGGCGTCGACCTTGGACAGGAAGTCGTAGAAGTCGTGGTACTTGCCTTTTTCCTTGCGGCACCGGGCGATCGCCTCGACCACGTTGTGGCCGACGTTGCGGACCGCCGCGAGCCCGAACCGGATGTCTTTGCCGACCGGGGTGAAGGGGCCGGCGGACTCGTTGACGTCCGGTGGCAGGACCTGGATGCCCATGCGCCGGCACTCGGCCAGGTACATCGCCATCTTGTCCTTGTCGTCGCCGACGCTGGTGAGCAGGCCGCCCATGTATTCGGCCGGGTAGTGCGCCTTGAGGTAGGCCGTCCAGTAGGAGACCAGGCCGTACGCGGCCGAGTGTGCCTTGTTGAACGCGTAGCCCGCGAACGGGACCAGCACGTCCCACACCGCCTGGATCGCGTCGTCCTGGTAACCCCGCTCCCGGCACCCGTCACGGAACGGGACGAACTCCTTGTCGAGGATCTCTTTCTTCTTCTTGCCCATCGCCCGGCGAAGCAGGTCGGCCTGACCGAGGCTGTAACCGGCCAGGATCTGCGCGGCGCGCTGGACCTGCTCCTGATAGACGATCAGGCCGTAGGTCGGCTCGAGGATCTCGCGCAGCGGCTCCTCGAGCTGGGGGTGGATCGGCGTGATGTCCTGGAGCTTGTTTTTCCGCAGCGCGTAGTTGGTGTGCGACTCGACGCCCATCGGGCCGGGCCGGTAGAGCGCCAGGACGGCGGAGATGTCCTCGAAGTTGTCGGGCTTCATCAGCCGCAGCAGCGACCGCATCGGGCCGCCGTCGAGCTGGAACACGCCGAGCGTGTCGCCGCGGGACAGCAGCTCGTAGGAGGCCGCGTCGTCCAGGGGCAAGGTGAGCAGATCGAGGTCGAGCTCGTGGTTGAGCTTGATGTTCTTGACCGCGTCGTCGAGGATCGTCAGGTTGCGCAGGCCCAGGAAGTCCATCTTGAGCAGGCCGAGCGTCTCGCACGTCGGGTAGTCGAACTGCGTGATGATGACGCCGTCGGAGGCCCGGCGCATGAGCGGGATGTGGTCGATGATCGGCTCGGCCGACATGATCACGCCGGCGGCGTGGACGCCGGTCTGCCGGATCAGGCCCTCGATGCCCCGCGCGGTGTCGATGACCTTCTTCACGTCGGGGTTCTGCTCGTACAGGGTCCGGACCTCGCCGGCCTCGCTGTACCGCTTGTCGTCCTTGTTGAAGATGCCGGAGAGCGTCATGCCCTTGCCCATCACGTCCGGCGGCATGGCCTTGGTGATCTGGTCGCCGACCGAGTAGGGGTAGCCCAGCACGCGGGCCGAGTCCTTGATCGCGGCCTTGGCCTTGATCGTGCCGAACGTGGCGATCTGCGCGACCTTGTCCTCGCCCCAGCGGTCGGTGACGTACTTGATGACCTCGCCTCGCCGGCGCTCGTCGAAGTCGATGTCGACGTCGGGCATCGAGATGCGCTCGGGGTTGAGGAACCGCTCGAAGATCAGGCCGTGCGGCAGGGGGTCGAGGTCGGTGATGCCCATCGCGTACGCCACCAGCGAGCCCGCCGCCGAGCCACGGCCCGGGCCGACCGCGATGCCGTTGCGCTTGGACCACTGGATGAAGTCGGCGACCACGAGGAAGTAGGCCGGGAAACCCATCTGGATGATCACGCCGAGCTCGTATTCGGCCTGCTTGACGTGGGTCTCGGGGATGCCGTCGGGGAACCGGGCGTGCAGGCCCTCGTAGGCCACGTGCCGGAAGTATTCCTCCTCGGTGTAACCCTCCGGGATCGGGAACCGGGGCATCAGGTTCTTGAACGTGAACATGCCCTCGGTGTCGACCTTCTCCGCCACCAGCAGCGTGGTGCGGCAGCCCTCCTGCCAGGCCTCGGAGGAGTCGACCGCGCGCATCTGGTCGGCCGACTTCACGAAGTAGCCGTTGCCGTCGAACCGGAACCGGTTGGGGTCGGCGATGTTGCTGCCGGTCTGCACGCACAGCAGCACGTCGTGGGCCACCGACTGGGCCTCGTGGGTGTAGTGCGAGTCGTTGGTGACCAGCGGCTTGATGCCGAGCTTCTGCCCGATCTCGAGGAGGCCGTCGCGGACCCGCTTCTCGATCGAGAGACCGTGGTCCATGATCTCGAGGAAGTAGTTGTCCTTCCCGAGGGCCTCCTGGTACTTCGCGGCGGACTTCAGGGCCTCGTCGAACTGGCCGAGCCGCAGCCGCGTCTGCACCGTGCCGGACGGGCAGCCGGTGGTGCCCATGATGCCCTCGGCGTGCTCCGCGATGATGTCGAAGTCCATCCGCGGGTACTTACCGAGTTGGCCCTCCATCGAGGCCCGCGAGTTGAGCCGGAAGAGGTTCTTCAGCCCGACCGCGTTGCGCGCCCACATGGTCATGTGGGTGTACGCACCGTTACCGGAGACGTCGTCGCCCTTCTGCTCCGGGCGACCCCACTTGATGCGGGCCTTGTCGAGGCGGGACTCGGGAGCGACGTACGCCTCGACACCGATCACCGGGATGACCTCGGCGGCCTTGGCCTGGGTGTAGAAGTCGTACGCCCCGTGCATGTTGCCGTGGTCGGTGATCGCCGCGGCCGGCATGCCCAGCCGTTTGGCCTCGGCCAGGAGTTCCTTGATCCGGGCTGCCCCGTCGAGCATCGAATACTCGGTGTGCACGTGGAGATGCACGAACGAGTCAGACACCCCGGGACCCCCTTGAGTTGTGGCGACCCAGGGGACTCTAGTCCGACCCCCCGACAAGAAACGAGGGGCAACGCCGCGCTATTCGGCGAATGGCTCGATCATCACAGAGGCGGCCTTGAGCCACGCCGTGCGCGTCTCCGGCTTGAGGTCGGCGTACTCGATCGACGAGCCCACCTCGAGCGACGGGTCATAGGGCACGATCGCTACCGCCCGGGTGCGGGTGGCGAAGTGCTTGGCGAAGTCGTCGAGCATCGGCAGCGGACCCGGCGACGGGCACGAGATCAGCGTCACCGCGTTGCTGACCAGGTCACCCATGCCGCTCTCGTCGAGCACGTCGAGCATCCAGTCGGCGGTGAACGCGGCGTCCTCGCGCGGCACGGTCGTGATCACCAGCTGGTCGGCCTGGCGCATCACGGTCTGCCAGTTGACGCTCTCCACGTTGTTGCCCGTGTCGACGCAGATCACGTCGTGGGTGCGGCGCAGCAGGTCGAGGACCCGGCGCACGGTGGCCTGGTCGAGCCGCTGGGCGAACCGCGGACTTTCCTCGCCCGCCAGCACGTCGTAGGACCCGTCCGAGGCGTGCCGCAGATAGCCGTCGAGCTCCCCCAGCAGGGCCTCGCCGTGCAGCGACTCGATCTGGACCAGGTCGGCCAGCAGATGGCGGATGGTGCGGGCGTGCCGCGCGCTGCCGGCCCGCAGCCCGAGCGTGCCCCGCAACTCGTTGTCGTCCCAGGCGAGGACGCCCCGCCCCCGCACGCTCCCGATGGTCGCGGCGGCGAGAACGGTCGCGGTGGTTTTGTGTACGCCGCCCTTGGGGTTGGCGAACGCCAGCACCCGGGGCTTGCCGAGCTTGCGCCGCAGGACCGAGACGGCCCGCTCGAGCTCCTCGTCGGTGCGGGTCTGCCGCCACTCGATGCGCGCCCCGGTGCTGCCCGGCGAGACCGGCTGCGGCGCCATCGGCTGCCGCGCGGGCGCCTGGGGCGCGGGGGGCTGGACGGCGGGAGGCGGCTGGCGGACCGGCATGACCGGCTGCGGCATGACCGGCTGCGGCGCGAACTGCTGCGGGGGCGCGGGCGGCGGCGGGGCGACCGGCGCCGCGGCGCGGGCCTGCGGGTATTCCGCCCGGCCGCGGGACGGGCTGAAGAAGGCGTTGGGATCGGCCCGGCGGCCGTTGGTCGCCGGCTGGACCGGCGGCGAAGGCGCGGCGGGCGGAGGCTGCGAAGGCGCGGGAGCCTGAGCCGGCGACCGCCCCTGCCACCGCGGATCGAGCGGATTGACCGGGCGCTGCGGGAACGGCCGCTGCTGCTCGGCCGGCCGGGCGACCGGCGGCGGTTGCTGGGCGGGCGGGCCCTGGTCGAACGGCCGCCCGTCATAGGCCGGGCGCTCGGACAGCGGGTTGTAGGGCCGGCGGGCCGGCAACGGCTGTGGATATTGCTGGGACTGCGCGGCGGCGGGAGGCGCCTGGTCGTCGGCCTCGGCCTGCTCCTCGGCGGAGCCCGTGCGGGACCCGTGCCGGGCACGGTCGAGCAGCGCCCGCCAGCGCGGGGCTGGTTCCGCAGGCCGGCCCCAGCCGGTCTCGGTCCCATCCACGGCTCGTCCTCCCTGCGCGTTGCCTTCGGCGATCCCGGCTGGGTTTGCTCGCCCCAGACAGGCTACGGATCAGAACCCTATGCGGACCACTGCCCGAGCGACCAGACCCGCTGGATCACGCGCCGAGTTGCGGGGCCGACCGGACGAGAGATCTAACGTCCGGATCGGGCTCAAGATGCTACCGGCGTGGTGCTGGGGACAGCTTGAGCAGCGCTCGCGCCGGATGCTGAGGCTACGGCACTACGCTCCTCCGGTGCCGTCGCGGACGGGTCGGGCGCAACTGGGACCGAGCCCCGCGGTGAGTCTGATTTCACAGGTTTCACCGGAAGCCCGAGCGACGACACTAACGGCGCGGCGGCCGGTGAGGCAATGCCCGAGGTCGCGGTTGGCACAGGCGTCGGCGTCTGGCTCGGCTCATCGGGCACCGTGCCCGACTGCTCGGGCAGCGGAGCGCGGAACTCGGTGCTGTCGAGGCTGTGCACCTCGGGCGCCGGATCGACGACCCGCACACCGGGCCGGTCCGCGATCTGCCGCAGCACGGCCGGGGCGGCGCGGATCACGGCCGCGAAGACACAGGCACACCCCGAGCGGTACGCGGTGGCCTCGGCGCCGGCCGAGCGGGCGGCCGCGGCGTACGCCTGCCGGGCCCGGTCCGTGGTCGGGCCCGCACCACCCAGCCTGCCGCTCAGCTGCAGGTACTCCGCCTGCTCCTGGTCGCGCTGCTGGGCCGCCGCGACCATCCCGGCGGTGACGTCCTGGGGCAGCCGGTAGACCGGGATGCGCACGACCTGGGTCTGCACGCCGGCCAGCGGCACCCGGGCATAGACCTGGGCCACCCCGGCCCCGCCGAGCAGTTCGGGCAGGCGCCCGGGCGGCACGTAGTTGTCGAGGCTGGCCAGCGCCCACGTGTCGCCGGCCGGGGGCGCCGACGGGTCGGTCAGGGCGGCCAGCTCACGCCGGGACACGGCCAGGTAGGCCGGGACCGACTGGCCTTCGACGACACCCACCTCGACGAGGTCGCCGGAGTCGCCGGGGTTGGGCACACCATCGTCGTGCCGGGCCGTCCAGATCACTCCCAGTGACAACGCCACGACCGCGACCGCGGCCACGGCGATAGCGACGCGCAGTCCGGCGGGACCACGAATCGTCAGTGCCCGCATGCGCTCCGCGGGACCCACCGGCCTGTTTCCCCCGACGTCAGCTCGCGTCCTGAAGCACGTCCAACGCGTACCTCAGATCGTCAGGGTAATCGCTGACGAAGCGAACCTCATCGTGCGTTCGGGGATGCAGGAACCCCAATTCTCGGGCGTGCAGCCACTGCCGGTTCAGGTGGAGGCGTGCCGCGAGGGTCGGATCGGCACCGTACGTGAGGTCACCGGCACACGGATGCCGCAGGGCCGAGAAGTGCACCCGGATCTGGTGGGTGCGCCCGGTCTCCAGCTTGACGTCGACCAGGCTGGCCGACCGGAACGCCTCGAGAGTGTCGTAGTGGGTGACGCTCGGCTTGCCGGCCGACATGACCGCATAGCGGTAGTCGGCGGTCGGGTGCCGGTCGATCGGGGCGTCGATGGTGCCGCGCAACGGGTCGAGGTGGCCCTGCACGACCGCGTGGTAGCGCTTGTCGACCTCGCGCTCCTTGAACGCCCGCTTGAGCACCGTGTACGCCAGCTCGCTCTTGGCCACCACCATCAGGCCGGTCGTGCCGACGTCGAGCCGGTGCACGATGCCCTGGCGCTCGGCCGCGCCGCTGGTCGCGACGTTCTGTCCCATGGCGGCCAGGCCGCCGAGGACCGTCGGCCCGGTCCAGCCGGGGCTCGGGTGGGCGGCCACGCCGACCGGCTTGTCGATCACCACGATGTCGTCGTCGCTGTAGACGACGGCGAGACCGTGCACCGGCTCGGCCACCACGGACGGCGGCGCGACCGGGGCGGGCAGCGTGACCTCGAGCCAGGAGCCGGCGGTCACCTTGTCGGACTTGGGCCGGGGGTAGCCGTCGACCAGGGCGTCACCGGCCTCGACGAGGGTCGCCGCGGCGGTCCGGGAGAGCCCGAAGAGCCGCGAGACCGCCTGGTCGAGGCGCATGCCGTCGAGCCCGTCGGGGACGGGAAGAGAACGTTGGGAGCTCACTGGACCTTCTTCACCGCACTGTTCTTGGCGGCACTGTTATTCGCGGCGCTGTTATTCGCGGAACTGTCCTTCACGACGCTGTTCTTCACGGCGCTGTTCTTCACGGCCCTGGCACCGTCACGCTGACGGCCGGTCAGTTCGAGCAGGACGGCCAGCGCCACCCCGACGGTCAGGCAGCTGTCGGCGACGTTGAACACCGCGAAGTGCTGCCCGTACGGCTCGAACAGGCTGATCATGTCGACCACGTGGCCCTGGAACGGGCCGGGCGAACGGAACAGGCGGTCGCCGAGGTTGCCGAAGGCGCCGCCGAGCACGAGCCCGAGCGAGACCGCCCACGGGATCGAGCGCAGCCGGCTCGCCATCCATCCGATCCAGCCGATCACCACCAGCGTGACGACCGGGAAGATCCAGGTGTGGGCGCTGCCGACACTGAAGGCCGCCCCGCTGTTGCGCAGGAGCGACAGGTAGATCAGGCCACCGAGGACCTTGACCGGCTGCCCCTCGGTGAGGTGCTCGGTGCAGAGCCACTTGACCCACTGGTCGAGCGCCACGGCGACCAGGGCGGTGCCGCCGAGCACCGACACGGCCCGTGCGGAGAAGCCGGGCCTCGCGCCCGGCTCCGCCTCGCGGACCGCGGAAATCGGAGAGGCCTCATCGGCGTTCAGCGTCGTTCCTCCAGCTGCTTGCAGGACACACAGAGAGTCGCGGAGGGGAACGCCGCCAGCCGCTCGACCGGGATGGCGTTACCGCACCGCTCG
>DASWRZ010000398.1:0-11658 GCA_036402935.1 Actinoplanes sp.
GCACCCGCCAGACGATCAGCACCGCGACCGCGGCCAGCGCGACCGCCGTCAGCGATCGCACCCACACCCGGCCCATTCTTCAGGAGCGTAATTCAGGCCGCCGCGGCCAGATCGTCCAGGTCGCGCCGGAGCGCGCGGCCGGCGGTCTCGGCCGCCAGGCCGCCGAAGATCCAGGCCAGGAAGCGCCCGGCCGGGGCGGTCGCGTCTCGGCCCAGACCGTGCCGGCCCGGAACGGGCCCGGCGTGCGCAGCTCGGCCCGTGACCCTGTCGCTACGAGACGGCCGGCCGGACCGTCCCGGCGACCGAGCCCAGCCCGATTTCGACCCCGGCCGCGCCGACCGTGGTGCCGCCGATCGTGACCCGGTCGCCGTCGAGCAGGAAGCCCCGGGTCGTGCCGTCGGCCAGCTTGACCGGCTCGGTGCCGTTCCAGGTGAGTTCCAGGAACGACCCGACCTGGTCGCGGCCGGTGCCCGAGACCGTGCCCGAGGCGTAGAGGTCGCCGGTGCGCACCGACGCGCCGTTGCTGGTCAGGTGGGCCAGCTGCTGGGCCGCGGTCCAGTACATCCCGGCGAACGGCGGCGCCGAGACCCGCGTGTCGTTCCAGTCCACGGTCAGCCGCAGGTCGAAGCCCGGCCCGGGCGGCAACAGGTAATCGTGCGGAACCGGGTCCTGCGGAGGCGCCCCGACCGGTGCGAGAGCCTGGAGCGGCACCACCCAGGGCGAGATCGAGGTGGCGAACGACTTGCCGAGGAACGGCCCCAGCGGCCGATATTCGAACGCCTGGATGTCGCGGGCCGACCAGTCGTTGAGCAGCACGATCCCGAAGACGTGGCCGGCGAAGTCGGTGGTGGGCAGCCGCCGGCCGGGCACCCCGACCACGAAACCCACCTCGGCCTCGATGTCGAGCCGCCGCGAGGGCCCGAAGACGCCGTCGGCGAGTTGCCCGGACGGCCGCTCGATCGGGGTGCCGGAGACGACGACGGTCGCCGAGCGCCCGTGGTAGCCGATCGGTAGCCGCCGCCAGCTGGGCGGCAACTGCGGCGACTGTGGCCGCAGGATCCGGCCGGCGTTGAGCGCGTGCTGCTCGGACGAGTAGAAGTCGGTGTAGTCGGCGACCTCGAACGGCAGGTGAAGCCGCACCTCGTCGAGCGGCCGCCCTCGGGGATCGGCGGCCACATGATCGGCCACCCGGGCCCGCGCCCGCGTCCACGCCGGGCGACCGGCCGCGAGCAGCGGATTCAGCGTCTCGGCCGCGAACAGGCCCCCGAGCGGCGAAAGATCAACAACATCGGACCCCAGGCGTACGCCGATCCGACGCCTTCCGTCGGCACTGCTGAAGACTCCGTAGGGCAGGTTTTCGATGCCGTACAGGCTCACTCGTAACCACCGTTGATCAGGCCGAGCCGCACGAGCTCGGTCAGCGGTTCCACCACGTTGGCCGCGCCGAAGCCGACGAAGAGCGGGCGCGGACCGTCCCGCCGGCTGCGGGCCGGCTCGACCAGCGGCAGCGGATGGGTCGCGGCCAGCGCCTCGGCCACCTCGGCCACCTCGCCGCCCTCGCTCGCCAGCACCGCGCCCGCGAGCACGTTGAGGAAACCGTGGTGGGTGAAGCCGGTCTCCGGATCGGTGTGCCGGATCGCGTGACGCATTCCGGCGGCCAGCCGGAACGGCAGCTCACGGTCGCGGCAGGCGCAGATCACCGCGGCCAGCTCGACCGGGGTCGGGAACAGCTCGGCGGCCAGCCCGCCGACCCGGAACTTGGGGGCGATCCGCAGGCCCTCACCGCGGGCCTCGGCGACCGCGTCGAGCGCGGCGAGCAGGCCCCAGCTGAGCGGGATCTCCGCGTACACCTGAAGATCTTTGTCCTGCCCGGCGAGCGTGCGCAGCGCGGCAAGCCCGGGTTGCGGGTCTTCGCCCCGGCGGGCGACCGCCGCCTCGATGTGGAAGACCACCGCGCCGCCCGCGCGCAGCTTCTCGACCGCGATCGGCACCGCGCTCACCCCGACGTCGCCGATCAGGGCCACCGGAAGATCTTGCACGGGCACCGCGGTGCCGATCGACGAGGCCGGGACCAGCAGCGGGCCGAGCAGTCCCGCGTACCAGGCGGTGCGGTGTTCGGCGTGCTTGGCGTACGCGTCGGGGAGACTGGTGAAGCTGGGCGGGAGCAGGGAGGCGTCATCCACGAGCCCGGCGAACAGCGGCGACACCAGCGTTGACACGAAACTGAACCTAATAGACGCTTCGGATGACGGACAACCACGTCCGGTATGTCAGTTTTTTGTTCAGGTGGGAGGCAATGATGCCGTACTACCGCAGCGTCGGGGAGGTGCCCCACAAACGGCACACCCAATTCCGGCGCCCCGACGGGGGTCTCTACTCCGAGGAGTTGATGGGCCAGGAGGGCTTCTCCTCCGACTCCTCGCTGCTCTATCACCGGCACGCTCCGACCGCGATCGTCTCGGCCGAGGTCTACGAGCCGGCTCCGCACCGGCAGTCGGCCAACCTGCCGCTCAAGCCGCGGCATCTGCGTACGCACAAGCTCGACCACGGTTCGACCGACGCGGTTCTCGGCCGGCGCCCACTGCTCGCCAACAACGACGTCCGCATCGGGTACGTCGTGGCCGACCAGCCGTCCCCGCTCTACCGCGACGCGATCGGCGACGAATGCCTCTACGTCGAGGACGGCCGCGCGACGATCGAGACGACGTTCGGTGTGTTGGAGGTCGGCACCGGCGACTACGTGATCATCCCGACCTCGGTGGTGCACCGGATCGTGCCCGACGGCCCGGTCCGCCTGCTGACCATCGAGGCGACCGGCCACATCGGACCGCCCAAGCGCTACCTCTCGGTCCGCGGCCAGTTCCTGGAGCACGCGCCCTATTGCGAGCGCGACCTGCGCGGCCCGTCGTCGCCGTTTCAGAACGATGACACGGACGTCGAGGTCTACGTGCGGCACCGGGCCGGCTGGACCAGGCACGTCTACGCGCATCACCCGTTCGACGTGGTGGGCTGGGACGGCTGCCTCTACCCGTGGGCGTTCTCCATCCACGACTTCGAGCCGATCACCGGGCGCGTGCATCAGCCGCCGCCGGTGCACCAGACGTTCGAGGGGCCCAACTTCGTGGTCTGCTCGTTCGTGCCGCGCAAGGTCGACTACCACCCGCTGGCGATCCCGGTGCCCTACAACCATCACAACGTCGACTCGGACGAGATGATGTTCTACACCGGCGGCAACTACGAGGCCCGCCGCGGCTCCGGCATCGAGCAGGGGTCGATCTCGCTGCACCCGTCCGGGTTCACCCACGGGCCGCAGCCGGGTGCGGTCGAGCGGGCGATCGGCGCCGAGGCGTTCGACGAGCTGGCCGTCATGGTCGACACGTTCCGGCCGCTCGACATGTGCGAGGCCGCGCTCGAGGTGGAGGACACGGCGTACGCCTGGACCTGGAACCGGATCTAGCCGCCGGGGGGCCGCCTGAGGCGGTCCCCCGGCGCTTTTCAGCCGATGTGGTACGGGTCGCCGTAGGTCTTGAAGTCCAGCGGCGTGTTCAGGTCGAGGTTGCCGGCGTTGAGGAAGACCCGCTGCTCGGTGTCGACACGCGAGGTGTCGTCGTGAGCCGCCTCCTTCTTCATCTCGATCACGCGCTCGTTCAGGTACGCCTGCAGGTACGCGGCCTCGTTGCCACCCTGGGACGGCGGCTTGGCGTCCTTGATCGCCCGGGCCCGGATCTGCTGCTCACCGTCGAAGCCGTGCATGACCGCGGCGTCGTAGTAGGCGAACTGGCCGAGCGCCCGCAGGCCGTCCGCCTTGGCCTGGTTGACCGCCGGGGTGAAGTAGACCCGGTCGCGCTCCGCGTCCTGGGCGGCCTGGAACACCGGATCCTTGGCCGCGGTCGTCCAGTCCTTGGTGAAGTTGGGGTCGAGCCCGGCGTGCGAGTCGGTGTTGTTGACCTTCTGCAGGGCCGGCAGGTACTTCGCCAGCACGTTGCCCGGCTCGGTGTTGGTGTACGCCTGCACCAGTTCCAGCATGTCGCCGGTGCCGGAACAGAAGCCGATGATGCCGGCCGTGTAGCCGCGGCCGTCACCGATGTCCTCTATGTACTTGTACTGGGCCTTCCAGTCGAGCGACGAGTTCTCGGCCGCCGAGACGAGTTCCATGGCGACCTCCTTCTTCGCCGGGTCGGTGAGGTCCTTGCCCGACGGCGCGGAGCTGGTCGGAGTGGAAGACGGCGGTGTGCTCGCTGACATGCTCCAAATCTGGTTGCTGGTGCCGCCGCACGTCCAGATTTGGAGACGCGCACCGTTGGCCGTGCTCTTATCGGTGACGTCGAGGCACTTGCCCGAGCCCGAGTTGATCAGCTCGCCGGCCGAGAACGACCACTTCTGGGCGCCGGTGCCGTTGCAGTCGTAGAGCTGAACCTTGGCGCCGTTGGCGGTGGACGCGCTGGTCACGTCCAGGCACTTGCCCGAACCGGCATTGACCAGTGCACCACCGGACAAACTCCACTGTTGGGCGGTGGAGCCGTTGCAGCTGTCCATCTGAACGGCCGTGCCGTTGGCCGAGGCGCCGCCGGCGACCTCGACGCACTTGCCGCCGAGCCCGGTGATCGGTGCACCGGCGGCCGCGCTGGCCGGGAGCAGACCGTAGATCACGGCTGCTCCGGGGACGACCAGGCCACCTACTGCATAGACGAACGTTCTCGTGCGAATCATGGCGCTCCTGAAGAGGGGAAGGGGAAGGGCGCGCGCGATGGGCAGAGACGCTAGAACAGTTAAGTAGCTTTATCAATCCCCGTCGATCACCGGCATCTAGGCTGGATCGGGGCAGGCTTGACACAGACGGGCGGCCTGCCTAACGTCCCAGCAAACTGTTAGGCAGTTTGCCAATCACCAGAGGAGCTCCTGTGACGCGTCTCGCCGGCTCGTCCAAGCTGCTCCGCGCCATGAACGAGAGCGCGGCCCTGGCGCACCTGCTCGACCCGGGCATGCTGACCCGGGCCGACCTGCGCAAACTGACGGCACTCTCGACGCCGACGATCTCCGAGGTGCTGCGCCGGCTGGTCGACGCCGGCCTGGTCGCGGTGGTCGGGCACAACAGCGGCCGGCCCGGGCCCAACGCGGAGATCTACGCCGCCAACCCCGACGCCGCCTACTCGGCCGCCATCTCGGTGCGTGACATAGGCGCCAGCGGGTCACCCTCGGTCGCGGCCGCGCTGTGCGACCTCACCGGCGCCGTCCGGGCCCGCCTCGAGTCGCCGATCGACTTCCTGGTCACCGACCCCAAGACCGCGATGCTCCAGGTCGTTGCCGAGCTGAGCGAGCAGGCCGGGGTGCCGGCCGAGCGCATCCGCCACGTGCAGCTGGGCGTAGCGGGGTCATACGACACCCGCACCGAGACGATCCGCCACGTCGACGTGCCCGGCTTCGGCACGACCGGCCTGGTGCCCGAGATCGCCCGGGCGCTGGGCACCCACGTCGGCGTCGACAACGACGTCAACCTGGCCGCGGTCGCCGAGCGGCGCCGGGGGGTCGGGCGCGACACCGACGGATTCGCCCTGCTCTGGCTCGGCCAGGAGGGCCTCGGTCTCGCGATCGACATCAACGGTCAGCTCATGCGGGGCGCCCGGGGTGGCGCGGGCGAGATCGGCTATGTGCCGCTCTACGCGCCCGACGACACCGGGCGCAAGCTCGATCTGCAGGACCTGTTCGGCGGCGCCGCGATCATGGACCTGGCGCGGGACTGCGGGGTTTCCGGGCGTACGCCGGCCGAAGTTGTCGCCGCCGCCGGCGCGGGTGACTTCCTGACGCGGCTGGCCGATCGCATCGCGATCGGCCTCGCCGCCGTGATCGCCGTGCTCGACCCGTGGATGGTCGTGCTGGCCGGCCCGATCGCACAGGCCGGCGGCGAAACGCTGCGCGGCGCGGTCGCCACCGCGATCCGGCGCGCCGCCCCGCTCGAGGGCTCCATCGCCATCACCGGCCTGGACGACGACGCAGTGCTGCTCGGCGCCCTCGACGCGGGTCTCACCGCAGTACGCGAGACGCTCATCGGTGCGATCCGCGACAGTTGATCCATCTCTGATAGGTGCAAAACATGAAAATCGCGGTCATCGGTGGCGGATCGACGTACACGCCCGAGCTCGTGGACGGGTTCGCCCGGCTCCGCGACTCCGGCCTCGACGTCGACGAGCTCGTGCTGATCGACCCGGCCGCCGAGCGGCTGGAGATCGTCGGGGCGTTCGCCGCCCGGATCTTCAACCAGTACGGCCACCCCGGCAAGGTCACCTGGACCACCGACCTCGACGCCGGGGTCACCGACGCCGACGTCGCGGTCATCCAGCTGCGCGTCGGCGGCCAGCAGGCCCGGATCAACGACGAGACGTTCCCGCTCGAGTGCGGCTGCATCGGCCAGGAGACGACCGGCGCCGGTGGGCTGGGCAAGGCTCTGCGTACGGTCCCGGTCGTCCTCGACGTGGCTTCTCGGGTGAGAGATCGCGCCAAGCCCGGCGCGTGGATCGTCGACTTCACCAACCCGGTCGGCATCGTCACCCGCTCGCTGCTCGACGCCGGCCACAAGGCGGTCGGCCTGTGCAACGTGGCGATCGGCTTCCAGCGGCGGTTCGCCGGCTACCTCGGCGTCGACCCGTCCGCGGTCGTGCTCGACCACGTCGGCCTCAACCACCTGACCTGGGAGCGCGGCGTCTACGTCGACGGCGTCGACCGCCTGCCTTCGCTGCTCGCCTCTTTTGTTTCGGAGCTGGCGGCCGAGGTCGACATCGATGAGAAGGTCCTTACGACGCTCGGCAATGTCCCGTCCTACTACCTCTCGTACTTCTACGCCCACGACCGCCACGTGCGGGAATCCATCGGCGCGCCGACCCGCGGCCAGCGGGTGGCCGAGATCGAGGCGACGCTGCTCGAGATGTACCGCGACGTGTCCCTGGTCGAGAAGCCGGCCCTGCTCGGCGAGCGCGGCGGCGCCTACTACTCGGAGGCCGCGGTCGGGCTGATCGCCGCACTCAACGGGCTCGACCCGGACGGCGTCCACTCGGTCAACGTGCGCAACAACGGCGTCCTGCCGTTCCTGCCCGACCAGGCGGTCATCGAGGTCTCGGCCCGGGCGGGCCTCGACGGCCCGGTCCCGCTGCCGGTCAACCCCCTGGCGCCCGATCTCGCCGGTCTGGTCGCGCACGTCTCCGGGTACGAGGAGCTGGCCATCGACGCCGCCCTGCGCGGCGGCCGGGACCGGGTCTACCACGCGCTGCTCGCCCACCCGCTGATCGGCCAGCACGAGTACGCCGACGCATTGGCCGACAAGCTGATCGCGTCCGGGCGCGAGCACCTCGCGTGGGCCCGATGACCCTTTACCTGGCGATCGACGGCGGCAACTCGAAGACCGACGTGGTCCTGGGCGACTCCTCGGGCCGGGTGCTCGGTTTCGTGCGCGGCGGCACGTCGTCGCCGCACCAGGTCGGCCTGCCCGGCACCGTGTCCGTGCTCGACGGCCTGATCCGGGCCGTCCACGCCGACGCCGGGCTGCCCTTCGGCACCGCGATCGAGCTGCTCTCGGTCTATCTGGCCGGCGCCGACCTCCCGATCGAGGTGCAACGCCTGCACGACGTCGTGTCCGCACCCGGCTGGGCTCGCCGGTCCATCGTGGACAACGACTGCTTCGCCCTGCTCCGGGCCGGCACCGCCATGCCCGACGCCGTCACGGTCGTCTGCGGCGCCGGCACCAACTGCGTGGGCCGCGCGGCGGACGGGCGCACCGCCCGCTTCCTGGCCCTCGGCCCGATCTCCGGCGACTGGGGCGGTGGCCAGGACCTGGCCGAGTACGCCCTGCGCTATGCCGCCCGAGGGGAGGACGGCCGCGGCGTTCCTACTGCCCTGTCGGCCGCGGTGGCCGGGCATTTCGGTCTGCCCACTGTGGAGGCCGTGAGCATCGCACTGCATTTCGGCGATATCCCGCTGGATCGTTTGCCGTCGCTCACGCCGGTTCTCTTCGAGGTGGCGGCGGCGGGCGACGAGGTGGCCACGTCCCTGATCGAGCGCCAGGCCGAGGAGGTCCTGGCCCAGCACCGGGTGGCGGCGGCTCGGCTGGGCCTGCTGGAGAAGCCGCACGCCCTGGTCCTGGGCGGCGGCGTCCTGCGGGCCCGGCATCCCCAGTTGGAGGGCTTGATCGTGGCGGGCGCCCGGGCCGCGGCTCCCTCGGTCGAGGTCTCGGTGGTGGACATGCCCCCGGTCGCGGGTGCCGCCCTGCTGGCGATGGACGCGCTGGGCGCCACCGCCGCCGAGCAGACGTTCCGCGCCGCCATCCTCTCCCGCGAGCCGCACCCGTCGGCCGTGCCGATGGACGCGGTCGCCGACTGACTCACTCACCTCAGGCCCGGCTGCCGTCGGGCGGGGCTGCCGTCGGACTCAGGCCGCCCTACCGTCGCGCCGGACTGCCGTCGGACTCAAGGCCGCCCTGCCGTCGGGCCGCCCTACCGTCGGGCCGCCCTACCGTCGCGCCGGGCTGCCGTCGCGCCGCCCTGCCGTCCGGGCCAGCCTGCCGTCGGGCCGGGCTGCCGTCGGGCTCAGGGCCGCCTTGCCGTTCGCGCCGGACTGGCCGGCTGCCCCCCGCCGGCGCCGGATGAATCGCCTACGACGCGCGGTCTCGGGTCGTCAGGACGATCATCTCGGCCGCGACGGCCAGGAGCATGCCGGCGGCCAGCGACACGACGCCGCCGACCAGCGTGTAGACCAGCAGCAGGACCGGGGCTGCGAACGTCAGATAGGCCGCCCCGGCCAGCGAGCGTCGGTGCGTGCGCAACCGCGCCAGGGCCGCGGCCAAGGACTCGGGCAGCTTGCGGTTGAGCCAGAACGTGACCCCGCCCAGGATCAGCAGTCCGATCAGCGCCGCCCAGGTGCGCGAGATGCCGTCGCTGGCCAGCGTCATCGCGGCGGCGATCACGGCCGCGATCAGGGTCCAGTTGGTGCCGTAGAGAACGGCCTGCCGCACGGTGGCGACGGTCTCGGCCGACGGGTCGAGTACCGGCCCGACCGGAACGCTCACCGGCGGGTCGCTCCAGCCGGCCGACGAGTGACCGACCGGCTCCTCGGGCAGCGGACGGTCGGGCGCCTGGTAGGGCCGCGGAAACGGCTCCGGATAGGGCGTGTCCTCGATCGGCTCGGGCTCGGCCGGCAGCGACGCCTGGTCGGCCAGGCTTTCCAGCGCCTGCGCCCAACGGCGCCTTTCAAACCGTACGATCCCCACGTCGCGCTGCGCCTCGCCGATAACGGGATCGAGGTCGAGCGCCTCCGCATAGGCCCGCTGGGCCAGGTCGAACAGCCGCAACCGGGCCGCCACCACGGCCAGCACCAGGTGGGCCTCGGCGTCGGCGGGCGCGACGCGTACGCCGTTCCACGCCGCGTTCAGCGCCTCCTGCCCGTTGCGTGCCTCGCTGAGCAGGGCCGCCCCGGTGCGCTGGGCATAGGCGTCGCCCGGCCAGTTGCGCAGGATGTCGATGGCGACCTGGGCCGCCTCGCCGTAGCGCTTCGAATCGGTGAGCGCCATCGCCCGCACCACGAGCGTGTGCAGTATCGCCGGGGCGGCCGCGTTGGCCCGGTCGGCCGCCCGCAGCGCCTCGCCGGGCTGCTCGGCCACGAGGTGGATGCGCGCCAGGGTGGCCAGCAGATTGGGCTCCTCGGGAGCGGCCCCGAGCCCGGCCGCGATCTCGCCGGCCGCCTCGTCGTAACGCCCGAGATCGGCGAGCAGCAGGGCACGCTGCCGGTACTCCTCCGGCGTCGTCTCTGGCTCCAAGGGCGCGGCCACGCGTCGAGCGTAGGCCGCGTACGCGAACCCCCGTGGCCCGGGTAGTCAGCAGTGATCCGGGCTCCCGCCGATTACGACAAACCGGCTGCCGGACGCCCGATGATCAAGGCAATCGCGGTCGCGGCCAGGCCCTCTCCACGCCCCGTGAGGCCCAGTCCGTCGGTGGTCGTGCCGGAGATGGTGACCGGCGCACCGACCGCCGCCGAGAGCGTCTCCTGGGCCTCGGCCCGGCGCTTACCGATCTTGGGATGGTTGCCGATCACCTGGATCGACACGTTCACGATCTCGTACGAGGCGGCCCGCACCAGCCGCGCCGCCTCGGTCAGCAGCGCGGCCCCGGACGCCCCGGCCCACTCCGGCCGTGAGGTGCCGAAGTTGCTGCCCAGGTCGCCCAGCCCGGCCGCCCCGAAGAGGGCATCGCAGGCGGCATGCGCGGCCACGTCACCGTCGGAGTGCCCGGCCAGGCCGTCCTCACCCGGCCACAACAACCCGGCGACCCAGCAGGGACGCCCGGCTCCGAAGGCGTGCACGTCATTTCCGATGCCGACCCGCTGATCGCTCACGGGGCCACTCTAGGGCCGGACGGCGCGAAGCGCGGTCGCCGCAGGGCTCGCTACCAGGACTCACTGCAGGGCTCACTGCAGAGCTTCACTGCAGGTGGAGCAGCGCCTCGGCCAGGACCAGGTCGAGGGGACGCGTGATCTTCAGCGCAAGCTCGGAGCCGGGAACGCAGGTCACCGGCAGCCCCGCCTTCTCGACCAGGCCCGCGTCGTCAGTGAGCGGGTCGCTCGCGGCCGCGTGGGCCGCCGCCAGCACGCTGTGCCGGAAACCCTGCGGCGTCTGCACACTCCGCAGCGCCGCTCGATCGACAGTGCCAAGAACAATTTCGATCGGGCCCGGTAGACCACCTCCGCCCCCACCCCAGCGCTGGGCGGGGTCCAGTGAACCACCCGGGTCCGACAATTTCGCGCGTTCGTCCACCGCCGGAGCCGGGCCGACCTCTTTGATGGTGTCGACGACCGGGAGGACCGGGATCACCGCGGGCGCCCCGGCGCGTACGGCGGCCGCGACCGACTCGATCAGGGCGGGCGGCGTGAGGGAGCGGGCCGCGTCATGGACCAGCACGATGTCGATCTCCGGCAGCACCTGGGCCAGGGCGATGGCCACCGACTCCTGCCGGTCGGCGCCGCCGGCCACGACCGTGACCGGCGCGATGGGTGCGAGCAGGGAACGAACCGCCGACACGTCGGCGGCGGGAGCGGCGACCACGATCTGCCGCACCGAGGCGGCCCGGGCGACGCGACGAATCGCATGAACCAGAAGCGGCTCGCCGGCCAGGAGCCGCAGGGCCTTGGGGCCACCGGGCCCGAGCCGCAGCCCGGCGCCGGCCGCCGGAACGAGGACCGCGACGTCACCCCGAGCATTAAGCTGCGAGGTCACGTCGCGGTCCTTGTGACTTATCCGGGAGGATGGTCAGGGGTTGCTCAGGCCTCGGT
Source organism: Actinoplanes sp. (assembly GCA_036402935.1). Taxonomy (GTDB): domain Bacteria; phylum Actinomycetota; class Actinomycetes; order Mycobacteriales; family Micromonosporaceae; genus Actinoplanes. The sequence goes on from DASWRZ010000398.1 coordinate 11,308, forward strand.
GAGGACCTTGTCGAGGAGAACCTCGGCCTCGTCCTTGGTGCTCTTTTCCGCCAGAGCGACCTCGCCGACCAGGATGTCGCGGGCCTTGGCGAGCATGCGCTTCTCTCCGGCCGAGAGACCACGCTCGCGCTCACGACGCCACAGGTCACGAACAACCTCAGCAACCTTGAGGGGGTTGCCAGAAGCGAGCTTCTCGAGATTGGCCTTGTAACGCCGCGACCAGTTGGTCGGCTCCTCGGTGTGCGGAGCGCGGAGGACGTCGAAGACCTTACCCAGGCCTTCCTCGCCAACCACTTCGCGCACGCCGACGATCTCGGCGTTCTCAGCGGGCACCCGAACGGTCAGATCGCC
>DASWRZ010000399.1:0-40948 GCA_036402935.1 Actinoplanes sp.
CGATCGCGATCAGCACCGGCGTGCGCGGGTCCTGCACCTTGTGCACCGGGTGGCCGAGCCCCGGGATGAAGCGGCGCTCCTCCTTGGCCTTCCGGACCGCGGCCAGCGCGATCACGTCGTAGTCGCGTTCGGTTCCGGCCGCCACGAGCGTGTCGGCCAGGAAACGGCCGCAGTCCTCGGTCACGCCGAGGAAGCGGGAGCCACCCCCGAGCAGGCCGGCGGCGAGGGCTCCCTGCAGGGAGTCCGGCGCCGAGAGGTACGTCAGTCGGGCCGCGATCGCCGTCGGGGTGAATCCGTGATCGGCCAACGCGACCAGGACCGCCTCGAACAGCCGGACCTCGCTGGGCGTGGGCCGCCGCCCGGCGACCAGCCAGAACGCCAGCTCGCCGAAGCCGACCTTGCCCATCAGGTCGTGGGCCAGGTCCTGGCCCATCAGTTTGATGGAGTCGGCGTCGGACGTGCCCAGCCCGGTGGGGAATCTCAACTCGTCAGCCATCGCCTGATCTCCTCACCATGTTCATCGAGTCCGGGCGGCGGAAGTTCATATCGGACCGGAGTTTCCGAGAACGTGATCGGATTGCGGACGCCCGGGATGCCGCCGACCTCGACGACCGGTTCCAGCCCGAGCTCCTCAGCCAGCGCGACGCCGCCGTCGATCGTGTTGATCGGCGCGCAGGGCACACCGGCCTTGAGCAGGTCGCGGAACCACTCGTCCTTCGTGCGGGTCGTCAGCCGGGAAACGAGGATCGGGCGCAGCACGTCCCGGTGGGCCGTACGGTCCTGGTTGTGCGCGAACCGCGGGTCGTCCGGCAGATCGGGCAGCGAAAGCACCTGGCACAGCTTGCGGAACTGCCCGTCGTTGCCGGCGATCACGATCAGTTCGCCGTCCGAGGTGGGCAGCGGCTCGTACGGGAAAAGGCTCGGATGCGCGTTGCCCATGCGGAACGGCACCGTGCCCCCGGCGACGTAGCCGCTGGAGTGGTTGACCAGGCCGGACAGGGCCGAGCTGAGCAGGTTGACCTCGACGTGCTGGCCCTGGCCGGTGGTGTTCCGGCTGTGCAGCGCGGCCAGGATGCCGATGTTGGCGTGCATGCCGGCCATCACGTCGAACACCGAGATGCCGGCCCGGTAGGGCGGCCCGTCCGGGTCGCCGGTCAGGCTCATCAGGCCCGAGATCGCCTGCACCATCAGGTCGTAGCCGGGCATCCACGCCCCGGCGCCGGGGCCGAACCCGCTGATCGAGGCGTAGATGATCTTACTGTTGGTTGGAGAGACGGAGTCGAAGTCGAGCCCGAAGCGCGCCAGCCCGCCGGGCCGAAAGTTCTCGATCATCACGTCGGCGCGCCGCGCCAGCTCGCGGGCGGCGGCCAGGTCGTCCGGGTTCTTCAGGTCGAGGGCGATCGAGCGTTTGTTGCGGTTGATGCCCAGGTAGTACGTCGCCACGCCGTCGCGCACCGGCGGCATCCAGGTGCGGGTGTCGTCGCCGCCCGGGCTCTCCACCTTGATGACCTGCGCGCCGAGGTCGGCCAGGAGCATCGTCGCGTAGGGCCCGGCGAGGATCCGGGAGAAATCGGCGACGAGCAGGCCCGACAACGGCCCCGCGGGTTGTGGCTGCATCAAAACCGCCCGTTCTGCGGACGATCGTCCGCTGAAACAGCTTGCCGTTCGCGGCGAGGCCTGTCAACGGTCGTTCTTAATCTCGCCGAAACGTTCTATTGACTTGCATTGTGTCCGGGAGCACAGTGACGCGAGCCCGCTTGTCCGTCAGGCGGACGCTGGTCCGTACTCCCGGAGAGTAGGTGGCGATGAGCGCAAGCGATCGGCCGGTGGTCTTCCGCAACGGCCTGGTCATCACCATGGATGACGCGCACACGGTGATTCCCGGCGGCGACGTCCTCGTCGTCGGCGACAAGATCCAGCAGATCGGGCCGAACCTCGAGGTGCCCGAGGGCACCGAGGAGATCGACGCCTCCGGCGGCATCGTGATGCCCGGCATGATCGACACGCACCGGCACATGTGGCAGACCGCGATGCGGGGCTACGGCGCCGACTGGACCCTCACGCAGTACTTCGTCTGGTACTACCTCGAGTCGGGCAAGCTGTTCCGCCCCGAGGACATCTACGCGGGCAACCTGCTGTCCGCCATCGAGGCCGTCGACGCCGGCGTGACCACCAGCGTCGACTGGTCGCACGGGCTGCAGACCCCCGACCACGCCGACGCCGCGGTCGACGCGCTCGAATCGGTGCCGGGCCGCTTCATCCTCGCCTACGGCAACATCCAGCAGGGGCCGTGGGAGTGGACCAACTCGCCCGGCTTCCGCGACTTCGTCCAGCGGCGGTCCGGTGACCTCGAAGGCTTCCAGATCGCCTTCGACGTGCCCGGCGACCCGGCATTCCCCGAGAAGGCGGCGTTCGAGGCCGCCCGCGAGCTCGGCGTGCCGGTCAACACCCACGTCGGCGTGTGGGGCGCGACCAACGACAACGGCGTCAAGATGATCCACGAGAACGGCTTCATGACGCCGGAGACCATCTACGTGCACGCGGCGACGCTGACCAACGACTCGTACAGCCGGATCGCCGCCACCGGCGGCTCGGTCTCGGTCTCCACCGAGAGCGAGCAGAGCGCCGGCCAGGGCTACCCGCCCACCTGGCAGCTCCGGAAGCACGGCATTCCGATCTCGCTGTCGATGGACACCAGCGTCTGGTGGAGCGCCGACCTGTTCGCGGCGATGCGGGCCACGCTCAGCGCCGACCGCTCGCGCGAGCACATGGAGGCCCACGGCAAGCAGGAGACGGTCACCAACCACCACCTGCGGGCCGAGAACGTCGTCGAGTTCGCCACCCGCGGCGGCGCCAAGGCCCTCGGCAAGGACGACAAGCTGGGCGCGCTCACCCCGGGCCGCCAGGCCGACATCGTGCTGATCAAGAACGACGCCTCGCCGGCGATGTTCCCGATCCTCAACCCGTACGGCCACATCGTCTACCAGGCCAATCGCTCCGACGTGCACACGGTGATGGTAGGCGGCCGGATTCTCAAGCAGGACGGTGTTTTAAAGGGCATCGATCTCGCGGCGGCCCGGGCCAAGGTCCAGGCGACCGTCGACTACCTGCGCGGCGAACTGGGCGAGGAGGCCTGGCAGCGGGGTATGAACCCGCAGATCCCCGACTCCGAGATGTTCGACAACCCCTACCAGTACTCCGACTACGAGCCGGGCAAGACGGATGAAAAACTTGCGGAATGACTGATACGGCGGGCCGGGGCACGGGGCCGGACTTCATCGAGGCGCTCGCCCGCGGTCTCGACGTCCTCCGCTCGTTCCGCCCGGCCACCCCGTCGATGACGCTCAGCGAGATCGCCGGGGTGACGGGGCTGGCCCGGCCCACCGTCCGCCGCATCCTGATCACCCTGGAACAGCTCGGCTACGTGCGGGGCGCCGGCCGCGGCTATGCGCTCACGCCGCGGGTGCTCGAGCTCGGCATGACCTACGTCAACGCATTGAACATGTGGGACATCGCCCGCCCGCACATGGAGAAGCTGGTCGCCCGCACCAACGAGAGCACGTCGATGGCCCAGCTCGACGGCTCCGACATCGTCTACGTGGCCCGCGTCGCCGTCCCGAAGATCGTCACCCTGGCCGTCACCATCGGCACCCGTTTCCCGGCCCCGGCCACCTCGATGGGCAAGGTGCTGCTGGCCGCGCTGCCCCCGGCCACGGTCGCGACCGTCCTCGGCGAGGCCTCCCGCTCAGGCATCACGCCTCGCCGGCAGCCTTCGGCCGCCGAACTCGAAACGGCCTTGCGCGAGGTGCGGGCGAAGGGCTGGGCGTTGGCCGACCAGGACCTCGCGCCCGGCATCCGGTCGGTCGCGACCGGCGTACGCGACGGGGACGGCCAGGTCGTCGCCGCCATCAACGTGACCGTCCACGCCGCCGAGACGAGCGTCGACACGCTGCTCGAGGAGCACCTGCCCAACCTGCTCCGCACCGCCGCCGACATCGGCCACGACTGGGCCCTGGCCGACTCGGTCCCGGCGGTCACCGCCAGGTAGCGGCTTCCCGGTGGGCGGCGATCCGGTGAAGTCAGAACCTTCGCGCGTCGTGCCGGCTCCCGCGGATTCCCGTTTCGCGACGTGGCGGGCGTCGTACGGCGTGCACCGGGGCCGGTGCGCAAGGCGCCGGCCCCGGTTCGTTCAAGAAAACGTCAGCAGGTCGGCTCGCCGGACTGGGCCGGGACCGAGACCGCGTTCCAGGCCGCCTTCACCGTGTTGAATCCGGTGCAGTCGCCCGGGGTGAGGCTCTTCGCCGCCTGGAGGGTCCACACCCGGTACTTCAGGTACGAGGAGCCGGACGTCTTCAGCAGCATCGCGTGGTACATGATGTTGATGGCCTTCTGGATGCCCAGACCGGTCACCGTCGAGCTGTTGCAGGTCGGGCTGGCCGGCTGGCCGTTGCCGCCGCTGCCCTGCGCGAGCAGGTAGAACCAGTGGTTGCCCGGACCGGCCGCGGCGTGCACCTCCTGGTTGGGGGTGCTCGACGAGTAGCAGTTGCTGTCGCCGGCCAGCGACGGGTTGTACATGTAGCGGATCGGGCCGCTGCCGACCAGGTTGACCTCTTCGCCGACGGTGAAGTCGGGCTTGTCGTTCGGGTTGTTGGCGTACCACTCGGTGGCCGCGCCGAACGTGTCGGCGACGAACTCCTGGGTGCCCTTGCCCGAGATGCCGCCCGGCGTGTGGTCGTCGATGCCGTGGCCCAGTTCGTGGCCGACCACGTCGAGCGCGCTGATCCACTGGCCGGCCGTGTTGTGGCCGATCTGCACCTGGGTGCCGTCGTAGTAGGCGTTCTCGTCGTTCAGGCCGACCCGCAGCGGCCATGCACCGCCACTGCCGTTCTGGCCGTTACGGCCGAGCCACGACGACAGCATCCTCTCCTGGGTCTGCGCGACGTAGAGCGCGTCCACGCAGCCGGTCTCCCGGTTGGTGCCGACGCCGTTGCCCCAGACGTTGTCCGGGCCGGTGAAGACCGCGTTGCCGCTCGCGTTCTGGCAGCTCAGGTTGGTGTAGGTCGGGTCCTTCAGCGAGAACGTCGACCCGGACTGGGTCGTGTTCAGCGACACCGAGCCGTTGATCCACCCGTTGCCCGAGCCGGTCACGTCGGTGACGTGGTTGTACGCCTTGAGCACCTTGCCGGTCGTCGCGTCGACGTCGACCGTGGTGCGGGCGACACCGTCGGCGGCGGTACCCCGGATCGTCGACTCCCAGGCCAGGCGGGGCGACACACCGTCGGCGAAGACCACCAGCCGGCTGCCCTCGACGCTGGAGATCGTCTTGAGCTGCCCCTTGGCGACCTTGAGGGCCGCGTCCGAGGACAGTTTCGGGGTGGTGGACAGCTCGGGGATCGCGGCGGACTGGGCGACCGAGGTGAACTGGGTGTGCCCGGCCGCGTCGGTGACCACGACGAAGTCGCCGCCGTCGACGTGCAGGCCCTTGTAGGTGCGGTCGTACGACACGTACTGGAGGCCGTCGGACGAGATCACCTGGTGCTGCACGAAGCCGTCGTGCGAGCTGGCGTGCAGGTAGGCGGGCCGCGAGGCGACCAGCGACGCGGCCGAACCGGCGGCAACGGCGCTGGGTGCGATCGGGTCGGCCAGCGGTTGCGCGGCGTTCGCCGGTCCGGCGGTCATCGCCGCGGCGACCGCGGCGGCGGTCCCGATGGCGACGACGAAGGGGGATCGGAGGTTCACGCGGACTCCTTCCCCGCCCGAGGGGGTTGCGGGCGGGCTCGACGTCCCGGCGGGCGGGGTGGCCGCACCGGGCTAATCGATAGATGACGCTATATTCCGCCGCGCTCTGCCGAAATAGGGGAAACCCTTGCCGGATGGCCGATCTTGGGCCTATTCGGGGCTTTCCCAGCCCAGCCACCACTCCTGTTCGGGCAGCTCGCCGGCCGCCTCGGCGAACGCCCGCAGAGCCTCGACGACGGCCGGCGACCAGCGGCCGGAAGTCATGGCGACGATCGCCGCCAGCTCGTCGTGCCGGTTGCGCAGGGCCAGCTCGACCAGCGTGCGGCCCTGCGGGGTGAGCCGGATGCGCACCTCGCGGCGGTCGCTCGCCGAGCGGGTGCGCCGGGCCAGTCCCTTGCGGACGAGGCGCTCGCACATCCGGGTGCCGGTCGACGGGGCGACCGCCAGCTCGGCCGAGATGTCGGCCGGGCGCTGGGGCCCGCGCGAGGCGAGCACGACCAGCGCCCGGAACTGCGGGAGGGTGACCTCGGGCGACAGCTGCGCGAGGGACCGCGCGGTGATGCCGACGAGGACTCGGCTCGCGGCCATCAGGGCTTCGACCGTGCGCTCGGCGTCCTCGGGCATCCCGGCATTATCGCCCCGAGGACCGGCGGTCAGGCGGCGCGGGCCAGCGACACCGCGAACAGGCCGTCCCGGTCGGTCCACCACTGATCGAGCGTGAACCCGGCCTCGGCCAGCTCCCGTTCGAAGCCCTCCCGGCGGAACTTGGCCGACACCTCGGTGCGTACCTCCTCGCCGGCCGCGAAGTCGACGACCAGGTCGAGCGCCCGCACGGTGACCCGCATCGGCCAGCGGGCCCGCAGCCGCATCTCGACCCACTCCTGGTCGGCGTCCCAGAGCGCCACGTGGGCGAACCCGTCGAGGTCGAAGTCGGCGTCCAGGCTGCGGTTGAGCACCCGCAACACGTTGCGGTTGAAGTCGGCGGTCACCCCGGCGGCGTCGTCGTAGGCCGGCACGACCACCCGCGGGCTTTTCACCAGGTCGGTGCCGACCAGAAAATGCTCGCCCTCCTCGAGCACGGAGCGAACGTCGGCCAGGAAGGCCGACCGCTCTTCCGGTACGAGGTTGCCGATCGTCCCGCCGAGGAACGCGATCGTGCGGGCCCCGCCGCCGGGCAGGTGTTTGAGGTGCCGGGTGATGTCGCCGACGATGTTGTGCACCCGCAGCCCCGGGTAGTCGGCCGTGATGCGGGTGGCCGCCGCGGTCAGCGCGCTCGGCGAGACGTCCATCGGGACGAACTCCTCCAGGGTCCGCTGCTCGGTCAGGGCGTCGAGGAGCAGCCGGGTCTTGGTCGAGTAGCCGGAGCCGAGCTCGATCAGCGTGCGGGCCCGGGTGTGCCGGGCGATGTCGGCCGCCCGGTCGGTCAGGATCTGCCGCTCGGAGCGGGTCGGGTAGTACTCGTCGAGCTCGGTGATCTGCTCGAAGAGCTCGCTGCCCCGAGCGTCGTAGAACCACTTCGGGGGCAGCCATTTGCGGTCGGCGGTCAGGCCGGTGAGCACGTCCGACCGCAGGGTGCGATCGAGGTCGTCGTCGTCCAGGTGGACTTCGAGTTCGGGCGTGTTCATGCGTCTCCCAGGGAAGTCAGGCGGAGCCCGGACGGGCCGGCGACCAGCAGCGTGCGGTCGTCCACGGCCTGCCAGGCAGGGTCGTCGTCGAGTGGCTCCGAGGCCACGGTCACTCCGTTGTGGTCGCGGACCGACAGGGCGTGCCCGGCGGCGGTCGCGACGATCGTGGTGCCGTCGGTGAGCAACAGGTTGAGCCGGGATCCGGGCGCCGCTCGTTCGACCTCGGCGACCGTCGCGGCGACGGCTTCGGCCGGGCCCTCGTGCAGGCGGGACCGGATCAGCGCCCAGAGCAGCGCCGAGTCGGTCGGTGCGTCCAGCGTGAGCAGGTCGGTGACCGGCAGCGTGCCGGCGAGCTTGGCCACCGAGCCGGGCCAGCCGCGGACGACTCCGTTGTGGCTGAACAGCCACGGGCCGTCGCCGAACGGGGCCGCCGCGGTCTCGGTCACCGGCATGCCGACGGTGGCGCTGCGGACCGCCGCCAGCACCGACCCGGCCGTCGTGGCGGCGGCGAGACCGGGCAGGGTGGCGTCGCTCCAGAGCGGGGTGGCCCGCCGGTAGCGGACCGGGCCGGCCGGCGTGTGCCAGCCGACGCCGAATCCGTCCGCGTTGATCGTGCCGCCGCCGCGCATGTCACGCGGCGCCCACGACTGGTGGCTCAGGCCGTGCGGCGGGTCGAACAGCAGCGCCGACAGCGGGATCGGCGGCCCGAGATAGGCCAGGTGGCGGCACATCAGGCGTCCCGGGCGAGCCGGAAGCCGCTGAAGATCTGCCGCCGGATCGGATAGTCCCAGTTGCGGAACGTGCCCCGGCAGGCCGAGCGGTCGGTGCCGAACGAGCCGCCCCGCAGCACCTTGTAATCGCCGCCGAAGAACACCTCGGAGTATTCGCGGTAGGGGAAGGCGACGAAGCCCGGGTAACCGTGGAAGTCGGTCGACGTCCACTCCCAGACGTCGCCGATCAGCTGGTGCACCCCGGCGGGGGAGGCGCCGGCCGGATAGGCCCCGGCCGCCGCCGGCCGCAGGTGCCGCTGGCCCAGGTTGGCGAACTCGTCGGTGGGATCCTCGTCGCCCCACGGATAGCGCCGGGAGCGGGCCGTCGCCGGGTCGAACCGGGCCGCCTTCTCCCATTCCGCCTCGGTCGGCAGCCGCTTGCCGGCCCAGGCGGCGTAGGCCGCCGCCTCGTGGTAGCAGACATGCACGACCGGTTCCTCGTCGACGATCCGACTCGTCCGGCCGAAAGCCGTAGCCGCCCACGAGGAACCGTCGCGCTGCCAGTGCAACGGCGCGGTCAGGGCGGCGTGGACGCGGTGCTGCCAGCCCTCAGCGCTCCACCAGCGAGGATCCTCGTAGCCACCTTCGCCGACGAAGGCGGCATATTGCCCGTTCGTGATCGAAGCCCGGTCGATGTAGAACGACGGCACGTCGACCACGTGCGCCGGCCGCTCGTTGTCCAGAGCCCACGGCTCGGTGCTGGTGCCCATGGTGAACGGGCCGCCCGGGATGAACGCCTCACCGGTCACGGGGGTGATCGGCGCGGGCGGCGCCGGCGCGGAGAGAACGGGCGCGCCCGACCGCAACTGGTGCGTGGCGAGCATGGTCTCGTCGTGCTGCTGCTCGTGCTGCACGATCATGCCGAACGCGAATCCCCGCTCGACCAGCGCGGTGCCCTCCAGCCGGGCGTGGTCGAGGACGTCGAACACCTTGTCGCGGACCGTCGCCACGTAGCTCCGGGCCTCCTCCGGCGTGAGCAGCGGCAGAGCCGGCCGGTCACTGCGTGCGTGCTTGAACGCGTCGTACAGCTCGTCGATGTCGCGGCGCACCGGCTCGCGGCCGCCCACGTCGCGGACCAGCCAGAGCTCCTCCTGGTTGCCGACGTGGGCGAGGTCCCACACCAGCGGCGACATCAGCGGGGAGTGCTGGCGGATCAGGTCGCCGTCGTCGACGGCCTCGGTCAGGACCGCGGTGCGCTCGCGCGCGCGGCTCAGCTCGCCCGCGACGCGGTCGCGCAGGTGGTCGGACTCGTAGGTCATCTCTGCTCCTCGGCGGAGGCGGCGTCCCGCAGGCGCCGTTCGACGGACTCGATGACATGGCTCTGCACGCCCGGGGGCAGGCCGGTCGCCGCGAGCCGGCCGGCGGCCAGCTCGGCCAGGGCGGCGGCGCCGCGGCGCAGCGCCGGATCGCGCAGCCCGAAGCGGTACGCCGCAACCCAGCGCCCGGCGACCGGCGCGGCGATCTCCAGCGCCGCCTCGGTCGTGGCGTGATCGCCGAGCAGGGCGACCACGATCGCGGTCGGCACGATCCAGCCGGCGCCGGGCTGCGTGTCGAGGTAGCGCACCTCGAGGTAGCCGCGCGGGCGTACGGGCGGGAACAGCGTGCTCAGGTGGTAGTCGAGGTCGTCCACGGTGGGCGGCCTCGGCAGTGCCCCGGCCACCCAGTCCCGCAGCGTGATCCCCGGTGGCGGATCCCAGTGGCCGTCCGCACGGCGTACGCAGACGAGCGGAGCCGAAAGCGCATAGCGCACCCACCCCTCCGCCGGGTCGTCCGCCGGCCCGGCCGGCGGATGAGTGAGGCGGGGATCCATGCCCCACCACGCGGCCATCCGGGCCGAGGCCAGGCCGGTGTCGCGTCCGGCGTGGCGGGACGAGTTGGCGAAGAGGGCGACCAGCGGCGGTCCGAGCGCGAGCACCGCGGCCCAGCGGGTGGGCAGCTGCGCCGGGGGGCCGGCGTCGAGACAGACCTGAAGGCCGGCGGTGCTGCACATCATCGTGTGGCCGTGCACGCTGTACGCCCCGAGGACACGGTCCATCGCCGCGTAGCGCGGGGTGTCGAGGAGGCGGCGGGGCTCGCGATGCGGATCGATGCCGTGGTCGCCGAGGCGGAGCCCGGCGGTGCCGAGGAGCCCGGTCAGATAATCGAGATCGGCCGTGACGGCCGCGTGCAGTTCGGCCGGTGAATCGGCCGGAGCGGAGGAGATCTCCAGTTGGCCGCCCGGTTCGGTGGTGAGCCGGCCGCCGGACGGCAGGGGTAGCGGGTCCTGAGGCCCACCCAAGGTCGCCGGCGCGTGCCGGCCGAGTGTGTGCCGGACGAGGCCGACATCGATGGGGGCTTGGGGCGCCCCGTCAAGGTGCAGGGTCCATTCGAGCTCGGCGCCGAGCCGGGCCGGTGGGCCGGTCTTGAAGCAGATGGCGCGGATGCGCTCTTCCACTTCCTCTTGTTTGCGCAGAATGCGGGTGGTTTCCGCATCGTGTTCGAGCGTGGTCATGCGAATCTCCATTGCAGACGGTGACGCGTGGGAGTCGGCCCACGGCGCGTCGGAATGGTGGTGTTCGGCTCACGGCGCCTTCTTACCTCGGCCCGGGTCACGAGTGAGGCAGGTCACCGGCGAGGCCTCCCTTCGTCGCGGACGGCTGGTCTCGGACTGAGGCCGAACCTACGGTCGGGGTGCGACAAGTTCGCGTCGCGCCGACGGACCCCAGCTTTCGCGATCGGGTCTCTTCCTGCAAAAAGTCCGTGGAGAGTGACCTGCGTCACCGGGCCAGCGCGAGGAGTGTGTCCATCGCTCGCAGCCGGTCGGCACCGATGCCCAGCAGGGCGTCCGGCACGATCAGCTCGTCGAGGCCGATCGCCTGGTACTCGGCGATGTGGTCGGCCAGCCGGGCCCGGGAGCCGCCGATGACCGGGCGGCCGCCCACGTCGGGCACCTCGCCGTCGACCACCGTCAGGGCCTGCGCGGTCCGATCGATCTCGGACGGGTCGCGGCCGATGCGGGCGCAGTGCTCGTCGAGCACCTTCATCTTGTGGGCGATCAGCTCGGGACTGCCCCAGGCGTTCCAGAGGTCGGCGTACCGCGCGACCACGCCGAGCATCCGCTTCTCGCCCTTGGCCCCGATCAGGATCGGCAGCGGCTCCTGCACCGGTTTGGGCTCGTTGACCGCCTCGGCGAGCCGGTAGTACGTACCGTCGAAGCTGGTCACCGGCTCCCGCAGCAGCCCGTGCAGCACCTGCAGCGCCTCGACGAACCGGTCGAGCAGCTGTTTGGTCGGGGGCAGGTCGATGCCGTACTGCTCGTGCTCGTTGACCTGCCAGCCCGCGCCGACGCCGAGCACGAACCGGCCGCCGGTGATGCGGTCGACGGTGGCGGCCAGGTTGGCGACGACAGCCGGGTGCCGATAGGTGTTGCCGAGCACCAGCGTGCCGATCCGCACCCGGGGCACGACCGCGCCGATCGCCGCGACCAGCGAGGTCGCCTCCAGCACCGGGTGCCGCACGTCGACGCCGGGACCGGCGTTGGGCATGAAGTGGTCGGCGATGTAGACCCCGTCCCAGCCGGTCGCCTCGGCGTGCCGGGCCGTTTCGAGGATCGCTTCGTAGGGCTGCCCGGCGCCGGGCCAGATCGAAAGTCGCATAACGGCAACCATGCCACGCACGCGGGGCCGGTATGGTGCAGCCCGTGACGCGTCCACTCTGGCCGAGCGACCCGCGGATGCTCGGCGACTACGAGCTGGTCGGGCGCCTGGGCGAGGGCGGCATGGGCACGGTGTTCCTCGGCCGCGCGCCCGACGGGCGGCTGGTCGCGGTCAAGGTCATCCGCCCCGAGCACGCGTGGGACCAGGAGTTCCGCGGGCGGTTCCGCAGCGAGGTCAACCGGGCCCGCGAGGTGCCCGGGTTCTGCACGGCCGCGGTGCTCGACGCCGACCCCGGCCACGCCACGCCCTACCTGGTCGTCGAATACGTCGACGGCCCCAGCCTGGCCGAGGTGATCAAGGAGCAGGGCCCGCTGATCGGCGGCACCCTGCACAGCGTCGCGGTCGGCGTTGCCACCGCGCTGGCCGCGATCCACGGCGCCGGGGTGATCCACCGCGATCTCAAGCCGCAGAACGTGCTCTTCTCGCTCGGCACGCCCAAGGTCATCGACTTCGGCATCGCGCGGGCGCTCGAGGCGACCAGCCGGCACACGCGCACCGACCAGATGGTGGGAACTGTCGCCTATATGGCGCCGGAGCGGTTCGACACCGAGAGCGACCGCGCCGCGGGGCCGCCGGCCGACGTCTTCGCGTGGGGTGCGGTGGTGACCTACGCGGGCACCGGGCGCACGCCGTTCCAGGCCGATTCGCCGGCCGCCACGGCCGCGCGCATCCTCACCCAGCCGCCCGAGATCTCCGGTCTCCCCTCGCCGCTGCGGGAGCTCGTCGGCCGGACGCTGGCCAAGGACCCGGCCGACCGGCCGGACGCGCACGAACTGCTCGATCTCCTGCTGGCGACCGAGTCACCCGCGCTTCTGGAACAACGGCCCGAGCTTCGCCGGGCCGCCGAGGCGGTCGCGCATTCCGGGCGGTTGCGGCCCCTTCCCGTACGCACGGACGCCGCGCCGCGCCGACGCCGGGCCGGCCGTATCCTGGCCGTTGCCGCGGCGGCCGTTCTGGTTCTGTGCGTCGGTGGCCTCTACGCCGGTCACGTCCTCGCCGCGTCGTCCGGCCTGTCGGCGTCCTCCGGGCTGTCGGGGTCGTCCGGCTTGTCGGCGTTGCCCGGCAAAGCGCTCACCCCTTCATCTGTTCCTCCGCCCAGCACGGTCGCGGCCCGGGCCTCGACACCCCGCGTGCAGGGGCCGTCGCTGATCGACCCGCTCGACCGCCCCGCCCAGTGGACAGCGAACCGGCCCGCCGACAACGCCGACGGCTGGTGCTCCTTCGACGGTGGGCGCATGGTCGTGACGACCCACTTGTCGAGCGTCTACCGCTGCAAGGGGCCGGCCGACACGTTCGCCGGCGATCAGACGATCGAGGTCGACGCCACCGTCGTGAGCCCGGGCGCCTGCGCCGCGATCTGGCTGCGGATGGTGCAGAACAACGGCTACCTGGTCTCGCTGTGCCCGAAAGAGATCAGGATCGGGCTCGACGACGACTACCAGATCAGCGGCGAGAAGAAGGTCGCGTCGACCGCATTCCGGCCCGGGCGGACCCACCGGGCCGGTGTCACGGTGCGGGCTTCAACGGCCACGGTGACGGTCGACGGCGCGGCGGTGGTCAGCCTGCCGCTCACCGACCCGCAGCTGGCCGCCGGCCAGGTCGAACTCGGTGCGATCAACGACGCGACCAACGGGGACTCCAGCGCCGCGTTCGCCGACGTCGCGCTGAGATCGCCGACGGTCGGCACGCCGGTGCAGTTCCACGACCTCGCGGGCCGGGGCGACGCCACGTCGGTGGTCAGGCTCTACGCGTACGACTCGGCGGCGCACGCGGCGGTAGCCGAGCCGGTCCTGTTCATGACCGGTACCGACTACTGCAAGATGTTCAAGATCAAGCCGGACGACGGGCGGTGTCAGACCGAGTGGACGACCGTCGACAGCCACCTCAAGATCACTCTTCCGGTGGCCGCGCAGCCACGGCTCCTGTCGTTCGACGACTCCGCCGGCGAGGCCAACTGCGTCGGCACCATGATCAGCGGCGGCACGTGCCCGACCAAGCCGGCGGCGTTCGCGAAGTGGCTGAAGGAGAACAAGCCCGGGCTGGTCGTCGTCAGCACCAGTGACGGGCGGGTCGCCAAGATGGCCGAGATGTTCACGCCGTGACCCCGGCACCTCGATGCCGGCCGGTCGCGGCCTGTTCGTCCGCCGCCTTTCTCGCGTCCGAGCGGGCCGCTTTTCTCGTGTCTGAGCGGGCTGCCTTTCTCGGGTCTGGGCGGGCCGCCTCTCTCGGGCCTCAGCGGTAGGTGGCGGCGATCGTGGTCGCGTAGTCGGCGAACTGGTCGGCCAGCTTGGTGTTGACGAACTGCAGCTGGTTCTCGGCGTTCTTCTGGGCGTTGGCGCTGAAGTTGTAGCTGCCGGTGGCCAGGTGCCCGTCCGCGACCAGGATCTTGCTGTGCATGAAGTCATGGACGCTGGTCGGCGTGTACGGCACGGACGGCTTCCCGACCAGATGATCCGTGAGCAGCTTCCAGTGGGCGACCACGTCGGTGTCGTGCGGGCTCTCGCCCCACTGCTTGGCGATCGGCCCCATCTGGCCCCCGTCGTAGGCCCCCGACACGTCCACGCCGCGGTCGATCGCGTCGGACAGGGCGGCCAGCAGCGGATGCGAGGTGATCACCATCGAGGCGAGCACGATCCGCCGGCGCGCTGCGGTCACCTGCTGGACGAGGTAGCTATCGACGCCCGTACCGTCGGCGGGCGCGAAATCCCACCCCAGCCGGACCCCGCCGGCCGTGGTGGTGCCGGCGTCGCCGGCGCCCGTGCCGGTGATGCGCCCGGCCGCCCACAGCTGTTCGAAGTCGGCCCGGTAACCGGCCGCGAGCGAGCTCGACACGATGGTCAGCAGGTTGTTCTCCTGCCGGTTCCAGGCGTCGTCGGTCCAGTTGGCCGACCCGGTCCACACCGCGGCGTGCCGGTGCCCGACGTCGCGCACGATGTACTTCGAGTGCATCAGCTGTCCCGACGGCGCGGTGATCGCCTTGGTCTGCACCGCGGTGCCGTCGAAATGATCCTTGACCCACTGGGCGGTGCCGACCGGCGCCGGGTCGGCGGCCAGCGCGGTGAACGTGGCCTGGGTCGCCTCGGCCGGCTTCCCGGCGTCGTAGGCGAGGCGCACCGGGATGCCCCGGGCGGCGGCGTCGGTGAGCGCGGTGACGACGGGCTTGGCGAGCGCGGGGGAGAGGCGGAAGTCGTAGATCGCGAGGTCGAGGGAGTGTTTCGCATCCTCGACAAAAGCGGCAAATCGTTCGGCGACGTCGTTCGCTTGGCCTTGATGGCCGCCATGTTTGATGTCACGCAGCAGGAGAACCTCGATCGGTGACGACATGCCACCAGAGCAGCACATGCCCGGTTGAAGCGCAGTCCGCTGGATGACAGGCTGTTGACCATGAAGGTCCTGCTGCCCGACTCGATCCCGCTCGACCTCGACCTGCCGGAGGCGCTGGTCTACCCGGTCGACCAGCCGCTACCCCCCTCTTCGCTGGACGCCGAGGCGCTCGTCGTGTGGGGCAACCCGGGCTGGCAGCTCCGCGACGCGGCGTCCCGGCTGGCCAGGCTCCGCTGGGTGCAGACCCTGGCCGCCGGCCCCGACGCGGTGCTGGCCGCCGGCTTCGGCCCCGACGTCGTGATCACCTCAGGGGCCGGGCTGCACGACAAGACCGTCGCCGAGCACACCCTGGCGTTGGTTCTCGCCGCGGCGCGGCGGCTCAACCTGCTGGTCCGTGCCCAGATCGGGCACCGCTGGGCTTCTGAGCTCGGCGGCGTGCAACCGGTCCGCGAACCGGACAACTTCCGCACGCTCCGCGACGCCCATGTGGTGATCTGGGGCTTCGGCGGCATCGCGGCCACGCTGGCGCCGCTGCTGGCCGCCCTGGGCGCCCGGGTGACCGGGGTGGCGCAGTCCGCGGGCACCCGCCACGGCTTCCCGGTCGCCACCGCGTCCGACCTGCCGTCCCTGCTCCCCACCGCCGACGTGCTGATCAACATCCTCCCGGCGACGCCCGCCACGGCCCGAATCGTCGACGCGTCGGTGCTCGGGCTGCTGCCGGCCCACGCCTGGCTGGTCAACGTCGGCCGCGGCAGCACGGTGGACGAGGCGGCCCTGCTCGAGGCGCTCCGCAGCGGCCGGCTGGCCGGGGCGGCGCTCGACGTCTTCGAAACCGAGCCGCTGCCCGCGTCGTCAGGCCTCTGGGACGAACCCAACGTGCTGATCACCCCGCATGCGGCCGGCGGCCGCCCGCTGGGCGCGGCCGACCGCATCCGCTCCAACTACGAGGCGCTGGTGGCCGGGCGCCCGCTGACCCACGTGGTCTCGTAGCCGAGCCCCGGACCCACGGTGTGGTGGTCGCGCTCGGCGTTCCGCTGCGCAACCGAGCCGCTACCCAAAGTAACCAATATGCAACGGTCGGTGAGCGGTCGCCGTGCACAGACTGGATTATGCAGATGCGCATCCCCCTCGTCGCTGCCCCCGCCACTGTCGTCGTCGCTCTGGCCCTGATCGCTGCCCCCAGCGATGTGGCCGTCGCCGCCGGCCCACAGGGCAACGCCACCATGACGGCCGCAGCCGACGCGGCGGGCAAAGTCCCGGTCGTCACGTCGATCAGCCCGGCCTCCGGCAACGCCGACGGCGGGACGGCCGTCACCATCACCGGCTCACTGCTCAACACGCTCGACGCGACCGGCAACTCCGCGATCATGTTCGGCGACATGCCGGCCCGGAAGGTCGAAGTCGTCTCCGCGACGAAGGTGACCGCGTACGCCCCGGCCGGCGCGAACGGCCCGGTCGTGGTGACGGCGAACAACAGCGTGGGATCGAGCATCGGGCAGGTGACCTTCACCTACCGCGGGGCGCTCGGCGTGACGTTCGCCGACGGGGTGACCGCCAAGCCGACCGGCGGCACGGTGATCCCGGTCCAGGTGACCGGCGGGTCGGTCGGCGACTCCGCCAGGTCCTTCGCCGCCGAGAAGATCACTGCGAAGGTGGGCTCCGCCGCCGCCACGGTCGCCTGGGTCGACTCCACCGACCTGAAGATCACCGCGCCGGCGACGACCAATGCCTCTGCCGTGGCGATCACGCTGTTCCACGACGGCGTCCCCGGCCCGGCCTCGACCGAGATGGTCGACTACACGCCGGTTGTCGCGAGCGTGCAGCCCACGAAGATCAACGCAGTGGGCGGCGACACGGTGACGATCACCGGCACCGGTTTCGGCGGGGTCGACGCCGACGACGCGTCCTCGGTCACCTTCGGCGGCACCGACGCGACCAGCTTCACGGTCGCCTCACCGACGAAGATCACCGCGGTGGCTCCGCCGGGCACGGACGGCGCCGCGCAGGTTTCCGTACGCACGTCCGGCGGCGCCAGCGCCGACGTCGCGTCGGCCCGGGTCATCTACCGGATGCCGCTGGGCATGGTCGTCCCGGACGGCACCGTCGCCAAGACCGGCGGCGGCACGGTCGTGACCTTCGAGGTGACCGACGGGACGATCGGCGACACGGCCAAGGACTTCGCCGCCCAGGGCATCGCGCTGCTGGCCGGGAAGACCAAGCTCGCCGCCACCTGGGTCGACTCGACCCACCTGAAGGCGACGGTGCCCGCGACCGACGGCGACTACGTCGACCTCACGCTGGTCCACGACGGCATCGGCGGCGCCCCGCTGCGGATCAACTACGTTCCGGTCATCACGAGCATGACGCCCGCCTCCGGACCGGTCGGCGGCGGCACCAAGGTGACCATCAAGGTGGCCGCGGCCGGCGGGGCCGACCCGTCGAGCTTCGTCTTCGGCACCGTCCCGGCCACCTGCACCCAGCAGGGCGCCGGCAAGTCCGCCTCCTACGTCTGCGTCGTCCCCCAGGCCGACCAGGCGGGCCCGGCCTGGGTCAGCTTCACCTCGGCCAACGGCGTGGCCTCAGGCTTCACCGCGGCCGCCGGCTACGCGTACACCGACCTCGGCTGACGCCGGTCTTCGGGGGCCCGGCCCCTGGAACAACGGTGCGCCGGGCGCCACCTCTCACGCAGAGCCGAAGCTACAGATCCTTGAGGTAGGCCCGGACGGCGCTCAGGTCGGTCGGTTCGGCGATCAGACCTACGTATCCGTCCGGGCGGACGAGGGTCAGTGTGTCGGCCCCTTCGAGCGTGCAGGCCTTCACGAGGTCTGAGGTTTCGCCCTCGACGACGGCCGGACCGAGCAGAGTGAAGTGCGGGCCGCGGAGGTGGTCGAAGAGGGTTGTGCCGTCTTTCAGGCGCGCGTCGGGCATGCGGTCGCCTGCCTGCAGGCTGTCCGCGCGGGCTGTCTCCTGGCGGGAGAGCCGGCTCCACGGGTAGTTCAGCCCTAGCTGGGTCAGCTCGCGCGCGGCGCCGGCGTCGACCCCGCCGCCCCGGCGTTTGATGGCTTCGAGGACCAGGTCGAGGACCTCCGAGGTGATGCTCAGCAGCCAGCCGGCGATCGGCAGGCGCTCCTGCTCGTACGTCTCCAGCAGGCCCTCTGTGGCCTGGCCGGTGATCACCAAGCCCAGCTTCCAGCCGAGGTTGTAGGCATCCTGGATGCCGGTGTTCAGGCCGAGGCCGCCCGCGATCGGGTGGACGTGGGCGGCGTCGCCGGCGAGGAGGACGCGGCCGGAGCGGAGGCGGTCGACCATGCGGACCTGGACGCGGTAGGTGGAGCGCCAGGTGAGGTTGTGCAGGCGTACGCCGGGGACGCCGGCGACGCGGTCGAAGGTCTGCTGGAAGCGGGCCCGGGTCGGTTCGAGGGGGTCGCCGTTCTCGTCGAGCTCGTGGGAGGCCTGCACCTGGAAGGACCCGGTGCCGGGCAGCGGGCACAGCATGATGCCGCCGGTGCCGGTGAACCACTGGTGCCAGGCGTCCCGGCTCAAGCCGTCGGCCTCGACGTCGCCGACGGCCATGAGCTGGACGTCGGGGGTCTCGCCTCGCAGTTTCAGGCCGAGCAACTTCCGTACGGTGCTGCGGCCGCCGTCGCACGCGGCCAGGTATCCAGCTCTGATTCCGTCGCCGGAGGCGCCGACGGTGGCGGTGACGCCGTCGGCGTCCTGGTTCAGGCCGGTGACCTCGGTGTTTCGCTCGACCTCGACGCCGGACTCGGCCAGGCGGTCGCGGAGGATCCGCTCGACCCGCCACTGCGGGATCATGAGGCCGACCGGGTACGGGATCTCCGCCGTCGGTTCGCGGCCGGCCTCGGGGTCGACCTCGCTGATCACCTGCGTGCCCTGGTACTTGCGGTGCGGCAGATGGGTGACGCCGCTCGCCAGCGCCTCGCCGATCACGCCGAGGTCGTCGAGGACCTCGAGGGTGCGCGGGCTGAGCCCCTTGCCGCGGGAACCGTGGGGATGTTCCGGGTTCTTGTCGAGGATGCGCACCTTGACGTTGCGGCGGGCCAGATCGCAGGCGAGGGCCAGGCCGGTCGGGCCGGCGCCCACCACGAGTACGTCCGTTTCCATCCGGCCATGAAACCGTTACCCAGTTAAAAACGCAACTCGGTAACGTTTGTTACTGTGTCGGGGTGATCGAACCGGCCGGGCTGCGGGCCCGCAAGAAGGCGCGTACGCACGACGCGATCGCCGACGCGGCGATCGCGTTGTTCCTGAGCCGCGGGTTCGACCAGGTCTCGATCAACGACGTCGCGGCGGCGGCCGAGGTGTCCAAGCCGACGCTGTTCCGCTACTTCGCGACCAAGGAGGACCTGGTCCTCCACCGCTTCGCCGACCACCAGGGTGAGGCGGCGCGGGTGGTCCTCGGCCGCCCGGCGGGGGTCGAGCCGACGGCGGCGCTGCACGAGCACTTCCGGGCCGGGCTGGATGCCTTCGACCCCGTCACCGGGCTGAACGATCACCCGGGCGTGGTCGCCTTCCACCGCCTCGTCTTCAACACGCCTTCGCTGGCCGGCCGGTTGACGCAGTACGTGCAGTCCGACGAGGAGGCGCTGGCCGCGGCGTTGGGCGGGGGCATCGAGGCGCGGCTGCGGGCGGCCCAGATCCTGGTGACGCAGCGGGTGCTGGCGCGGGCCAACTGGGAGAAGATCGCGGGCGGCCGTACGGCCGCGGCGGTGCGGCCGGAAGCGTTCGCCGACGCCGATCTCGCCTACGCCCGGCTGCGATGACCGGTTCGGCGCGATGAGCGGTCCAGCGCAATGAGCGGTCCAGCGCGATGACCGGTCCGGCGCGATGAGCGGTCCGGCGCGATGATCGTCGCGCCCCTGACCGGAAAGGCCGGGCGGCTACTGCGGCTCGACCAGCGCGGCGAGGCGGTCGAGTGACGCGCGCAGATGGTCCGCCGAGGTCGCCCGGGCGCGCGCGAGGCGCCTGTTCCGGAGCAGTCAGGGGCGCACCCGGATGACGGTCTTGCCCTTACGCCGCTCGGTCGGGTTAAGCGCACGGACGGCGTCGTCGAGGGTCGCGACGGTTCCGATGTGCGTGCGAAGGCGCCCGTCCCGCACCCGGTCGACGATCTCCACCAGCTGACTCGGAACCGACTCGACGACGAAGTCGATCGCGAGGCCGTCGACCGGGCGAGTTTCGGCCGGCCCGACCACCGACACCAGCGTCCCGCCGGGCCGGATGATGCCCGCCGAGCGCCTTTGGACGTCACCGCCGATGACATCGAAGACCAGGTCGACTCCACCGATGTCGTCGAGGTCCTCACGGGCGAGGTCGAGGAACTCGTTCGCGCCGAAGTCGAGCGCCGCCTGGCGGTCGGGCGTCCGACCGGTACCGATGACGTAGGCGCCGAACTCCCGGGCGAGCTGCGTCACCACGGACCCGACCGCGCCGGCGGCGCCGTGTACGAGAATGCTCTGCCCCGCCTGAAGGCGACCGTGCTGGAACAGGCCCTGCCATGCGGTCAGGCCGGAGATCGGCAGGCTCGCACCCACCGTGAAATCGACGTTCCCCGGCAGCGGCGCAAGGTTGCGGGCCTCGACGGCCGCGTACTCGGCCAGGGTTCCGTCGCGGTGCCAGTCCGTGATCCCGAACACCCGCTGTCCCGGCGAGAGTCCCGTCGTGCCGTAGCCGAGGGAAGAGACCACTCCGGCGAACTCGTGGCCGATGATCGCCTGGGCTCGATCGTGACCGGAGCGATCGACCCACGTCGAGGGCCACTCCCACTCGGCCGGGACGAAGCCCGACGCATGGATTTCAACGACGACGTCGTTGATCGCCGGCGCCGGCTCAGGCCGCTCCGCGAGTGTGATCCCGGCTGCTTCCGCGCCCCGGTCCGTCGCGACGATCGCCTTCACTGCTACCTCCGATGGGATACGAACTCTACCTCCAATGGGGATACGAACTCGGCACTCCGCGTTCGGGACGGTGTCAGGCGGCGGCCGAGCTGGCGCGGACCTCGAGCGTGGTCGGGAAGGTGCGGCGCCAGCAGAAGACCGCCTCGTGATCGACCAGCGCGCGCGTCGCGGCCGCGGCCATCTGCTCGACCGGCTGGTGGACCGAGGAGAGCGGCGGGATGGTGAGCGCGGTGATCAGGCTCCCGTCGAAGCCGACCACCGCCACGTCGTGCGGGATGCGGCGTCCCGCCTCGGCCAGGGCCTGCATGGCGCCGGTGGCCATCAGGTCGCAGCCGACGAAGACGGCGTCGAGTGCGGGGTCGTGGGTGAGCAGGCGGCGGACCTGCTCATAACCGGTCTCGCGCCGGAACGGGCCGTTGTACGAGCGGGCGGGCAGGCCGATCTCGTCCATCGCCGCGTGGTAGCCGGTGCGGCGGTCGACGGCGCACGGGCTGTGGTCGGGGCCGTGGACGGCGGCGATGCGGCGGCGGCCGGTCTCGTAGAGGTGGCGGACGGCCGCCCAGGCGCCGTCCGTGTTCTCCGGGACGATCGACGGGACGCCGGGGGCCGAGCGGCCCATCGACACCACCCGGGTGCAGCGGGAGTAGAACTCGCCGCCCAGCTCGGGCGGCACGTTGACCAGCAGGACGCCGAGGCTCACCGAGTCGGCGACGCGGGCCAGCAGGGCCGGCGCGCCGGCCTGGTCGACCACGTGGAGGCGCAGGTGGGCGTCGGTGTCGGCGATGCCCTCCAGCAGACCGGTGGTGACGCGGCTGTAGAACGGGTTGGCGCCGAAGCGGGACGCGCTTTCCTCCACCACGACCAGGTCGATGGCGTCGCCGTGGCCGGACGCCAGCGCTCGGGCGGTCGGGTCGGGGCGGTAGCCGAGGCGGTCGATGACGCGGCGAACGTACTCCCGGGTCTCCGGGGCGACGCCGGGAGCGTTGTTGATGACCCGCGAGACCGCGGCCTTGGAGACGCCCGCCGCGGCGGCGACGTCGTTGACCGTGAGCCTCTTGCGTGACACGCCGCGGAGTCTAATCCTGACCCCCGACACTTCCGGACGCATTATTGCGCGATGGCCATCACCCGGCGTTTGCGACACGACCGCATGTCGGTCTCGCTCGCCGCCCGCGATGACGACGAGCTGGCGGCGTTGCTTCGGTCCGCGCCGGCCGGCGCAGTGGGCGTGGGCGGCGGCTCCTCGGTGCTCGATGTCGACGGCGTGCCGGTGTTCGCCAAGCGGATCCCGATCACCGCCCGGGAGCTGGCTCGTCCACGCAGCACGGCGAACCTGTTCGACCTGCCGGTCTACTGCCAGTACGGCATGTACCGCCTCGCCGGTCCGGGCTTCGGCGCGTGGCGCGAGCTGGCCGCGAACACGATCGTCACCGAGGGTGTCCTCGCCGGTGAGGCGGAGTCCTTCGCCTTGCTGTACCACTGGCGCGTGCTACCCGGCCGTCCGCCGGTCGCGCCCGAGCACCAAGACGTAGAGGCCGTCGTCGCGCAGTTCGGGGGCGCCCCGGCCGTGCGCGTCCGCTTCGAGGAACTGGCCGCCGCGGTCTCCAGCCTCGTGCTGTTCCTCGAGTACGTCCCCGATCCGGTGGCCGACCGGCTGACCGACCCGGTCGACCGGGCCGAGACGATCGAGCGGCAGTTGTTGGAGATCGTCGCATTCCTGCGCCGCCGCGAGCTGCTGCACATGGACGGACACTTCGGCAACCTGCGGGCCGACGCCGGTCGGATCTACCTCGTCGATTTCGGCCTGGCCACATCGCCTCGGTTCGAGCTGTCGGACGCCGAGCGCGACTTCGTCGCCCACAACACCGGTCACGACGCCGATTACGCGGCGATGCGGTTGGTGAACTGGCTGGTCACCACGGTGTGCGGGGTGCCGGTGCCGGCCGGCGGGAGTCCTGTCGCCCGCAACAGGTACGTGCGCCGGTGCGCGAGCGGCGATATGCCGCCGGGCGTGCCGGCGGCCGTGGCGGGAATCATCGCCCGGCACGCCCCGGCGGCGGCTCGGATGAACGACTTCTGCTGGCGGCTGTTCGACGGCGACATCGACGCGGATTATCCCGGCCCGTAGCGCGATCCCGCGGCCGAGTTCCACAACATGGCCGACCGCACGCGCGGAGCAGGTCAAGGCCGTCGCGGCCGTTGACCGCCGGATCAACGATCCACGGCCGCCGCGGCCTCCAGCGTCGAGCGGAAGGCGCGGGCGACCGGCGAAGCGGACCCGGCGACGCGCTGGGCGGTGAAGATCGTGCGGTGCGGGGTGCCGGGCAGCGTCAGCAGCCGGCACGACGGGGAACGGCCGGCCCACACCAGATCGGGGATCAGCGCGACCGCATTGCCCGACTCGACCAGCCGGATGTGCGCCTGGAGGTCGGCGGTCTCGTAGCGGACGTCCGGCTCGAAGCCGGCGCTGCGGCACAGCTGCTCGGCGAAGTGGCGGGAGGCGGCGCCGCGCGGTTCCATCACCCAGGGCATGTCGCGCGCCGTCGACAGCGAGTCGACCGGGTGCAGCGAGGCCGAAGCCGCGGGCAGCGCCAGGCGGATCTCGTCGGTCGTCAGCGGGCGGCGGTCGAGGCCGGGGTGGTGTGGCGCGGCGTGCGCCGGGTACTGCTCAGCGATGACCATGTCGAAGTCGCGGGCCCAGGTCTCGCGCAGGGCCTCCTCGGGCTCCCGCTGCACCATCTCGACCCGGACGTCGGGGTAGTGCTCCGCGAGCGAACGCAGCGTCGCCGGCATCAGGGCGAGCGCCGCCGACTGGAAGACCGCGACCCGCACGGTGCCGCTGACCCGGGTCGTCGCGGCGTGCAGGCGGGCCTCGGCGCGTTCGAGGGTGTCGAGCACCTCGGCGACCGACTCGACCAGCACCTCGGCCTGCGGGGTCAGCTGCAAGCGGCGGCCGGCCTTGCGCAGCAACGGGGTTCCGGCTTCCTTCTCCAGGAGGCTGAGCTGCTGGGACACTGCGGACGGGGAGAAGTTGAGGGCCTCGGCGACGGCGGCCAGGGTGCCTCGGACGGCGAGTTCGCGCAGCAGCACGAGACGGCGAATCTCCAGCATGAGAACGGGCCCCCAAGGGTAAGCGAAACTGAAGAATACCCGTCATGAATCATCGCTTTTCCTGATGCAAAGTCGGATCGAGACTTGTCCCATGCCTGACACCGACCGTCGGCCGGTCACCACCGCGCCGCAAGACACAGAACTCGCTCACGAGGCGATCGCGCTGGTGCGCCGCTGGCTCCGGGAGGCCGCCAAGATCCCGGTCGACGGTTCGGCGGCGCAGCTGGCCGGCCTGCTGCGGGACCCGAAGGGACTCGAGTTCGCGGTCGGCTTCGTCGACGGGGTGATCCGGCCCGAGGACGTACGCGTCAGTGCGAAAGCCCTCCGCGAGCTGGCGCCCGCGGCACCGGGCTTTCTCCCCGCGCCCTTGCGGGCCGCCGTCCGGCTCGGCGGGGGTCTTGCGCCGGCCATGCCCGGCGTCGTCGTGCCGATCGCGCGCCGCGTGCTGCGCCGGATGGTCGGCCACCTGGTGGTCGACGCGACCGACGCGAAGCTGGGCAAGGCCATCGCCCGGCTGCGGAGCAAGAAGGACGTGCGTCTCAACATCAACCTCCTTGGCGAGGCGGTACTCGGACGGGGCGAGGCGAGACGACGACTCGAGGAGACCGAGCGCCTCCTGGCCCGCGACGACGTCGACTACGTGTCGATCAAGGTGTCGGCGACCGTGCCGCCGCACAGCCCGTGGGCGTTCGAGGAGGCGGTCGACGACATCGTCGAGCAGCTCACGCCCCTGTTCACGCTGGCCGCGACCGCCGGGACGCCGAAATTCGTCAACCTCGACATGGAGGAGTACAAAGACCTCGACCTCACCGTCGCGGTCTTCACCCGGCTCCTCGACACCCCCGAGTTCGAGCAGCTCGAGGCCGGCATCGTGCTGCAGGCGTACCTGCCGGACGCGCTCGCCGCGATGATGCGCCTGCAGGAATGGTCGGCCGCCCGCCGCGCCCGGGGCGGCGCGGGCGTGAAGGTACGCCTGGTCAAGGGCGCCAACCTCCCGATGGAGCAGGTCGAGTCGTCGCTGCACGGCTGGCCCCTCGCCACGTGGGGCAGCAAGCGCGAGACCGACACCAACTACAAGCGGGTCCTCGACTGGGCGCTCCACCCGGACCGCATCCGCAACGTGCGCCTCGGTGTGGCGGGGCACAACCTGTTCGACGTCGCGTACGCGTGGCTTCTGGCCGGACGCCGAGGCGTCCGCGACGGGGTCGAGTTCGAGATGCTGCTCGGCATGGCCGAGGGCCAGGCCGAGGTGGTACGCCGCGAGGTCGGCGGTTTGTTGCTCTACACCCCGGTCGTACGCCCGGAGCAGTTCGACGTCGCGATCGCCTATCTCGTCCGCCGTCTCGAGGAGGGGGCGAGCACCGACAACTACATGTCGGCGGTGTTCGACCTGTCGGGCGACGAGCAGTTGTTCGCCCGGGAGCAGGACCGGTTCCTGGCCGCGCTGGCCGGCATGGACAGCGAGGTGCCGGCGCCGCACCGGGTTTCCGACCGTTATGCGGCAATCACGCCGCCGCGACCGGGGCATTTCGACAACACCCCCGACACCGATCCGGCCGTCGCGACAAATCGGACGTGGGTCCGCGAGATCCTCGCCCGGGTGCCCGACTCCAAGCTCGGCATCGACGCGATCGACGCCGCGCGCATCGCTTCCGCGGGCGTACTCGACCAGGTGCTCGCCGGCACGGCCGAGGCCGGAGACGCCTGGGGCTCGCTCAGCGGCGCGGGTCGGGGCGAGGTCCTGCACCGCATCGGCGACGCGCTGGAAGCACACCGGGCCGAACTGATCGAGGTCATGGCGGCCGAGGCCGGCAAGACCGTCGACCAGGCCGACCCCGAGGTGTCCGAGGCGATCGACTTCGCCCACTACTACGGCGAACTGGCCCGCGAACTCGACCAGGTCGACGGCGCGATCGCCGTCCCGGCCCGGCTGACGCTGGTCACGCCGCCGTGGAACTTCCCGGTCGCCATCCCGGCCGGCTCGATGCTGGCCGCCCTGGCCGCCGGCTCCGCGGTCGTGATCAAGCCGGCCGGCCCGGCCGAGCGCTGCGGCGCGGTTCTCGCGTCGGTCATCAGGAGCGCGCTCGACGACCCGCGGGTGCTCACCCTGCTCCAGGTCGACGAGCAGGGCCTCGGCAAGGAGCTCGTCAGCCACGAACTGGTCGACCGGGTGGTGCTGACCGGGGCGTACGAGACGGCCTCGCTGTTCCGGTCGTTCCGTCCGGACCTGCCGCTGCTCGCCGAGACCAGCGGCAAGAACGCCATCATCGTCACCCCGAGTGCCGACCTCGACCTCGCGGTCAAGGACGTGGTCGCCTCCGCGTTCGGGCACGCCGGCCAGAAGTGCTCGGCCGCCTCGCTGGTCGTGCTGGTCGGCTCGGTGGCCACCTCGAAACGGTTCCGCACCCAGCTGCTCGACGCCGCCTCGTCGCTCACCGTCGGCCGGCCCGGCGATCCGCGCAGCCAGGTCGGCCCGGTCGTCGAACCGGCCGCCGGCAAACTCCTGGACGGGCTCACCAGGCTCGGGCCGGGCGAGAAGTGGCTGCTCGAACCCGCCCGGCTCGACGACGAGGGCAAGCTCTGGACGCCCGGCATCCGCGACGGCGTACGCCGCGGCTCCGACTACCACCGCATCGAATACTTCGGCCCGATCCTCGGCATCATGACCGCCGACACCCTCGACGAGGCGATCGACCTGGTCAACGAGGTCGACTACGGCCTCACCTCGGGCATCCACTCGCTCGACGAGGACGAGGTGCACACCTGGATCGACCGGGTCCAGGCCGGCAACCTCTACGTCAACCGCGGCATCACCGGCGCGATCGTGCGGCGGCAGCCCTTCGGCGGATGGAAGCGGTCGGCGGTCGGCCCGGGTACGAAGGCGGGTGGCCCCAACTACCTGATCGGCCTCAGCGGCTGGCGGTCCGCGCCGTCGGGCGTCGACGGCTCCATCGGGACGGCCTCGGTGCGTACGCTCCTGCAAGCCGCACGGCAAACGCTCAGCCCGACCGACCTGGCTTTTGTGACCCGCGCGGCCCGCAGCGACGCGGCGGCGTGGGAGCGCTCGTTCGCCACCGCGGCCGACGTCTCGGGGCTGAGCGCGGAGCGGAACGTGCTGCGCTACCTGCCGCACCCGGTGACCGTGCGCCTTGCCGCCGGCGGGTCGGTGGCGTCGTTGGTGCGGGTCGTGGCGGCCGGTCTCCTCTCGGGGGCGCGGCTGAGGGTCTCGGTGGCGTCGCCGCTGCCGTCGTCGCTGCCCATTTCGGCCACGGTCGAGGACGACGCGACCTTCGCGGCGGGCCTCACCGACGGGCGGGTGCGGCTGATCGACGGCTCGGCCGCCGAGCTGGCCGCCGCCACGGGCGGACGGCCCGACCTGGCGGTCTGGGCCGGGCCGGTCACCGAGGCGGGGCGCATCGAGCTGCTTCCGTTCGTACGCGAACAGGCTGTGAGCATCACGGCCCACCGTTTCGGAAACCCGGACCGGTTGGCCTACGACGTCCTCTGATCAGCCTCGCCTTAAGAGATCACCGCTGCTGACGGCAATTCGGGGCAGAGTGCCCGAAGAAAAAGCCATAGAGTGGCGACGGCGTTTCTCTCGGTGAGGATGGGGCGGATGAAGCGGTGGCACGTAGTCGTCTTCGCGGTGCTGGCGGCGCTCGCGCTCGGCTGTGAGGGGGCCGCGACGGGCAGTCAGGGCAGCGGCCACGGCACCGCCACGCCCAAGCCCAAGGCCGGCCTCCCGACCTCGATGGCCGCCCTGGGCGACTCGATCACGGCCGGGTTCGCCAGCTGCGGGACGATCCTGGTCTGCGGGCGGAACTCGTGGGCGACCGGCACCAGCGACGACGTCGACAGCCACTATCTGCGGATCAAGAGCGCCAACGACCGGATCAGCGGGCATGAGCACAACTACGCGGTGCCCGGCGCGCGTGCGGCGGACCTTGCTCAGCAGGCGAAGCAGGCCGTGAAGGCGAAGGTCGACTACGTGACGATCCTGATCGGGGCGAACGACGCCTGCGCGCCGACGGTCGACCGGATGACGTCGACCGCGACGTTCCGGAGTGAGATCGACACCGCCCTGACGACCCTCAAGAAGGGCCTGCCCAAGGCGCACGTGCTGGTGGTGAGCCTGCCCGACCTCTACCGGCTCTGGCAGCTGGGCCGCGACGACGCCCACGCCCAGCGCGCCTGGAAGCTCGGCATCTGCCCGAGCCTGCTCGCCGACCCGACGTCCGACGACAAGGCCGACCAGGACCGGAGGCAGCAGGTCCGGGACCGGATCGACGCCTACGACGACCAGCTGGCGGCGGCGTGCAAGGCCTACGGGAGCCACTGCCGGTGGGATCACGGCGCGGTGCACGGCGTCCGGTTCTCGTTGTCGCTGGTCAACCACCTCGACTACTTCCACCCGGACGCCGACGGGCAGAAGCGCCTGGCCGAGGTGACCTACCCGGGCACCTTCGACTGGTGAGCGGCCAGCCGGCCGGCGGCCAGGACCGACACCACGATGGTGATCGCCGCGCCGAGCACGATCGCGGCCGGTTCGCCGGGCCGCAGGGTCGAGCCGCCCAGCGTGGCGGCGGCGACCGGCACGCCCAGCTGGGCCGACGCGAGCACGCCGGTCCAGGACGGACGCACCACGAAGTGCACCACGACGGCGCCCGCGCCGAGGAGTACTCCGAGCCACACCAGGCGGAACGATCGCACGTCCAGCGAAGCGCCCAGCCACACGAAGAACAGCGGCCCCAGGAAGCCGTCGGTCAGCGAGAACAGCTGCTTGGCGAGCCGCCGCGGCTCGC
Organism: Actinoplanes sp.; assembly: GCA_036402935.1. GTDB lineage: Bacteria > Actinomycetota > Actinomycetes > Mycobacteriales > Micromonosporaceae > Actinoplanes. The sequence continues at coordinate 28,985 of DASWRZ010000399.1, forward strand.
CGATCGCGCCGACGACCAGCCCGAAGCAGAAGCCCGCCAGCATGATCGACACGTGCGTGGTGACGGCCAGCGCGGCCAGGGCGAACAGCAGGATCAGGCTGATCCGCAGCTCGACCGCGAACTTCCGCCGCCGCGACCACCGATGCGCCCGCTTCAGCAGCCCGCGCCGGTTCAGCTGATGCAGCACCAGGAAGAGCACGGCCGAGGCGACGATCACGGCCACCGCGCCGAGCGCGGCCCTCCCGGCCCGGGCCGGATCGATCACCAGCGGCAGCGCGACGATGCAGGCGGCATCGGCCAGCGCCACCTGGGGAAGCATCGCGAGCACGTTCGGTCCGGTCAGTTTCAGCGCACCCACGATCGGCAGGACCAGCGCGGCCGACGACGAGGCGAGCAGAACCGCGAAGAGCGCGGCGTGGGGGATGCCGGTCACGCCGGCGATCCCGTACGCGGCGAGCACCGCCAAAGCCCCCACGGCGACCGCTCGCACCGCGCCGGTCCGCAGAGCCTTGCGCAGCCGGGCGTCGCGGATCGGCACCTGGGACCCGGCGACGAACATGACCAGTGCGAACCCGACGTCCGCGAGCAGCGACAGGGTCGGGTCGGCCGGTTCGACCAGTCCGGACACGCTCGGGCCGAGCAGCACCCCGGCCACCAGCTCACCGGCCACGACCGGCACGTGCCACGCGGTGCGGGCGGCCAGCAGCGGCCCGAGCAGCGCGGCCGCGCCGATCAGCGCCAGCGCCCCGAACCCGGCCGTCACGCGACCGCCCCGATCAGTGCTGGCGCACCGGATTCGGCTGTCACGATCGGCGCCGGCGCGGCGGATTCGGTCGTCACGTGACCGCGCCGGTCAGTGCCGGCTCGGCGAATCGGGCCGTCACGGATTCGTCGCGGACTTGGCCATCGCCCGGCCGATCGACCGCACCCCGCTCATCACCTCGGCGGTGCGGTCGCCCTGGTCGGGGTTCCAGTTCGCGAGTACGGCGTACGCCTTGGGGCCGACGTGGCCGAGGTCGGCCCGGACGCCGTCGTCGGTGCCGGTCTTGTTGCGCAGGGCGCCGTCGGTGTGGGCGAGCGGATCGAGGTCGAAGCCGGAGGCGACCATCGACAGGTCGACGCCGGTGGCCAGCCACGAGTCGACGCGGGCCGAGACCGCCGGGGAGACGACCGAGCCGCGAGCGAGCCCGCTCATCAGGGCGGCCAGGTCGCCGGCGGTGCCCCACGACAACGTCGGAGGGTCGGTGGGTGCGCGCTTACGGCGTACGAAATCAAGCAGAGCCGTCTCCCGCAGCCCGAGCTCTGCGGCGAGATCCGCCGGCGGGCGGAGCCCGATGCGGCCGAGCAGAACGTTGGTGGCGAAGTTGTCGCTGACCGCCGCTACCAGCACGGCAAGGTCGGCGATCGGCAGCGCGGGGACGCTCAGGTGCTGCCAGAGACCGGAGTCGGCGACCGCGAGCGCGGGGTCCTTGGCCAGCGGCTCGGCCGGGTCCGGACGGCCGTCGCCGATGCGGCGCGCCGTCTCGATCAACAGCAGGAGTTTGCCCACGCTGGCCGTGCGCAGCCGGCGTTCCGGCTGGTGGGCGGCCCGCTCGCCGATCCGCACCGACCAGTCGACGGCCGGCGTCCCGCTGACCACCTCGTCGACGATCTCCTGGATGTTCATCCGTTCATCATGGTCGACTCGGCTGGGCGCCCCGGCCTGGATGGTGTGGCGGCTCATATTGCATAGTGCAACCATGGCGGGTAGCGCGATGCGGCGAAGGGAGACGACCATGGGTGCTCACGAGACCCCCACTCGGCCCACCGGTGCGACTCGGAGCAGGACGCCCCACGATCCGGCGAGCCCCCTGATCTGGCAGCGCACCGACACGGTCGGCACCGAACTGGTGTTCCCCGACGCCGACGGGCGCACCGCGGCGGGCACCGCGGTGATCGGCGGCACCGGGCCGCACAGCGTGCACTGGCTGGCTGCGCTCGATGACGCCTCGGGCGTACGCGCACTGACCGTGACCTGCGAATCCTCGCAGTCCCGGCGCACCCTTTCGATGACCCGCGAGGAGGACGGCGCGCTGGTCTTCCGCAGCGGCGACGACGAGGAACCGGTCCGGCTCGAGGGCATCGACGTCGTCCGCATCACCGACTCGCCGATGTTCATGACCTGGGCTCTGCGCCGGCTGGGGCTCACCCCGGAGGCGGGCCGGGTCTCGGCGACGACCGCTCGGGTCCTGCTGCCGTCCCTGACCGTGGCGACCGGCACGTCGACCTACCACCTGGTCAGCGACCAGCGGCTGCGGGTCGGCGGCGACGAGGCGTCGACTGTGCTCGACCTCGACGGTGACGGGATCGTCACCTACCGCCCGGGCCGGTTGAAGCTGGCGTAGGACTTCCGCGGGACGGTCTTCGCGCGGCGGGGCTGTCGCGCGGCGGGGCTGTCGCGCGGCGGGGCTGTCGCGCGGCGGGGCTGTCGTGCGGCGGGGCTGTCGCGCGGCGGGGCTTTCGCGCGGCGGGGCTTTCGCGCGGCGTCAGGCGGCCAGCGACAGGGCGACGCGGCGGAGGAAGGCGGCGTTGGACGGGGTCGTGCGCAGCTGGTCGAGCAGCTGCTGGAGCGACTGGCGGGCGTCGCCGCCGGTGAGCGCGCGGCGCACCTGACCGACCACGGCGAGCTCGTCGCGGGGGAGCAGGATCTCGTCGTGCCGGGTGCCGGTGCTGGCCACGTCGATCGCCGGGAAGGTGCGCGCCTCGGCGAGCTGCCGGTCCAGCTTGAGCTCGGCGTTGCCGGTGCTCTTGAACTCCTCGAAGATCAGCCCGTCCATCGCCGAGCCGTTCTCGATCAGCGCCGTCGCGATGATCGTCAGCGAGCCGCCGCCCTCGAGGTTGCGAGCCGCGCCGAGCAGCCGCTTCGGCGGATAGAGCGCGGTCGAGTCGAGGCCGCCGCTCAGCGTCCGGCCACGGCCGGGCGCCAGCAGGTTGTACGCCCGGCCCAGCCGGGTGATCGAGTCGAGCAGGATGACCACGTCGCGGCCCTGCTCGACCAGGCGCTTGGCCCGTTCGACGGCCAGCTCGGCGACCGCGGCGTGCTCGGCCGGCGGCCGGTCGAACGTGGCGGCCACGACCTCCCCGCGGATCGACCGCTGGAAGTCGGTGACCTCCTCCGGCCGCTCGTCGACCAGCACCGCCATCAGGTGCACCTCGGGGTGGTTGACGGCGACCGCGTTGGCGATCTCGTGCAGGATCGTGGTCTTGCCGGCCTTGGGCGGCGCGACAATGAGCGCCCGCTGCCCCTTGCCGATCGGCATGACCAGGTCGATGACGCGGGTGGTGAGGTCGTTGGGTTCGGTTTCGAGGCGGAGGCGCTCGTTCGGGAAGAGCGCGGTCATCTCGTAGAAGTCGGGCCGCCGGCCGGGCTGGCGCCCGTTGACGGTCTCGACCTGAAGCTGGGCGGGCTTGCGGGGCGCGGCGACGCGGGCGAAACCGGTGATCCGGTCGCCGCGGCGCAGGCCCAGCTGGCGGACCTGGCCCATCGAGACCGCGATGTCGTCGCGGCCCGGCAGGTAGCCGTCGGCCCGCAGCCAGGCCCGGTCGTCGACGATGTCGAGCAGAGCGTCGAAAGCGACGTCGGCTGTGGTTACCACAGACATGGGGGATTGCTCCTAGAGCTGAAGGCAGGCGTGGATACACGCCGGCCTGGGTGAAGTGAAAATTTGCTGGGCCGGGTCGGAGACCTCACGGCCGAATCAGGAACCCCGGGGGCGACCAAAGATCGCCGGCATCCGGGTCCGGATGGCCGAAGAGTAGCACACGTCGCGGCCGTAGGCTCGCGCCATGAGCTTCGATCAGCACACGCTCGTCCATCATTACGCCACTCTTGGCAAAGAGCCGGATTGACGAAGCGGCGACTCTCAGCTCTCCTCGCCGGCCACCATCAACGGTGATTCATCGACCGCCAGAGCGATTCGCCATGATTCGACGAGGCCGGAAGGAAGGCGCGCGGCGTCTCGCCGAAGGGACGCCCGCACTACGGCGGCGGCTGAGGCCGGCGCGCGGCTCGCGCTTACCGCTTCGATCGCTCGGGCGTACGCGGTGGCCAGCCGGGAGTCGTCGCTGCTCAGGCCGGCCAGCCACACGTCGAGCAGGCTCCGGGCGATCGACGACGCGTCGCCGGGGCCGTGGACCACGACCTCGGTGAGGGCGGACGGCATGGTGTCGATCAGCGGTTCTAGGGCGTGGCGCAGGAGGTCGGTGGAGAGGTAGCCGTCCAGGGACATCGCACGCAGGGCGATGTCGAACGAGGTGTCGTCGTTGAAGCCGGACAGACTGGGGTCGGGCGACGTGTCCGGGTGTACGCCGAAGGACCACAGCAGGTCGACCCGGCTCGACGGCGGGCGGTCGGCCGCCGAGAGGACGATGTCGCGGCGGCGGTCGGGGGACCACGCGCGCGAGACGGTGATCGGCGAGAGGGAGTCCAGCCACATCGAGGAGGGGACGGCGGCCGTCCAGAGGCGGGCCGTGATGCGCATCCAGTAGGACGGGTCGGCGGCGTACTGCCATAACTCCGAAGCGCGCAGCGGCATTCCGCAGGCCAGGACCAGCAGGGTCAGGTTGAGGGAGTAGGTGGCCGTCCAGAAGTCGCTGCGGCGGTCGACCGGCTGGTAGGCGCGGGGCTTCCACTGCGGCCGCAGCACGGCCTGCCGGAGACGGTCGATGAGCCAGGGGCGTACGGAAGGGCCGTCGATCAGGGCCGTGACGAACGGCAGCACCGTGGCGCGGGCGGTCAACGGGGTGTAGCCGAGCAGGGACTGCAGCAGGTCGTCGTCGGCGCTGCGGGGCTGCAGGGCCAGGGTGCCGGCGGCGTCGCGGGCCACGGCGTCGTGCAGGGCCTGGACGGTCAGGCGGGCCACCAGGTATTCGCCGAAGGTGGCGTGCAGGAACTCGTACGCCTGAAGTTGTCGCCCGTCGCGCTGAGCCTGCGCCCGCTGGATGAAGAAGAAGCGGCCGACCATCTCCTGGCCGGCCGTCAGTGGTGTCCGGAAACCGTCGGCCGGTGGGAGCGCGGTGGCGAACCCGAGACCGGCCAGGTCGTTGTCGAGCTCGGCCTCGGTGACCCACAGCCGGCCCCGGTGGAACATCGCGAAGGCCACTACGGACAGGCGCAGCAGCTCCTGCTCGACGAGGCCGGGCAGCGCGGAGTCGGGACCGGCGAAGGAGCGGGCCACCTCGCGCCGGGCGAACTCGCTCAGCAGGCGCTCGTAGAGCTGGCCGGTGTCGAGGGAGGCGAAGTCGGCCAGCTCGGACGTCGAGGCGTCGAACAGCCCGAGCATGAGCAGCATCAGCGGCTGCGAGGCGAGGTCGGGGAAGCGGTGCAGCACCTCCAGGGAGAGCGGCCGCCGGGTCGGGGCGGCGGCGTTCCAGAGTTCGCGCCAGCGGGCCACCTGGGGCTCGTCGAACGGTTCCAGGCGGACCGCGAGGGCGCCCAGCGGCAGGCGCGCGCGGTCGGCCACCGCGACGCGGCTCGTGACGATCACGGCGACCGGGCGGTCGAGGGCGGCCTCGCGGCGCTGGAAGTCGGAGACCCGCTGGAGGTAGTCGGACTGGTGGACTCCGGTGGCCTGGAGCAACTCGTCGAAGCCGTCGAGGAGGATCAGGGGCTGGGCGCGGTCGGCGTCGCGGGCCAGGGCCGCCCACGACACGGTCTCGCCGATCGCCGAGCGGATCGCCTGCTCGATCTGGTCGTGGATGTCGGCCTCGCCGCGGACCTCGCGCAGCGCGACGCGGACCACGAGGTAGTCGGCGGCGGGGAGCCGAGCGGCCAGGATCCGGGTGAGCGAGGACTTGCCGGCGCCGGGCTGGCCGAGCAGCAGCATCGGGGCCCCGGTGGCGGCGGGCGTGGTCAGGTAGGTGGCCAGGAAGTCGCCGAAGTCGTTGCGTACGGCGGCGTCCCACCAGCTGTCGTCGGCCGGTCGGGCGCCCGGGCCGGCCGCCTTGACCTGGAAGCGCGGGTCGATGTAGGCGTCGCCGAGGGAGGGCTGGCGGACTTCGCCGCCCAGGACCGGGTGGTCGAGGACGGCCCGGTTGGCCGAGGCGAGGGCGGCGCGCTGGGCCGACGGATCGAAACGGGAGCTGAGGGGTCGCAGCAGGGCCTCCAGGTGTTCCAGGCCCTGGCCGACGGCGTGGGTCTCGAGCTGGCCGAGCCAGATGCCGAACTCCGGGATGTCCTCGGCCAGGCGGCGGGCCGACTCCAGATAGAGGGAGGCGGTACGCGAGGGCAGCCGTGTCGACAGCCCGTCGGAGAGGGAGCGCCGGGCGCGCTCGTCGGCGAGATCCCACTCGGCCAGCCCCGACAAGAAGGACAGAAGCCGGGAACTGGTAGCCGCGGCCCAGGAGGAGATCTCTCGCAGCAGGATCTGCGCGGTGCGGTCGGCGGAGGGTTCCGGCAGGTCGGCGTCCAACAGGGTCGCGACCCAGCCCGAACCGGGGCGGGCGGCGGCCACCATCAGCTGGTCGTCGCGGGAGAAGCCGGGCGATTCGATGCGCGCCGCCGCGAGGCATTCGTCGAGCGCCGCGAAGAACGCGGTCACGACCAGCACTCCGTGAGCGGCATGAAGGCGCTTAGTGCGGTCGTAGCGCCTTAACCCTCGTACGGAATCGGAAAGCCGGCCCAGCGCCGCCTCGCCCAGCTTGACCGCCTCGGTCCTCGCGTCGAAAAGACTGAGCGCGAGATCGCTGCCGCCGGCCGTGGCCAGCGTGAGCACCGCCCCGGCCGCCTTGTCGGCCGCGCGCAGCAGCGGGCCCGAACCGCCGAGGAGAGTGACCGCGTCGGAGTAGCGCAACCCGCGTGACATTGGCCCATGATGGACCGCGTCATGTCGCCGGAAGGTATTGACCCCCCGGCGGAGATGATCCGTTCATCTGCCGGACGCCTCGGCGTAGTCCTATGGTGCGACTACCGATCCGCTGGCAGGAGTCGACCCGGGCCGTGCACCACGCGAACCACTATTACGGGCATTCCCACGTGCTCGCCCGCTGGTGCGGGCTGGACGATGCCGATCCGCCGCGTATTCATGGGTATCTCCAGCATGGCTGGAACATCGGGGACGGGATGGCGCCGGACCACGCGTTCGTGCCGGGCGCTCCGCTCTTCGTGTGGTCTTCGCGGGTGCAGCGGCGGGCCTGGTCGTTGGGGCGCCGGCAGGTCGTTGCGATCGGTTCTCCGTGGGCCTATCTGCTGGCGATGGAGCCCGCTGAACCGGACATCCCGCGCGACATCCCGCGCGAGGGAACGATCTACTACCCGTTCCACGGCTGGGAAGGGCAGCACGTCGTCGGTGACCATCAAGGGCTGATCGAAGAGATCCGGCGGGTCGAGGAAGGGCCGGTCACGATCTGCCTCTACTGGCAGGAATTCCGGTCCCGGAAGCTGCGGCAGACCTACGAGCGCGCGGGCTTCCGGGTGATCTGCCACGGTTACCGCGGCGGCTGGTGGAAGGATCTCGACCCCGGCTTCCTGGTCCGCCAACTGGCCGAACAGCGCCGCCACCAACGCGTCGCGTCGAACCGCCTCTGCTCGGCCGTCTTCTACGGCACGCTGGCCGGGTGCGAGCCGGCGGTCTACGGCGACCCGATGCGGCTCGAGGGGGAGCGGTCGGCCTTCGGCGGCGAGGACTTCATCCAGCGCAACTGGCCGTTCATGCTCGGCCCGCGCGTCGACGTCGCCCGGGCCCGGCAGGCGGCGATCGATGAACTCGGCGCCGACCGCCTGCTTCCGCCCTCCGCGTTGCGACTGCTGTTCCGTTGGCCGGCTCCGGTAGGTGTTTCGTGATGACCCCGCGGCTGATCGGCGGCGAGATGACGGTCTGGTCCGACCTCGACGGCAAGCACGGCGCGGGGCCGGTCCGGGCGGCCACGTTGCGGCCGCTTCTGGGTGCGGCTTGCGGGCGTACGCTCGTGGCCGGCCCGCACGCCGTCGATCTGCTCTCCTGCCTGCCCTCCTCACCGCTGACGTTGCTGGTCCGGGGGCTGCCCGACGCCGACTACCTGGCCGACCGGTTCGCGGACCACCCTTCCGAGGTGACCGTGCTGTGCGGAAGCCTCGCCAAGCTGGCGGCCGCTCCGGCCTTCGACACCGTGATCGCGCTGGACGGCCTCGGCCGCCTGCGCTCGGCCGAGGACGACGCGGCCGGGGCGTCGTGGGCCGACGACCTGGCTCGTCTCGTGTCGGTGCTGGCTCCCGGGGGCCGTCTGCTGCTGGGCCTCGAGAACCTGTTCGGATTGCACCGGATGCTGGCCCTGCCGCCGTCGCCGACGGACGCCGACTGGGGCGACGCGGCCGGCGAGTACGACGCTTCGCGGCCGGCGTCGCCGGCTCTGTTGGGGGCGGCGTTGGCCGCTCTGGGGTTGGGGGTGCGGGCTTCGTACGGCGCGTTTCCCGCCCCAGGCAACCCGTCGCTGCTGCTGAGCACCTCGCTGCTGGCGGACCGTTCCGTCCGCGGCTGGGCAACCGCCGCGATCCGCACCGCGTTCGCCGCCACGGCCCCGGCATTAGCGGACCCCGGGCGGATCGCCGCCGGCGCGCTGCGAGCGGGAATCGGCGCCGAGCTCGCCTGCGGCTGGGTGGTGCTGGCCCAAGGCCCGTCGGACTCGCCGGCGCCGCAACCGCCGGCAGCGGTCGTCGGCGAAGCCGCCATCGACTCGGACCTCCCGTCCGGCCCGACCCTCGACGAGCTGCTCCTGGCCGCATCGCTCCGGCGCGACATGCCCGCCCTGCGCGAGCTGCTGGCCGGCTGGCAGGGCGGCGACAACGCCGGCGTGCCCGCGGACCGCATCGTGGTAGCGCCCGACGGCACCCGCACCCCGCTGGCTCCGGCCGTCCAGCCCGAAACGGCCCTGGCCCAACTGGCCGCCACGATGATCCGCGAGGGACACGCGTACCTCTGGCCCGCACCGGCCGACCAGGCCGAGCTGACCGCCCTGCTGGCCGCCATGGCCGGCCGCGAGGCCGCCGAGATCCCGCCGGTCGTCCTGGACCCCGCGCCCGGCCTGCGCGAGACGCTGATGGAACGCGACCGGCTGACCCGCGAGCTGGCCGAGGCCCGGGCCAAGCAGGGCTGGTACGAGAAGATGCTGCAGGCTCGGGAGGCGGAGCTGAAGCGGGTCCGCCGCATCAACACGATGCTGATGGCCACGATGCCGGGCAAGGCGGCGAAGGCGTCGTACGGTGGTTTGCGCGCGGCCAAGCGCGCGCTGCGCAAGCTGAAGGGCTGACCCCTTACGACTGCGGCGTCCCTTTGCTTGCTAGACCAGGGTGGCGATCGTCGACCGCAGCTCGTCGAGAGCCTGCCTGGTCAGGGTGGTGAGGGGCGGCCCGTCGGATGACTCGGCCCACCGGTCGAAGGCCTGGTGGAAGGCGCGGACGCCGAGGTCCGCCGCGAGGCTCGCGGTCGATGCCGGCACTCCTCGCAGCTGAAGCGCCTCGGTCATGGCCGAGGCCAGGCTGGTGCGCTTGAAAACCGCGCGCTCCTGCAGCTCGTTGTGTCGGGCGATGACGGTCCGGAGCCGGGCGGCGAGCTCCCGTCGGTCCTCCGCGAAGGTGGCGGAGAGGGCGTCGATCGCCGTGGCCACCAGCTCAAGGGGGGTGGCCGTGGCGGGCGCCCCGGCGATCGCCTCATCGAGGATCCGGCGATGGGTTTCCTGACCGGCGAAGAGCACCTCACGCTTGTCGGAGAAGTGCCGGAAGAAGGTGGTCTTGGTGAGACCCGCCCGTTCGGCGATCTCCTGGACGGTGGCGGCCTCGTAGCCCTGTTCGGCGAAGAGGTCGACGGCGGCGCGCACCAACCGCTCCCGTGCGTTCGGTTCCCATCTGCCCACGGGCCCAGCATATGCGATGTGACTTGGTACCGTCACCCGTGCTAGCGTGATGTTACTGAGTCACATCAATTCGGAGGCTTTTGATGCGCGTTTTCGTCACCGGCGCCAGCGGTCACATCGGCTCCGCCGTGGTACCCGAACTGATCCAGGCCGGGCACGCTGTCGTCGGGCTGGCCCGGTCCGACTCCTCGGCGGCCGCCGTCGAGAGGATGGGCGCCGAGGTGCGCCGCGGCGGCCTCGACGACCCGGCCGGCCTGAGGGAGGCCGCCGCCGCCGCGGACGCGGTCGTCCACCTCGCGTTCGACCACGCCACCATGATGGCCGGCGACTTCTCCGGCGCGGTCGCCACCGACCTGGCCGTGGTGCGGGCGCTCGGCGAAGGGCTGGCCGGATCGGGTAACACCTTCATCGGCGTCGGCCTGACCCCGACCGGCGACGCGGAGCGGGATGCGACGATCAACGCGAATCCCCGGTCCGCCGTGGCGCGGGCCATCGCCGGGTTCACCGAGCAGGGTGTGCGCAGCGTCCTGGTCGCTATCCCGCCGGTCACGCACAGCGCCCGGGATCGGCACGGCTTCATCCCCACCCTCATTCGGATCGCCCGCGAGACCGGCGTCTCCGGCTACGTCGGCGACGGCGTCAACCGGTGGCCCGCCGCCCACACGCTGGACGTCGGCCGCCTCTACCGGCTGGCGCTGGAGAAGGCTCCGGCCGGCGCCCAGCTGTACGCCGCGGCCGAAGAGGGCATCCCCGTTCGCGAGATCGCCGAGACCATCGGCCGCCACCTCGGGGTGCCGGCGGCCGCGCGACCGGCCGGCCACTTCACGGGCTTCCCGTTCATCGGCCTCGACATCACCATGTCCAACACGGAGACGCGGAAGCTGCTGGGCTGGGACCCGGTCGAGGCCGGCCTGATCGCCGACCTCGACGAGGGACACTACTTCTAAAAGTCGCTCAACGGAGTACTGGTCGTCGCGGTCGCCAAGCCCCAGCTCCCCGCTCAGCCGGCTGCGGATGGCCGCACCGCGGGCCCGGATCGCGTCCAGCACGAGGAAGGTGTTGAGCTCCGCGATGTTGCCGACGTCCATGAGCCCCGAGTAAAGCAGGCCCGCGTCCGGACGGTCCGGCGGAACCTCGGCGAGGCGGCGGCGATCAGCGGAATCTGCCCGCGAGGACGTGGTTCGCCGCGACCTCGTCGTAGAGCGCTTCGAGGCGGCGGGACTGGACGGCCAGGTTGAAGTTCCCGGCGACGTGCGCCCGGGCCGCCCGGCCCAGCCGTGCGCGCAGCGGCTCGTCGGAGAGCAGCCGGTAGATGTTGCGGGACAGCGCCGTCACCTCCCGCTCCGCGCCCAGCAGCCCGGTCGTGCCGTCGATGACCGCCTCGGGGATGCCGCTGTGGAACGTCGACACCACCGGGATGCCGAGCGCACCCGCCTCCAGCACCGTGGTCGGCAGGCCCTCGGTGTCGCCGTCGGCGGCCGTGCGGGACGGGGCGGCCAGCAGACGGGAGGCCGCCAACTTCGACGACACCTCGGCCGGCGGTAGGGAGCCGGCGAACGTCGCGTCGATGCCGAGCGACCGTGCCTGGGCCTGCGCGGCCGGGCGCAACGGGCCGTCGCCTATGAACAGCGCGCGGGGGCGGGCCGGGCCCAGCACCCCCAGCGCCGCCACCAGGTCGTCCACGCCCTTCTTGTCGACGAAACGGCCGACGAAGCAGACGTCCCACGACGGGGAGACGGCCGGAGCGGAGGCGGGGACGGGGACTCCGGTGTAGTGGACGCGTACGCGGGAAGCCGGAGCCCCCCGGGCGATCGCGCGGTCCCGGATGACCTCGGACACCGCGATGATCAGAGCCGCTCGGTCGAAGACCGAGCCCAGGTTGCGGCGGTAGCGCACGCCTTTGAGCCCGCCCCTGTCCGGCTGGCGGGTGACGTCGTGGCCGTGGGTGGTCACGACGAGCGGCACCCTCTGGTGACGCGCGGCGTCGCTGATCAGCCAGCCGTCGCCGGCGAAGTGGGCGTGGACCAGGGTGGGGCGGGCCACCGCCAGCAGTCGCCGCAGGCGCGGCGACTCGCCGGTCAGGCGGAGGCGGAGGAAGGC
>DASWRZ010000400.1:0-30249 GCA_036402935.1 Actinoplanes sp.
GACAAAATAACGACAACCAGCGGAATTAAACGTCGCGCCGCGGAGCGACCGGCGCGCTCAGGCCGACCGAGAAAAGCCGCCGGTCGACCTCGTCGAGAGCGAGCCGCAGCGCGCCCAGCGCCACACCGTCGGCCCCCAGCGTGGACGCCCGCACGTCGGGCACCCGCAGGCACAGCTTCCGCAGTTCGCGCCGGAGCGGGTCGAGCACGAGGTCGGCCGACCGCGAGAAGCCGCCGCCCAACACCACGACCTGCGGGTCGAGCGCCAGGACCAGGGCCGCGGTGCCCACGGCCAGGTCTTTCACGTAACGGTTCACGGCCGTACGGGCGTCGCGGTTGCCGGCGCGGGCCGCGTTGAAGACCCAGGCCGCCGCGTCGTCGGGGCTGACCGTGGCCGGCACGCCGGGGCATTTCTGCAGGTGGGAAGGGGCGGCCAACCAGCGTACGGCCTTGAGCGCGCCGATCTCGCCCGCCGCACCCGCGAAACCACGGCGGAGCACGCCGTCGATGATCAGGCTCGCGCCGGTGCGCATGCCGGCGAGAAGGAAGACGATGTCGTCGGCGTCGTCGGCCGCACCCTGCCAGCGCTCGGCCAGCGCCGCGAGCTTGCAGTCGTTCTCGACCAGGATCGGACAGGTGAACCGGTCGCTGAGATGGGCGGCCAGGTCGACCGTGCGCCAGCCGGGCAGCGGAGTGAACAGGCTCGTGCGGCCGCTGGCGTCGACCGGCCCGGTGACGCCGATCGTGACCGCCCAGATCTCGTCGGCGGACTTGCCCGACTCGGCCAGCGTGACCGCGACGATCTCGTCGAGGGCGGCGAGGCGCGCGGACGGGTCGGCGTCGGCGTCGACCGAGCGCCGGACGGTGTGGGAGAGGTTTCCGTCGAGGTCGGCCAGCAGGGCCAGTATTTTGTGCGCGCCGATGTCGATGCCGATCACATAGCCGGCGGTGGCCCGGAATCGGTAACGCCGGGCGGGCCGGCCGACCGTGCTGCTCGCGCCCGGCTCGACCACGTCGGCCCAGCCGCTGGCGACCAGTCCCTGGGCGATGACGTCGACGCCGGGGCGTGAGAGCCCGGTCAGACCGGCCAGCTCGGTGACGGTGGTCGGCGGCTGATCGCGCAGCGCGCGGACCACCGTCAGCGAGTTGAGCTCGCGCAACCGCGACAGGTCAGCTCCCGTGGTCGCCTGATCCGTCATCGCTTGCCCTCCACCCTGCCCGTCAAAATCGCTGTGGAGTTTACAAACTACCCGGCCCGTGCCGCCGTACCGGGAAGAGAGCGCGAGTTGCGCCGGAGCGGACCGGTTGATGTCCTCCTGTCGTAGACCGGCCTCGGCGCCGCCCGTGCGGACGGCGCCGCCCCCGTACGCGTCAGTTCGTGAAGGAGAAGCCGTCGATGCTGATCGAGCTGTTACCGCCGTACCAGAAGCCCATGGCGAGCTGAGCCGGCGCCGACCGGCTGATGCCGTTCGCCGCCATCGGGATCTTGATGTCCTGGTACGAGGGGGTGATCGCGGGGTGCCCGCCGCCGTCGAGGACGTAGTCGCCGAAGACCTTGGTCGTGCCGCCGAGGCTCAGGTTGAAGTGGCTCTGTTCTCCGCCGGCCGCACCCTTGATCCGCACCACCAGATACGTGTACGAGGACAGGTCCGTGATGACGTCGCTGCCGAACCAGCCGCAGTTGTTGTACCGCAACGTCAACGCTCCGCCGGAGACCACGCCGTTCCCGCCCCCGTTGAGGAAGCAGTTGCCCCCCGTCCACTTCCCGAGGTCGTTCTGGGCCGCGCCCGGGTAGGCCGGCGTGCCGTCGAAGTTGTCGAGGTTGAGCCCGGGCGGCGTGGTGCTGCCGGCCGAGGTCGAGACGGCCAGCGGGGCCGAGGCGGCCGAGGTGTTACCCGCGGCGTCATAGGCCCGCACGGAATAGCTGTAAGCGGTCGAGGCGGTCAGCCCGTTGTCGGTGTACGAGGTGCCGGTCGTGGTCGCGACCCGCGTGCCGCCACGCAGCACCTGGTACCCGGTCACCCCGACGTTGTCGGTCGAGGCGTTCCAGGTCAGCGAGACGCTGGTCGAGGTCTTGGCCGGCGCCGCGAGCCCGGTCGGCGCCGAGGGCGGCGTGGTGTCGCCGCCCCCACCCGATCCCACGGCGAAGGCGCCCAGCCCGAGCCAACCGTCCGCGTTCTGCGTCGCGTTGCCGAACCGCAGCTTCTTGGCGGCCGGGCTGACCGCTTCGAGCGGATTCTTCACCCGCGCCACCAGCTGGTACGACCCGGACGCCACCCCGGCCAGGTCGACGTTCGACTGGAAGTACTGCGGGTAGCCGTAGTCGAGATAGGTCGGGTCGGCTCCCACGTGCCAGTCCGGGAACGCCCGGATCTTCAGCGGCATGACGGTCCGCAGGTCCCACGGCGTGTCCCAGGTCTTGACCACGGCACCCGACGAGTCCTTGAGCCCGAGCGAGACCGTCCACGGGTAGTAGAACGGCGCGACCCCGTTGTTCGCGATCGTCACGCCGACGGTCGCGCTCCCGGTGGCGCTGTTCGGGAAGTACGCGTGGGTGGCGGTCAGGTCGTACCCCATCAGCCGTACCGCGGCGGCGACGTTCGGATCGGACGGGGAGTAGCTCTGGCTGGTTTGATTGATCTTCCAGGTCGTGTGTTCGAGCTCGATGCACGCCTTCATGTTGTCGACCTGGCCGGAGCCGCCCGGCCACGACGTGAAGGCCGAGCTCTGGATCTCCGGGCGCACCTCGCCGCCCATCGAGTCGGTGATCCACTTGTTCTCGACGCCCTGGTTGAGCGCCCGCTGGAGCTGGGCGTAGTCGGCGCCACCGAGTGACTGCGGCAGCGTGACCCCGGCCAGCGGCGAGCCCTCGCGGTAGCAGAACGAGTCGTCGTGGTAGCCGATGTCGCGCGCGTTCGCCGCCCCGCCGGCCGAGTCCGGATAGCGGATCTCCAGCTTGGTCTTGTTGAACGCCGTGTCGTAGGCCTGGATGATCTTCGCCGCGTCGGCGTCGGTCGGCATCAGGTTGGGGTAGCCGTCCGAGGTGTCGGTGTCGAAGGGCCAGGTGTGCCACTCGCCCCACAGCCCGACGATGCCGAGGTTGATGAACCCGATCCGCGGGTCGCCGTCGTAGCGGGCGCCGAACGCGGCGATGAACCGGGTGACGGCGTCGAGCAGGTACGGGCTGTCGTAGTCGGGCGAGACCGTGCCCCAGTAGGTGTTGTTGCGGTAGGTCACGTGCCCGTCGAAGCAGTGCGGGATCGCGTTGCCGGGATGGCTGCCGGTGCCGCCCGGATATTCCATGTAGAAGCGGATCGCGGCCTGGTTGCCGTACGACGCGATCTCGTTCAACGCGTTGTCCACGATGGACCAGTTGTAGGTACCGCAGTCGGTGGCGCCGGTCATCACCTCGGACAGGCCGAAGTAGCTCCAGGCCAGGGAGCGTGGATAGCCCGAGTTCTCGTCATCGCCCGGGAAGTAGAAGCGGGCAAAGCCCTTGAGCGGGTTGTCGAGCGGGCTCGGGGCGGCGGTCAGCGGGTGGTCGGTGAGCGACGGGCTCGGTGCCGGCGGTGGCGCCGGACGGGACGGCGGCCCGGCGGGCGGGGCCGCGAAAGCGGCCGTGGAATGAGACGCCGCGGGGGTCGCGGCGGCGCCGATCGGCGCGACGAGCACCGCCGCGGCGGTGACCGTGAGGAGCGCGAAGACGCGCGGGACGCGCATGGAGGGACCTCCGACAGAGGGGGACGGAACTCCTCAAACCGCGAATGGTTTCGAGGAGGTGTTGACAAAGTTTCCATGAGCTTCATCATTATTAGCGGCCGCCTGCCCTCCACCGCAAGACACCGGCGTCGAAGAACTTCGATTGATGAAATGAGGTCGGATCGTGGCGATGTCCCACCCCGTCGCGGTGCCCGCCCCGCCGCTGCCGGATCCGCCGCCCGCACCGGCCGGGCCCCGCCGGCGTCGCGACGACCGCCGCGTCGCCTGGCTCTTCCTGCTGCCGGTGCTGATCGGCTTCGCGGTGTTCTACCTCTACCCGACGATCCGCGGCGCCTGGTACTCGCTCACCGACTACAGCCTGCTCCGAGCGCCCGCGTTCGTCGGCGGCAAGAACTACACCGACCTCGTGCACGACACCCAGTTCTGGAATTCGATGAAGGTCACGGCGTACTACGTCGTGCTCAACATCGGCTCACAGACGCTGCTCGCGCTCGGGCTGGCCGCGCTCATGCACCGGCTCACCCGCTCGGTCGTCCTGCGGGCCACCCTGCTGCTCCCCTGGCTGGTGCCCAACGTGACCGTCGGCCTGCTCTGGATGTGGCTGCTCGACGCCAACCTCGGCTTCGTCAACCACCTGCTGACCGCCGTGGGCCTGAGCAACCAGGGCTTCCTCACCTCACCATCCTGGGCGATGCCCTCGATCGCGCTGATCAACACCTGGGCGTACGCGGGATACACCGCGCTTCTGCTGTACGCCGGCATGCTCCAGATCCCCCAGCACCTCTACGAGAGCGCGTCGCTCGACGGGGCGGGCGAGCTCCGGATGTTCCGCCGGATCACGCTGCCGCTGCTGCGCCCGGTGCTCGCGCTCGTGCTGGTGGTGTCGCTGATCGGCTCGTTCCAGATCTTCGACACGGTCGCCGTCACCACCAAGGGCGGCCCGATCGGGGCCACGCGGGTCATCTACTTCTACATCTATCAGCAGGCCTTCACGTACTTCCACATGGGTTACGCCGCCTCGGCGGCGATGGTCCTGGTCGTCGTTCTCGGGCTGCTGACCGCGGTGCAGATGCGGTTGCTGCGCGCCTCCCGGTCCGATCTGAACTGATCCGAAATCGAGCTCTGCCGCCCTGACTTCTGCCGAACTCGACTGAACCACGGCGAATTCCGCTGAACCGAACTGGGAGCCCGCGATGCGACTCAACCTCGGCCGGATCGGCGCCTGGGCCGCGCTGATCGTATTTCTGGTCCTGACGATCCTGCCGTTCTACTGGATGGTCCGCACCGCGATCACCCCCGCGGGCGACCTCTACACCGACAGCACCAATGTGCTGCCCGCGCACCCCACAATGATCAACTTCTGGCGGGTCCTCGGCCTGGTCGACGCGGACACCGCCCGCAACGCCGGCGGCTCCGGGGCGCGGATCGACTTCCTGCGCTACACGATGAACTCCGGCATCTACGCGCTGTCCATCGCGGCGGTGCAGACCTTCTGCTGCGCGATGGCCGGGTACGCCTTCGCCCGCCTGCGCTTCCCCGGCCGCGACCTGGTCTTCGGCATCCTGATCGCGGCCCTCATGGTCCCGCCGATCTTCACCCTGCTCCCCAACTTCACGCTGGTGAAGAACCTCGGCCTGATCGACACGTTCGCCGGCATGGTCGCGCCCAACCTGCTGATGACCCCGTTCGCGGTCTTCTTCCTCCGGCAGTTCTTCCTCTCGGTGCCGCGCGAGGTCGAGGAGGCGGCGATCATCGACGGCGCCGGCCGGTGGGGCGTCTTCTGGCGGGTCATCATGCCGATGAGCCGCGGGCCGCTGCTCACGATCGCGCTCACCACGGCGGTGTGGGCGTGGAAGGACTTCCTGTGGCCGCTGCTGGTCGGCCGCGGGGAGCAGACCCGGGTGCTGACCGTGGCGCTCGGGGTGTTCCTCCAGCAATCCCCCAACACCCAGCCGGACTGGACCGGACTCATGGCCGCCTCGGTGCTGTCCGTCCTGCCCGTCGGCGCGCTGCTCGTCCTCGGCGGCAAGCGGCTCGTCCAGTCACTCAACTTCACCGGCATCAAATAACCGGAAGGGAATTCCCGTGCTTCCACCCCGTACGGTCGTCGCGGCCTTGGCCGCCGCGGCGCTCACGCTTCCTCTCGCCGCCTGTTCCGGCAGCTCCGACGACGCCGGCGCAGCCGGCGGCAAGGTGACCATCAACTACTGGCTCTGGGACGACACGCAGCAGCCGGCCTATCAGGGATGCGCCGACGCCTTCACCAAGGCCAACCCCGACATCAGCGTCAAGTTCACCCAGACCGCGTGGGCCCAGTACTGGCAGAACCTCACCACCCAGCTGGCGGCCGGCAGCGCGCCCGATGTCTGGACCGATCACGCGTCCTACTATCCGCAGTTCGTCTCCAGCAACCAGATCCTCGACATCCAGCCGTTCGTCGACCGGGACCGGGTCGACCTGACGCAGTACCAGGCCGGGCTGGCCGACCTGTTCGTCAAGGACGGCAAACGGTACGGCCTTCCGAAGGACTGGGACACGATGGCCCTGGTCTACAACAAGCAACTGGTCCAAGACACCGGTGGTCTGGCCGATCTGACCTGGAACCCGGCCGACGGCGGCACGTTCGAGAAGGCGATCGCCGCGGCGACGGTCGACACCCACGGTCACCACGGCCTCGACCCGGCCTTCGACAAGGCCCACGTCAAGGTGTACGGCTTCCTGCCCGAGTGGGCCGACGGCGCGCAGGGCCAGAACGGCTGGGGCGACCTGGCCGTCAGTGACGGCTTCACCTTCCTCGACAAGAACCCGTGGGGCACCCACTACAACTACGACGACCCGAAGCTGAGCGCGACGATCGCCTGGTTCAAGCACCTCATCGACGCCGGCTACGCGCCGGCGTTCGACAAGCAGTCCACGCTCAGCCGCGACGCGGTGATGGAGAGCGGCAAGGGCGCGTTCACGATCACCGGCTCGTGGACGATCGGCACCTACTTCGGCGACAACACCAAACAGAAGTACGCCCTGGCGCCGCTGCCCACCGGCCCGGCCGGCCGCAAGACCGCGATCAACGGCCTGTCCGACGCGATCTACGCCGGCACCAAGCACCCCGACCAGGCCTGGGCGTGGGTGAAGTTCCTCGGGTCGAGTGCCTGCCAGGACATCGTGGCCCAGCACGCGGTGGTCTTCCCGGCCATCAGGAGGAGCACCGACAAGGCGCTCGCCGCGCACAAGGCGGCCGGCCGCGACGTCCAGGTCTTCACCGACGAGGCGGCCGCGCCGGGCGGCACCTTCTTCCTGCCGATCACCGACCACGGCAACGAGGTCAGCCAGATCGTGCAGGACTCCATCCAGTCGGTCGTACTCGGCCAATCTTCGCCGGCGCCCGCGCTGAAGAAGGCGAACGACCAAGTCAACGGTCTGCTCAAGTAACCGCTTCTTCGGCCTGACAGGAGAAACATGGCTCAGCTCGTGCGGCTGGACGGTCAGTCCTTCGCTCTCCGGCACTCCGGCGACGGGCAACCGCGGCCCGTGCCCGGCGGCGTCCTGCTGCCGCCGGGCCGTGTCGCGATTCTGCACGGGCTCGGCGACGCGTCCTTCTACCGGCACGGGCAGAACTCGTGGAGCCCGTCCGGCTGGCGGCGGCTCAGCGAAGCACCGCTGCGCGTGCCCAACCCCACCCGCCTGGTCACGGCCGACGACCCGGCCTTCGACGACCCGGCGCGCCATCACGGATCGGCGGTCGCGGCCCTGCAGGGCCGCGACGGCCGTACGCTGCTGCTCGGCGCGCTCGGTCTCGACACCCCCCGGTTGGTGGCCGATCAGGACACGCTCGCCGGGTGGTACGCGTCGGGGGGCGATGACTGGTTCCTCGCGTACGGGAAAGAAGCGGAAGTTTTCCGCGCCTACAGCGACCGACTCGCGGCCCGGTTCGGCGGCGGCGTTCGCCGCCGGGCCGGAAATGTCTGGTGCAGTTGGTACGCCTACTACGAGAACATCACCGAGACCCAGCTGGCGAAGGACATCGCCGACCTTTCCGGGTTGCCGTTCGACGTGGTGCAGATCGACGACGGCTGGGAGAACATGGTCGGCGACTGGTCGGCGAACGCGAAATTCCCCAGTGGAATGCGCGCGCTGGCCTCCCGCATCGGCGACGCCGGATTCACCCCGGGTTTGTGGCTGGCGCCGTTCATCGCGCTCCCGGGTTCTCAGGTGGCTGTTTCCCAGCCGTCGCTGCTGTTGCGTGACTCCACGGGCGAGCCGATTGTTGCCGGCTACAACTGGGGCGGGCCGTACTACGCGCTCGACATGTCTTCCTCACCGGCCCGCGACCACGTCGCCTCGCTCATCTCGACCGTGGTCCACGAATGGGGCTTCCGATATCTCAAGCTGGACTTCATCAACGCGGCGGCGCGCACGTCGGAATCGGTCTACCGCTCCGCCCTCGAACTGGTGCGGGAGGCGGCCGGAGACGACGTCTATCTGCTCGGCTCGGGGGCGATTCTGCTGCCGTCGCTGGGCCTGCTCGACGGGATCCGCAGCGGCCCCGACGTGGCACCGATGTGGGACAACTACGCGACGGTCGACCCGTCCGACGCGACCGCGCGCAATGCGGTGGTCAACAGCATTCACCGGCTGTGGCAGTCGCCGCTGATCGAAGTCGACCCGGACGTCGTCTATTTCCGGAGCAAACTCAACCTGCTGACGCCCCAGCAGATGCAGTGGCTGCGCGACCTGGCGGTGCTCTGTGACTTCCGGGCCGTCTCCGACCCGCCGTCGTGGCTCAGCCGGTCCGAACTGGCCTCACTGCACGACTTCCTGGTCGACCGGCCGTCGGTACGCCAACTGGACCGTTACCGCTTCACCATCGACGGCCGCCCGGTCGACTTCACGCCGGCGGTCGCCACCGACGGCCAGCTCTATCCGATCTCATGACTACCCTCCCGGCCGGCCGCGGTCGCGTCAGCACGCGTCATCGGGCCGCTTCCGGTGCAGCGTGTCGGCCCTCTGCCGGTGCAGCCTGTCGGCCTTCTACCGGTGCAGCGTGTCGGCCCTCTACCGGTGCAGCTTCGTGCGCCAGTCGTCGGGCACGAACCCGGACGGCCCGGGCACTCCCTGGTCGGCCGGATGACTGTCCGGCGGCGCGAGCGCCGGCCCCTGCCCGGCCTCCTCGGTGGCGTAGTCCCAGAACCAGTCCTCGCCCGGCTCGAACGACTGGATGATCGGGTGGCCGGTCGCCTTCCAATGCGCCGTGGCATGTTGGGCGGGCGAGCTGTCACAGCACCCGATGTGGCCGCACTGGGCACATCGCCGCAGGTGGAACCACCAGCCGCCGTCGTCCGAGCATTCCACGCAGCCGGTGCCCGAAGGGGTTACGTCTGGTTGGATCGCGTCGTCGGTTGTCACGCCCTGGAATCTACCTCAGGTTCCTTCCGCTTCCTGGTTGGTGCGTTGGGGGTTGCTTGCGCTGGGGCTCCACCGAAGATGTCAGCGCCAGGAGTCCGGACGCCGCTTGGAGAAGGGCTCGCGAACGCGAGTTGATGTGCGCGTCCCGTGCCCGGAGAGCGGCGGTGATGTCGGACGTGCGGCCGCGCTGCCGCAGGGCCGGCATGAGCGCGCGCAGCGGCGGGATGCGATAGCCGGCCAGGCGCAATTGGTGCACGATCCGCGCGTCCCGGACATCGGCGGGCGTGTAGATGCGTGCACGTCCGCGAACTGCTCGAGCGGGGGTGAGCAGGCCTTGCCGGTCCCAGTACCGCAACGTCGAGGTCGGCACTGCCAGCGCGGAAGCCAGTTCGGAGATGGTCATGGCGTCGTTGGGGCGGACGTCGTCGAGGGGTTCGGCGGTGATCGCGGCGACCGCGGCTCTGGCCAGCTCGACGTCCCGCCGCTCGGTGTGCAGGCGAGCGTGCGCCCTGTCGACGAGCGCAAGCACGTCATTTTCCGTGCCGGCGCGGGCGATGCGTATGAGCTTCTTCGCCTCGGCGGCCCCGACGCCTGCGGCGAGGACGACGTAGGTCGCTGCCGCTAGCGCGTGGATCTCGGTCCACGTGCGATAACCCGATGGAGTACGCGTCGGTGGTTCCAGTACCCCGTCACGTTCGAGGTTGCGCACCTGCTGGACGGAGCAGCCAGCACGTCGGGCCACGTCGGCAGTCCGTAGCGGGCGGTTGAGAGTTGCCGTCGTCATCGTCGAGGCCTCACGATCAAAAGTCTCCACAAGCAGTTCAATGTGACGCTGGAACACATGGACATGGACGACATCATCGATCACGCGAAGACGCTGGACGCCGTACTCATCCTGCAACCGCAACCCGGCGACGCGTCGCCCGAAGTCAGCTGGGGAGACGCGTTCATCTACTACGCGCCCGACGGTGTAATCCCGGCAACCCAACCCTTCGCCACCATCGTGACGAAGGACTACCCCGACGAGCCTCGTTCCGGCCTGGACGAGCCAGGCACCTTCCGGCTCAACATCGCCGCGCCCAAGGCGGAGTTCGCGCGAGTCATCGGCTCATCGCCTCGAGATGCCATGAACGCCCACCACGACGCCCAGGTCCGCGACACGTGGTTCCCCCATCCGGTCTACGGCCGGGCGGGCTGGCTGTCCGTCGTCAACCCCGACACGCAACTCCCGGAGGCGCTGAGCCTGCTCGACGCCGCTCACAAGGCCGCGCGCGAACGCCATCGGCGACGAACGGCGAACAACGACGCCGACTAGCGCAGCCCAGGACCGGCTCGACCGGCCGTGCCCTCAAGCGGCGCGCCGCAGACGTGCTCGCCTACTTCGACCGTCCCGGCAGCAGCACCGCACCCACCGAGGCGATTCTGCTCCCGCAACCCACCACCCCGGGCCCGCCCGTCAAAGCGCAAGAAAGCCTCAAGCAGCCTCGGTAACATCAGCAAACATCCCGCCAAGAGCCGCCACGGCCGAGGAAGCCGACACCTGCAGAGCAACCCCCCGCTCCCCGGCTCCCAGGCTGATCGTGCGCCCCTCGGTACGCACATCAGCGATCACCGGCCAAGGCGTGGACGACCCGAACGGCGTGATCGCCCCCCGCTCGTAACCGGTAGCCGCCTTGGCCGTGGCCGCGTCCGGCATCGCGAGGCGATTGACGCCCAGGAGCGCCCGTAGCTTCGGCCACGAGATCACCCGATCCCCCGGGACCAGGACGAAGAGGAAGTCACCTTCCCCTCGCCGGACGACCAGAGTCTTCACCAGGTCGGCCGCCGCGATGCCCTGGGCGGCCGCCGCCTCGAGCAGGCTGTTGGCCGGGCCGTGGTGGACGAGCTTGTAGGCGATCCCCAGGGCGGCGACGGCTGATTCTGCGGGTCCCGGCATGGAGCAGACTGTAACCGGGGCCGGAATAAGTCCGGCGGCAGTGACTTGTAACGCGTACCAAGAGATCGCGAAGGAAGAAGGCGTCATGGCTGACAAGCCCGTTCTCCAGCCCGGACCCGATCACCCGATCACCGTCAGGCCCACCAGCAGCCGGGTGGTCGTGACGGTGGCCGGGAAGGTGATCGCGGACACCCGCAGCGCTCTCACGCTGCAGGAGGCAAGCTACCCGCCGGTGCAGTACGTGCCTTTGACCGACGTCGACGAGTCGGTGCTTCAGCGCACCGCGACCGAGAGCTACTGCCCTTACAAGGGCGAGGCCAGCTATTACTCGATCGCGGTGGACGACGACACGGCGGTCGACGCGGTGTGGGAGTACCAGAACCCGTACCCGTCGGTGGCCGGCATCAAGGGCCACGTCGCGTTTTATCCGGACCGCGTCGAGTCGATCGACGTGGAGGCCGACGGGGACCGTTCCTGAAAGGGGAGGTCCGGCGCCGGCTGGTCGGCGCGCAACCTTAGGCGTACGTCCTGGAGCGCGGCCCGCGCCGGCCCGAAGCGTTCCCGGGCGGCCAGTTTGGCGTGGGTGACCAGCATTGCCGGGGAGCGGCCGGCCCGGGTCGACGGCTGGTAGCCGAACCGGGCCAGCCGGCGGCCGAAGACGGCCTCGCAGCGCCGCACCTCGTCGGGCGTGAGCCGCTGCTGCCAGCTGCCCGCTCGGGAGGTGGTGACCGCCGAGCGGGTCAGCCGGTGCCACGTCTTGTAGCTGGGCACCGCCACCGCCGCGACCTCGGAGGGCCGGGCCATCGCCGGGTCGTAGTCCTCGCCCAGAAACGCGCAGATCTTCCGCAGGTGGGCCGGCGGGTCGCCGACCAGGTCTTCGTAGCGCACCCGGTGGTAGACCGTGGGCGGATAGCGGCGGGCGGCGCGGGCCGAGGCGTCGGCCGAGCGGGCCCAGTGGTCGATGAGCCCGCCGAAGTCGTGCGGCCGCCACGGGGTCTCCTTGAGGGAGGCCACGCAGTCGCGTCCGTCGCGGATGATGTCGATGATCTGCGCGTCCGGGAACAGCCGCAGCAATACCGGCAGGTTGCGCAGGTAGGACGGCCGTTTGTCGCCCCAGCGAGGTTTGCCGAAGCGGCCGGCGTACATCTTGAACACCGTGCCGAGCGCGGAGCCGAGGGTGCCCGGCGCCTGCGTGATGGAGGAGATCACCTCCTCGCGCGGCAGGCCCAGGTCACCGAACTGTGGTGTCCGGACGATCCAGGAGGCGAGGGCACGGCGGTTCTGCGGGGAGGACAGATCTCCGATCTGGTAGCGGCGGCGGTACGCGGCGAGCAGGAACCGGGTTTCCGGTGGCACCGCGATCCGCGGGTGGGCGTGGAGCATGAGCTGGAGCATCGTCGTTCCCGAGCGTGGGCAACCGACGACGAACACGGGACGATCACTGGGCATTGGCGCACACCTTTGTCAGTGCTCGGCTGATTCTTGACCAAGTTGGTCAACTTTGTGCCGAGCACGTTCGCCGCCCAGGCTGTGCGAAGCCGTGGGCGGCCCTAGGTGTCCGCTGTGAAACCGGAAGAGTCAGACGGTGTCCGCTGTGAAACCGGAAGAGTCAGACGCCGAGGGTCAGCGCGACCTTCGGGCCGCCCCGCACGGGGCTGGGCACGACGCCGATGGCTCCACCCTCGTACGCGTAAGCCGGGGAGACGGGAAGCGTGAGCTGACCGCTCAGCAGGAGGCCGGTGGCCTTGGTCGCCTGGGCGACGCCCGGGTAGATCTCGTAGTGGATCAGGCCGTTGCCGGGGAAGACGCTGGTGAAGACGGTCCGGCCGGCGGCGTCGGTGGGCTGGACGCCGCGCAGGTAGTTCTCGCCGGTCAGACCGGGTGAGTAGAGCGAGTAGTTGCCGTCGCGGTCGGCGTGCCAGAGGTAGACGGCGAGGCCGGCCGCCGGCATGCCGGTGGCGGCGCCGACGAGGCGCAGGTCGATGGTGAGCGGGACGCCGCGCGCGACGCCTTTGGCGGTGCCGAAGCTGCGGCGGATGTCGCCGCGGACCAGAGCGGCGGCCGCGCAGAGCGGTGCACCCGCCAGGACCTCGACGGTCGTCGCTCCGCCGAGGCCGAGCATCCGCCGGCGGCGCAGCAGCGGTACGTCGTGGCTCAGTCCGCGCTCGTCCATTCTTTGTCCCCCGTCCGCGGGTCGCCCGACCCGTCGTTGTGACCTTCGGCCGGGAGAGGGCCCTCGCTTCGGCCGGCACCCAGACTGCTCCTGGCTATCAACACGCTCGCCGCGGCGGTGACGCCGGCCAGCACGGCGAACGGCAGCGCGCGCCCGTGGGTGTAGAGCACGGTGAAGAAGGTCGGGGCGATGATCATGGCGGCCGTGAAGCCGTACTGCATGACGGCCAGGTAGCGGCCGCGGAGGTGGTCGGGGGCGGCCGCCGAGGCGAGCGCGTTGGCGACCGGGGCCATGATCAGCTCGCCGGCGGCGAAGAAGGCCATCGACAGGGGCAGGTAGGCGATCAGGAGCGCGCCCGGGATCTTGACGGCGAGCGCCATCGCGAGCAGCCAGACGACCATGAACGAACCGGCCAGGGCGAGCGCGCGGGTGCGGCGCAGGTGGCGGACCAGGCGGACGGCGAGCGTCTGCCCGGTGGCGAGCAGGACCGTGTTGAAGGTGAGCAGCGGGCCGGCCAGCCACGGCGGCGCGGGCAGTCCCTCGACGACGTAGACCGGTACGGCCGTGCCGACCATGACCGCGACCAGGTTGAAGACCGCGTTGATCGCGATGAAGCCCAGGTAGGGGCGGTCGCGGAGCAGGTCGCGATAGCCGCCGGGTGTGCTCTCGGCTTTGACCGGGCGCAGGGCCGGCACCGTGCC
The DNA here is from genome assembly GCA_036402935.1 of Actinoplanes sp. Lineage (GTDB taxonomy): Bacteria > Actinomycetota > Actinomycetes > Mycobacteriales > Micromonosporaceae > Actinoplanes. Next base: position 13,933 of record DASWRZ010000400.1, read on the forward strand.
CAGCGTCGCCGCCGACACCAGGTAGGACGCCGCGTTGATCAGGACCACGAGACGGTAGACGTGCGGGCCACCGGCCAGCGTCAGGCCGGCGATCAACGAACCCGCGCCCAGACCGGCCGACTGCACCATGCTGAACCGGGCGAACGTGCGGTCCTGCCCGCTGCGGCCGGGCGGTGCCACCTCGGTGACGAGGGTGAAGACCGAACACCAGAACATCCGCTGGCCGACGGCCACGATCAAGGACGGGACCAGGACCGAGATCGGTCCATGCGCTCCCACGTACGCCGCGAAGCCGATCCCCTGGAGCACCTGGGCCGCGATCACGATGCCCCGCGGCCCGTACCGGTCGACCAGGTGACCGACCACGACCGGCACCGGGAGCGACGCGAAGTTGGCCACGCTGATCAGCAGGCCGATCGTCGGCAGCGACAGGTCGGTGACGGCCTGGAAGTAGAGCAGCGAGATCGGCGCGAAGAGACCGGTCCCGGCCATGTCGATGCCGAGCGCGGCCAGCAGTGCCACGCGCCCCCGGGAGACCGACATTTTCCTGATCCTGCTGGGGCGACCGGGACCGCCGCAACCGATTTATCCGCGCAGTAGGGTGCGGACCTCGGCGACCGACGCCGGGTCGGCCGGGTAGGGCAGATAGAACGAGATCCGGTCGATCAGGTCGGCGAAGCGGGAGCGCAGCCCGGCCGCCACGGTCGCCGCGTCACCCGACACCGCGAACGTGTCGAGCACGTCGTCGTCGATCGCGTCCGCCATCTCGTCCCAGGCCTGCCGGCGTGACATCGTGTTGAGCTTGTCGGCCAGGTCGCCCCACCCGTGCAGGTCGAGCACCGGGCGGTAGGACGGCGTCGAGGCGTAGAACGCGATCTGCCCGCGGACCGCCCGGTCGGCCGCCCGCCGGGACTCCTCGTCGGAGCCGAGCACGACCAGCGCCGACAGCCCCAGCGTGAACCCGTCGAGGCTGCCCCCGCGGGCCTCGGTCAACGCGGGGATCGTCTTCTCGCGCAGGTACGGCGTACTGGTCAGGGGATGGACCAGGAGTCCGTCCGCAACCCGCCCGGCCACCGCGGTCATCCGCTCGCCGACCGCGGCCAGCAGGATCGGCGGGTTGCCGTGCGGGTTGGGCCCCGGGTCGAAGAAGTCGGTCATCAGCGTGTGCTTGTAGAACTCGCCCCGATGGACCAGCCGCTCCCCGGTCGCCCAGGCGTGCCAGATCGCCTTGACCGCGCCCAGGAAGTCTTCCATGCGGGCGGCCGGCTGCCCCCACGGCATCGCGAACCGGCGCTCGATGTGCGCCTTGACCTGGGAGCCGAGCCCGAGCTGGAACCGGCCGCCGGAGATCAGCTGGACGTCGTTGGCGGCGATCGCGACCGTCATCGGGTTGCGTGCGAACGCGACCGCGATCGACGACTGCAGCTCGATGCGGCTGGTCGACCGGGCCGCCAGGGCGAGGGACGAGAACACGTCGTGGCGGGTCTCGGCCGCCCCGAACCCGTCGTAGCCGAGCCTCTCGGCCTCGACGGCGAGGCTCTCGACCTCCAGCGGAGACGCGCTGATCGGGGCGGCGGAGTCGACGAGCATGCTCACAGTCTTAGCACCTCGACCTCTACTCGAGGGTTAGGGATGGCCCGGCCTCAACCTTCCGTCGACCTTGAGCTACCAGCGCCGCGGTCGGCAGCGCCAGCGTCCCCGACGAAGTGCGGAACGGCGCGACGACCTCGTCGAACGACGCCCGGATCCGCGCCCGCCCGGAGGGCGTCTGGCGGCGGAGCACCACACCGGTCGCGTTGAGCCCGGCCGCCGCTCCACCCCACCACGCCTCCGGGGTCGTCTCGTGGATCCACTCGAGCCGCTCGCACGTGACCTCGGTGAGGCCGCTCCCCTCGAGCAGGCCGGTGACCCCGGCGGGATCGCGGGTGAAGTTCCGCGCCGGATCGACGCCGATCAGGCCGGACACCTCGACCCCCGCGTGCCGGTAGACCATCGTCCAGATCGCCTGGGCGGTCGGCGCCGGGTGCGGCCAGATGGTGACCGCGACCCGGCCGCCCGGTTTGACCGCTCGTGCCAGAGCGGCGACGGCGGCGGCCGGATCACCGACGTGGTTGATCACGAAGTTGGCGACCACCGCGTCGAACGAGGAGGCGAACGGCAGGTCGGGCAGGATCGCCTGCCGCACGTCGGCCCCCGGCAGCCGGGCGGCGGTCGCCGCGACCATCGACGGTTCGGCGTCGACCGCGGTCACCCGGGCGCCACGCTCGGCCGCCAGGGCGGCCACCGTTCCCGTCCCGGTGCCCACGTCCAGCACCGCGGTGCCTTCACCGACGCCTGCGGCGTCGAGCAGATCGGCGGCGACGTACGCACAGAACGGGCCAAAGGTTTTCGCGTACGCCTCGGCGCCGTCCGCCCAGCGGATGCGCTCGGTCTCGTCATAGGTCATCGGCACGCCGACGATTATCCGGGTCGGATCAGAACCTTCGGCGCCTCCCGGCCGGCCGCACCTCGTCGCCTCGAAGCCAGGGCGGTTCTGTCATTACCCCTTAACGTTCGCTAAAGTAGGCCCGGCTCCTCGACCAGGAGGCATCACCGCCGCCGGCCCACCCACGCCGGATTTCCTGTTCGAGCCGTTCTCGAGGAGTCCCCATGTCTCCCGCCCGCCGCCTGGCCGGCGTCGCCAGTTCGCCCGTCCGTGACCTGCTCGCCCTGATCGACCGGCCGGAGGTGATCTCGTTCGCCGGTGGGCTGCCCGCACCCGAGCTGTTCGATCTGGACGGCCTGCGGGCCGCCTTCGACCGGGTGCTGTCTACGCCGGACGCCCGCCGCAACCTCCAGTACGCCCCGACCGAGGGCAACCCGGCCCTGCGCGCCCACGTGGCCGGCCGGATGACCGCGCGCGGTCTGCCGACCCGCGCCGGGGACCTGCTCGTGACCACCGGTTCGCAGCAGGGGCTGACCCTGATCACGACCGCGCTGCTCGACCCGGGCGCAGTGGTGGTGGTCGAAGAACCGACCTACCTGGCCGCGCTGCAGTGCTTCCAGCTGGCCGGGGCCCGCATCGTTACGCTCCCCGCCCCGGACCTGTCGGACCGGGACGTGTCGGATGGGGACTTGTCGGATTGGGAGCGGGTCCTGGCTTCGGAACGGCCGGCCTTGATCTACCTGGTGCCCAACTTCGCCAACCCGACCGGCCGCACGATGCCGGCTTCCCTGCGGGCCGCGGTGGTTGCCCTAGCCGAGCGATACGGCGTCTGGGTGGTCGAGGACGACCCGTACGGCGAGCTGCGCTACCGCGGCGAACCGGTGCCGGCGCTGGCCGCCCAACCGGGGGCCGAGGAGCGGGTGCTGCACCTCGGCAGCTTCTCCAAGATCGCGGCGCCGGGGCTGCGGCTGGGCTGGGTGCGTACGCCGCCCTCGCTGCGCCCGGCCCTGACCGTGGCCAAGCAGGCGGCCGACCTGCACACCTCGACCATCGACCAGGCGGCGGCCGCGGCCTGGCTGGCCGCGACCGACCTGGACGCGCATGTCGGCCGGCTTCGCGACGCGTACCGGGAACGGCGGGACGCGATGATGTCCGCGATGCCGGCGACCGCGCCGGAGGGCAGCGTCTGGTCCGACCCGGACGGTGGCATGTTCACCTGGGTGCGGTTGCCGGGCCCGGTGGACAGCGCTGCACTGCTCCCCCGGGCCGTTTCGAACAATGTGGCTTTCGTTCCCGGCGCGCCGTTCTACGCCGGCCGGGCCGACCCGGCGACGCTGCGGCTGTCGTTCACGACGAATACCCCGGCGGAGATCGCCGAAGGCATGCGGCGCCTCGGCGAAGTGCTTCGCTAGGGCTTGCCGCCGTTGACCGTCACGACTCCCTTGCCGTTCGGCTCGAGGCGGAAGGTCCAGCGGCGGGAGACGTCGCCGTCGCAGCGGTACTGCACGGCGCGGCCGTCCCGCTCGACGGTCAGGCAGCGGTCGCTGGCCGCGTTGATGACGTAGATGCCGGTGCCCGGCGCGTCCTTCAGGCGCCAGGTGTCGCCCAGCGCGTCACCGCAGGGGCCGGCCGCGAGGTCGTTCTGGCCGGCCGGCACCAGGCAGCGGCCGCTGCCGGCGTTCTCGACCTTGAACCGGGCGTCGAGCGAGACCGGCACCAGCTTCCAGCGGTACGCGTCGTCGAGCACGCAGTGCCGCTGGGACGCCGGGCCGCTGCCCGCCGGGGCGGTCAGGCACTCGAAGCTGGCGACGTTGACCGCGTAGAGACCGGGCAGCAGACCCGAGACGTCGGGCACCGGCAGCGGCCAGCCGCCGAAGCCGGCGGTAGTGCCGCCGGCCGGCTGGGCCGGGGTATCGGCGCCGGCGGCGGACGCGCCGGGGGTGGGCAGGGTCAGGGTCAGTGCGCTCGCGGCGAGCACGGCCAGGCCGGCGCGGCGAAAGATCATGGCTATCGGCTTCCCGGCGGGCGTCGTCGCCCGCCCAAATCCGGACAAATCGGGGCGGACTCAGATTACCGTCCGCCCCGCCGCCTCGCCGCCGAAACGCCGGTTGATCAGCCTCCGGTGTAGGCCTGGTAGGAGGTGTCGGCGTGTCGCCGCGCCTCGGCCGGGTCACCGCCCGCCGCGATCTCGGCCTCGGCCCAGCCGTCGGCGCTGCCCCGCAGCATCGCCCGGCCCTCGTCGGAGGCGAGCCAGGACGCCACGTCGGCGTTGTCGGGCACCGCGCCCGGGTCGCCGAGGTGCTTGGCCAGACCCCAGAAGCCCGAGTCCCAGCCGAGCCCGGTCGCGCCCGGCCCGAACTGCGCCCACATCTCGTCGTCGACGTGGGCGACGTGCTCGAGCTCGAAGCGGGTGCGGGCCGGCCCCTCGGGCGTCAGCCGCACCTCGATCCAGCTCACCATGTCGCCGAACTCCCAGGTCGCCGCGTAGCCGTGGGGCCGCTCGCAGGCCGTGACCGTGCCGCCCGCGTTGCCCGTCAACTGGTAGTGGCCGCCCAGCTTGAGCTCTCCCTCCACCGGCAGGAACCATCGCGCGATGCGCGAAGGGTTGGTCACCACGTCCCACATGTCGTCCTGGTCGGTGTCGTAGACCTGGCTGATGGTCTGCACCCGCGCCTCGCCGGCCTCGAGCGTGCGGGTGCCCAACGTGCGGCGCACGCTGGTGATGTGCTGCCGGGCATCGGTCATCGGTCGTTCCCCTCATCGGCAAGTCGTCGCTGGCGTTTGCCACGGGCCACCTCGGTGGCCATCGCGGCGAGGTGCGGCGTCCAGAAGCGTCGGAACCGGTCGAGCCAGGCGTCGGCCTCGCGCAGCGCGGTGTCGTCGACCGCGTAGAGCCGACGCGCGCCGTCCGGCCGGACGGTGGCGAAACCGTTGTCGCGCAGCACCCGCAGGTGCTGCGAGACGGCCGGCTGGGTGATCCCGAACTCGGCCCGGATGACCTCGGTGATCGCGCCCGAGGTCTGCTCGCCGTCGGCGAGCAGCTCCAGGATGCGGCGGCGAACCGGGTCGCCGAGCACGTCGAACGCATGCACAGCGGAGAGCCTATCAGCTCGTCCTTATATAAGCTAGGGCTACCGGATGACGGCGTTGCGGATGGCCTCGGCCATCGTCGTGGCCGCCGCGGCCCGCAGCAGGTCGAGATTCACCTCTTCGCTCACCTCGCCGGTGGCCAGCGCGACCACGGCGTCCCCGTCGAACCGTGAGTGCGCCGGATGCAGCGCCCGGGCGAAGCCGGTGTGCCCGCTCTGCGCGAGCAGATAGCAGTCGGTCTTGCTCAGCTTGGCGTCGGTCAGCAGCACCGCGACCGTGGTGTTGGTCATCTCGAACGGGTTCGCGGCGCCGGGCCCCTCGGTGGCGCCGGGCCCCTCGGTGGCGACGGGCTTCTCGGTGGCGACGGGCTTCTCGGTGGCGCCGGCAAACACGGGACGGCCGTCGGGCCCGATCACGTCGCCCCAGGCGTTGACCACGGCGACCGCCGCGAGAGAGGCCGGCCCGACGCGGGAAACGGCCAGGCCGACGCCGCCCGGGTGGAGCCGGCCGCGCCACTTGCCGGTCGTGGCGCCCGTGCCCGCGCCGACCGCCCCGGTCGTGAACTCCTCGCCGCTGAGCGCGGCCACGACCGCCCGGCGGCCGCTGACCGCGTCCGGTGGGGCGCCCGACACCGAGGCGTCGAAGATGGACATGCCGACGACGATCGGGACCGGGCCGAGCGGGGTCGGGAAGCCGACCGCGAGCTCGCGCAGCAGGCCCATCGCGCCGTCCCCGGCGGCCAGGCCGAAGGCGGAGCCGCCCGAGAGCACCACGGCGTCGACCCGGTCGACCGTGCGGGACGGATCGAGCAGGGCGAACTCGCGGGTGGCCGGGGCCCCGCCGCGTACCTCGCCGGAGCCGACCGTGCCGGGCGGCGGGACGATCACCGTGACCCCGGTCCCGGTGCCGGTCCAGTGGCCGGCCCAGGCGGAAAGCAGCTGCGGTTCGCTCACCCGGTCATCCAACACCGGAACGTCCCGACCGGGCTCATCGGCTCGGCTCGCGGCCGCCGGTCGGGTTCACAAGAGATCAACATACGATGCGAAGCGGGGCCGGAATTGCGAATCAAGGAGCGCCGATGGATGTCGTGACAATGTCCGCTGCCGGGGTCACGGTGCTGGTCGACGCGGCCGGTCCGGGGCTGCCGGTCGTCGCGTACTGGGGCCCGGCGCTGCCCGGGATCGACGACGAGCAGGCGGCGGCGATGTTGCGGGCGGCCGAACCGGTGGCCGGGACCAACAATGTCGACGTGCCGCCGCGGGTGGCCGTGCTGCCGGAGCACCACATCGGGTGGACCGGGCGGCCGGGGTTGAGCGGGGCCTTCGAGGACGGCTCGGGGTGGTCGCCGTTCTTCACCCGCACCGGGTTGCGCGCCGGGGACAACCGCGTCGAGGTGCAAGCCGTCGACGACTCCGGGCGGCTGGCGCTGAGCCTCGAACTGGAACTGCTGCCCACCGGCATTCTCCGGGCGCGGGCGGAACTGGGAAATCGCGGTTCCTCGGCGTACGGAATCAACGACTTTGTTCTGTCTTTCCCGCTGCCGGCCGAGGCGCGCGAGATCCTCGACTTCGGCGGGCGGCACAATCTCGAACGGGTTCCGCAGCGTGGGGAACTGCGGACCGGGGCCCACGTACGCGAGAACCGCAAAGGGCGCACCGGGGCCGACAGCGCCTATGTACTGCACGTCGGCGAGCCGGGTTTCGGATTCGCGAGCGGCCGGACGTGGGCCGTTCACACCGCGTGGAGCGGAAACCACATCCACTACGCGGAGCGGGTGTCCACGGGCGAGCAGCGGATCGGCGGCGGCGAATTGCTGCTGCCGGGCGAGGCCCGCCTGGCCCCCGGAGACACCTATCGCACGCCGTGGCTCTACGGCAGTTTCGGGGACGGGCTCGACGAGGTGGCCCGGCGGTTCCATCGGCACCTGCGGAGCCGGCCCCGGCCGGTCGGCACCGCGCGGCCGGTGACGCTCAACGTATGGGAGGCCGTCTATTTCGACCACGACGCGCCGCGGCTGCTGGATCTGGCCGAACGGGCCGCGGCGGCCGGGGTCGAGCGCTATGTGCTGGACGACGGATGGTTCGGCTCGCGGCGCGACGACACGTCCGGGCTCGGCGACTGGGTGGTGTCGCCCGAGGTGTGGCCGCAGGGCCTGCATCCGCTGATCGACCGGGTGAAGCAGCGGGGAATGCAGTTCGGGCTCTGGTTCGAGCCGGAAATGGTGAACCCGGATTCCGACCTGGCCCGCGCCCATCCCGATTGGATTATGGCGGCCCGGTCGTCGTGGCCGGTCGAGTCGCGTCACCAGCAGGTGCTCAACCTCGGCATTCCGGGCGCGTACGAGCACGTCAAGGCACAGATTTTCGCGGTTCTCGACGAATACGACATCGATTACATCAAATGGGATCACAACCGGGATCTCATCGAGGCCGGGACGCAGCCGACCGGAAGGGCCGGAGTTCACGAGCAGACGCTCGCCTTCTACCGCCTGCTCGACGAGATCCGCTCATTTCGTCCGGCACTCGAGATCGAATCCTGCTCCTCCGGCGGCGCTCGCATCGACCTGGAGGTGCTGACCAGGACCGACCGCGTCTGGGTCTCCGACAACATCGACCCGCACGACCGCCAGCACATGCTGCGCTGGACGACCCAGCTGGTCCCGCCGGAGTACCTCGGCTCGCACATCGCCTCGGACCGCTCCCACACCACCGGCCGGCGCCACGACCTGGCCTTCCGCGGCGCGACCGCGATCTTCGGCCACCTCGGCATCGAGTGGGACCTGTCCCGCGCGACCGACGATGAACTCGCGGAGCTCGCCGAGTGGGTCACGTTCTTCAAGACCGAGCGCGGCCTGCTGCTCGGCGGCGACCTGGTCCGGATGGACGGCTACGGCCCCGACGTCATGGTGCACGGCGTGGTGGCACCCGACCGCTCCCGGGCCGTTTTCGCCATGGCGACATTGGGCAGCCCCTATCCCGACCCGCCGGCCCGCGTTCGGTTCCGGGGCCTGGACCCGGAACGACGGTATCGAGTGCGGCCGCTCTTCCCCGGCGTCCCCGTGGCGCAGCCGGTGTGGTGGAGCGACGACGACCTGATCCTCACCGGTGCGGCGCTCACCCATTTCGGCGTCGCCTGCCCCCGGGTCCACCCGGATCAGGTCGTCCTCTATGCGGTTACGGCTGCTGCCGAAGGGGCTTGAGCGCGGGCGCGACCCGGGCCAGCTCGTCGAGCATTCCCTTGGCGGCGGTGGTCATCACGTCGTTCGGGTGGATCTGCCCGTCGTCGCCGAGGAAGTTACGCACGAACGGAATGTTCACGGCCTCCGACACCATGAAAATCTTCAGCGCGTACGCCACGTCGTGCAGCGCCATCGCCGATCGGGTGCCGGCGGCCACCCCGCCGTAGCTGACCACGCTGGCCGGCTTGTAGTTCCACTCGTGGTGCAGGTAGTCGAGCGCGTTCTTCAGCGACGCCCCGATGGCATAGTTGTATTCGGGAATGACGAAGACAATGGCGTCGGCCGCCGCGACCTTCTCGCTCCACCGCTTGGTGTGGTCGTGCAGATAATTGCGCAGCCGCGGGTGGTGCGGCTCGTCCAGGAACGGCAGGTTCTCCTCGGCCAGATCGGCCACGGTCACCTGAAACCCACCGTGCTCCTTGGCCGCCTCGACGAACCACTGCGACACCGGCAGACCGATCCGCCCCGGCCGGGTGCTCGCCACGACGACCAACAGGTTGAGCTCACTCACTGCTACTCCTTGCGGGGGCAATATTTGCTGGGCGAATTAATCTTACCGGGTCGGTCACGCTTGCCGGTGCACGACCTTCGGGCGTACGCGACCCGGCGCCACCAAAAGCGAAGCCGCAGCTAGCGGCACTTCCGCAAGCCGGTGCGGCCTCGCGGCCGCGGCGCGGCTCTCGCGTCAGAGGCGCCCCGGCCAGGCCACGTCATCGACCGCCAGAACCGGCTCCCGACCGACGGCCTGCTGCCCGTAGACGCCACGACATCGCGATCCGCATACCCGCAATCGGCCGACCCATGCGCCGGCCCCCGCCCCTCGGCCGATCGACGCTCGGCGCGGTCTGAAGGGATCGGCCGAGCCGCCTGCTTGGGCAGCGGACCGATCTGGTCGTGGAACCGCGCCCAGAGCTGCTTGCGGCTCGCCCGACCCCGGCACCGCTCGCGGGCCCCCGCCCGACCTCGGCACCGCTTGCGGCCCCAGCCAGTCGTCGGTCAGCGCGAACCGCTCATCCCACCCGGTTTGCTCGAACCGCCTGCCGTGGTTGCCGGCGACCCGATGCCGGGACCCGTTTGCCCAGCCGCTCGCACAGCTCGGGCACCGCACGGCACCACAGCTCGTGTGGCGGCACGAGCCCGTCGCCGATCAGGCGCCCAGCTTGCCGCCGACGGCGAAGCGGTCGGGCTGCTGGGCGACGAACTCGACCGTGGTGCCGTCGCGATGCTGCTCGCCCAGCACGGTCGCGATCGCGTCGGTGACGCCCGCCGCCAAGCCGCCCAGGATGGCGGCGGCGTCCGGGCGGTCGAGGGCGTCGGCGCGGATGCCGAACGTCACGCTCGGGGCCGGAGCCGCGGCGGGACGACCGCCGACGCCCCAGCGCCCGGCCGGCAGGCCGATCAGGCGGACCACGACGCTCGGGCGGGCCCACTCGCCGTAGACCGCGGCCACCGCCGACGTCAGGGCCTCGATCAGCGCGTCCTCGCGGCCGGCGAGGTCGGCATTCAGCGTGTACACGTCAAGGTGCGGCACAACGTCCCCCTAAAATACCTTTGACTGCAAAGCTATTAGGAGGCCCGCACGGTGTCAACGCCCGATCCGGTCCGCGAGTTGATCCTGTTGATGCCGCGCCTGGTCGGCCGGGCCAAGCGCCTGCGACCACCGGCCGAGCTGCGCGAGTTCGACCTGGCGCCGCGCCATCTGTCGCTGCTGTCGCTCCTGCTGCTCGACGGCCCCGCCACCGTCAACGACCTGGCCACCGCCCTGCGGGTCGCCCCGACCACGGTCAGCCTGCTGGTCAGCGACCTGAGCCGCAAGGGCGTCCTGGAGCGCCGCGCGGACGACGCCGACCGCCGCCGCCGGATCGTCGACATCACGGCCGCCGGCCGCTCGGCCATCGAGGAGTGGCTCTCCCCCAGCATCCGCGCCTGGCGCCGGGCCCTCGCTCCCCTGACCCCGGCCGAGCGCGACAAGCTCGTAGCAACCCTGCTCGCCTTCGAAAGCGAGCTCGAAAGCGAGCTCGAAGGCAAGCTCGGAAACGAGCTCGAAGGCAAGCTCGAAAACGAGCTCGAAACGCCTTAGACGACGACGCGTGAGGCCAACGGGACCTGCTGGAGGCGGGCCGCGTCCTGGGCCGGCGGGAGGCCGAACATCCGGCGGTATTCGCGGCTGAACTGCGACGCGCTCTCGTAGCCGACCGCGAACCCCACCCCGGCCACGTCGCCGGCGTCGGCCAGCAGCCGGGCGCGGGCCTCCTGGAGACGGATCTGCTTCTGGAACTGGATCGGGCTCATCGTGGTCACCGCCCGGAAATGCCGGTGGAACGACGTCGGGCTCATCGCCGCCACGCGCGCCGGTTCCGCGACCGGGAAGGAATCGGCGTAGTGCTCGCGGATCCAGCGGATCGCCCGGCCGATCTGGGACAGGCGGCTGTCGGCCAGGCCGATCTGGCGGATCATGGCGCCCTGCGCACCGGTCAGGAGGCGCCAGACGATCTCGCGCTCGGCGGCCTCGGCGAGGACCGGGAGGTCGGCCGGGCGGTCGAGCAGGCGCATCAGCCGGACGATCGGATCGAGCAAGTCGGGGGTCACCTCGCTCACGGCGATGCCGGGCCGGTCGGCCGGGCGCCGATCCGGGCGGGTGTCGAGCAGCAGAGCGGCGACCATCGCCGGTTGCAGGGTCAGGCCGAAGACCAGGTACGGCGCGGAGCTCACGTGCGCGGTCACCGGCAGTTCGGTCGAGACGACGAGGAACTGCCCCGCGCCGTACGTCAAGACCTGGTCCGCCAGAACCGTACGTTTCGCGCCCTGCGCGACCAGCGCGATGAGCGGATGTGTGACGCCGGGCATGGGCTCGGTGACGGTCGTGGACGCCTTGATCGTGACGCCGGGCAGCAGCGTCTGGTCGGTGTGGCGCAGGAGAAGGTCGCGTAGCTCCGAGAGGTCCACGCGACAAGAATAACGGTCGGATCAGGCAAGAGGCTGGTCGCTCTGATCTACCCGCGGAGGACCCGCACGCGGCTTACTGGTGACATGGCACTTGATTCCTACGTGACGCTCGGCCGTTCCGGTCTGCGGGTCAGTCCGTTCACCCTCGGCACCATGACCTTCGGGGAGGACAACGGCTGGGGCGCTCCCCCGGCCGACGCCGAGGCGATGCTCGACGACTACCTGGGCCGCGGCGGCAACTCGATCGACACGGCGAACATCTACACGCTCGGGCACTCGGAGAAGATCGTCGGCGACTACTTCGCGGCCCGGCCGGGCCTGCGCGACCGGATCGTGCTGGGCACGAAGTTCTTCGCCAACCTGTGGCCCGGCGACCCGAACGGCGGCAGCTCCGGCCGCAAGGCGATGATCAAGCAGCTCGAGGACTCGCTGCGCCGGCTGCGGACCGACTACGTCGACATCTACTGGCTGCACAACTGGGATCCAGCCGTGCCGATCGAGGAGACGATGCGGGCGCTGGACGACCTGGTGGCCGCCGGCAAGGTCCGCTACGTCGGGGTGAGTGACCTGCCGGCCTGGAAGGCGGCCGAGGCCGACCTGGTGGCCCGCTTCCGCGGATGGTCCCCGGTGATCGCGATGCAGGTGGAGTATTCGCTGCTCGAACGCACGCCGGAGGGCGAACTGCTGCCGATGGCGGCCGAGCGCGGCATCGGCGTCCTGCCGTGGGGCCCGCTGCGGGGTGGCCTGCTCAGCGGCAAATGGTCACGCAAGCGGACCGGCGAGGTCGACACCAGACGATCGTGGGTCGGTCCGCGGCCGGACGATCTCGCACTCATCGATGTTCTGGACGACATCGCCGAGGAAACCGGAACCTCGCAGGCGTCTCTCGCCCTGTCGTGGGTCCAGAACCGCCCGGCGATCACCTCGACCCTGATCGGCGCCCGCCGCCCCGACCAGCTCAAGGCGAACCTGGACGCCGTCGACGTCCGGCTGACCGACGAGCAGGCCGGCAGGCTCGACGAGGCGTCCGCACCGAGGCTGAACTTCCCGGCCGAGAACAACCGCCACCTCGCCCCCGGGCTCGCCTTCGCGGGCGCGACCGTGGACGGGGTCGCCACGTCGATGCACCCGTCGCTGCAGGGCACGATCACCCGCTGGTAAGGCCGTTCACTGGAACCGGCCGGCGCCCACAGTGATGTTTCACCGCCGAGTCGCCGGGAACCCCTGTACGAGGACTAACGGCGGCCTGGGGAGGACGACATGATCGCGGTAGTGCCGGGCAGCGAGAGCTGGCGGCTGGTGGGCCGCACCGGCCGGGGAGCCGACGTGCTGGCGAGCGGACGGGTGACCGAGGCCGCACCGGGCGACGGGCCGCAGTGGCAGGACGCGCTGGAGCGTCTCCGAAACGCCGACGGCGACCTGCTGGTCACCTCGCCGGACGACCGGCACTACCGCTGGGTCCTCCTCGACCGGGAGGGCCGGCCGATCGCCGCCTGTCCCCCGGTGCACCGCGACTTCACGCAGTGCCGCGACGCGTTCGACACCGCGCGCCGGGCGGCCGACGCCGCGCTGGCCGACCACTTTCACCCGATCGCCGGCGCCACCACCGGCTGAGCGGCCGCCGCACCGACGCCGGGCAGCGTGAAGACGAACCCGGCGCCCTCCCGGTAGTCCGCGTCGAGCCGGATGCTCCCGCCGTGGAACTCGACGACCTTCTTGCCGATCGCCAGCCCGATGCCGGTCCCGCCGTACTCCTCGCGGGGATGCAGGCGCTGGAAGATGACGAAGATCCGGTCGGCGAACTCCGGCTCGATGCCGATGCCGTTGTCCCGCAACGAGAAGGTCCACTCCTGGTCGTCGCCGGACACCTCGATCCGCACCACCGGCGGCACGTCCGGCCGGCGGAACTTCACCGCGTTGCCGATCAGGTTCTGCCACAGCATGGTCAGCAGGGTGGCGTCGCCGAGCACGGTCGGCAGCGGCGGCCGTTCGACCACCCCGCCGGCCTCTTCCAGGGTCAGCGCGAGGCTTCGTTCGACGTCGTCCAGCACGTCGTCGAGCGCGACCGGCCGGCTGCTGTCGTACATCCGGCCGACCCGCGAGAACGCCAGCAGGTCGATGATCAGCCGCTGCATGCGGGTGGCGCCGTCGACCGCGAACTCGATGTACTGCCGGGCCCGGTCGTCGAGCGCGTCGGCGTACCGCCGTTGCAGCAGCTGGCAGAACGACGCCACCTTGCGCAGCGGTTCCTGCAGGTCGTGCGAGGCGACGTAGGCGAACTGCTCGAGGTCGGCGTTGGACCGCTGGCTGTCGGTGAGCGCGGCGACCAGACGCTCGCGCATGCCGTCCACGTCCCGGCCGAGTCGCACCAGGTCACGCGGGCCGCGCGGTTCGAGCCGGTGGGAGAAGTCGCCGTCGGCGACGCGCCGGGCGGCCTCGCCGAGGCGGGCCAGCGGGCGCAGCACGACGATCCGGAGCAGCACCGCGATCACCGCGATCAGCACCAGCAGGAAGATCACCATCGCCAGGAACATCGCGTCGCGTTCGCGACGGGCCCGGGTCAGATCGACCCGGGCCCGGTCGCGCAGGCCGTTCAGTCGCGCATCGAGGGTGGCGAGCTTGAGGCGTACGCGGTCGAATGCCGCCTTGCTCTGCCCGGCCACCTCGGCCCGGCGATGTTCGATGAGGGGTTCGGCCACCGTCGCGCGCCAGGTGGCCGCCTCCTGCTGCACCGCGGCCAGATCGGACAACGCCCCGGTCTCGCCCGCGAGCAGACGGCGCAGCTGCCCCGCGGCCGTCCGCTCGGCGGCCTGGCCCTCGGCGTACGGGTCGAGGAACTGCTGTTCACCGCTGAGCAGGTAGCCGCGCACCCCGGTCTCCTGGTCGACCAGGGCCGCGCTCAACGCTCCGGCCTGGATCTGGGCGGGCGCGATCCGGTCGCTGAGCCGGTTGGACACCGCGGCCGTACGGGACAGGGTCTCGGCGCCGATCACCGTGCCGGCCAGGACGACCACGACCATCGCGGTCAGCACGGTGCCGAACCAGCGCTGGGTCGTCTGCTCGAACACGCGAGCACGATATAGACCGGGAGGCGATCCTTGCACAGTGGCAAGCGCTCATTCGGGTGAACACAACTACTGTTACCTGCGACACCTCATCCTTTCGGCTTGCCATCGTTGGACGAGCGGCTATGGTTTACACACTGCAAGCATCTAGCCGCTCAGGAGGCCCCCGATGTCGGTCACCGCCGTATCCAAGCCCCGTATCGCCGATCGCGACGGCGATCAGGCCACCGAGCTGATCACGGCGTACGCCACCGCCGACGCCGACGCCCCCGCCCGCCCGGTTCTCCGCCGGCGGGCGATCGAGGCCTGGTTGCCGCTCGCCCAGCACCTGGCCCGGCGCTACGGCGGCCGGGGCGAGCCGGCCGACGACCTGTTCCAGGTCGCGGTCGTCGGCCTGATCAAAGCGGTCGACCGCTACCAGGCCGACCGGGGCGTCGACTTCGCCGCGTTCGCGATCCCGACCATCGTCGGCGAGATCAAGCGCCACTTCCGCGACCGGACGTGGGCCATCCGCGTGCCGCGCCGGCTCCAGGAGCTGCGCCTGGAGATCACCTCGGCCAACAACACGCTCACCCACACGCTGGGCCGCGCCCCGACGGTCGCCGACGTCGCCACCCACCTCGGGATCACCGAGGAAGAGGTGCTGGAAGGCCTGGAGGGCGCCCGGGCCTACAACACGGCCAGCCTTTCCGCGCCGCTGACCGAGGACGGCGGGACCACGCTCGCCGACACGCTGAGCGACGACGACAACGCCTACGAGCTGGCCGAGCTGCGGATCTCGCTGGGCCCGGCGGTCGCCGCCCTCGACGAGCGCGAGCAGCGCATCCTGGCGCTGCGCTTCCACGGCAACCTGACCCAGACCGAGATCGCCGACCAGATCGGCATCTCCCAGATGCACGTGTCGCGGCTGCTCACCAAGGCGCTGGCCAAGCTGCGCCGCCAGCTGGCCGACTAGTAAGGCGTCTCGCAAAGAGGTGCAGATGGCTATCGAGCAGCCGGGTCACTGCCTCTGGCGGGTTAGAAAACCGCTATTGCCGCGGGCCCCGGATGAATAGCCTCGCGCTCATGACCGACGGCGACTGGAGGGATGGCGGGTTCAGGCAGCGTCGGCCCTCCGTGGAGACTCTCGCCTGGGTTGCGGCGTCGATGGGTCGAGGCAGTCGCATCGTTGGCCATCGCCGATTGACCGGTGGCGTCTGCTCCGCCGTGAATCGGCTGACTGTCGAGCGACGTGGAATGCGAACGTTCGTCGTACTGCGGCAGTACCCGGGCGGGCTCGACCTGCAGGGGAGCTTGAAGAAGGAGATCGCCAACCTCGGTGTGGTGGCGGGAAGCGGGCTCCCGGTTCCGAGCATCCTGGCTACTGATGTTGCTGGTGCTTCGACGGGGGGCGCGCCATCCTTGCTGATGACACGGTTGCCGGGGCATGTTCACCTCAATCCGGCGGAACCTCGGTCGTGGATGACGAGGATCGCGGAGATTGCTGTATTGCTGCATTCCCTCGATCTCCCCGCGAAGATGTTCAGACCTTGGACGGATTCTTGGATCGCTCC
>DASWRZ010000401.1:0-28257 GCA_036402935.1 Actinoplanes sp.
CGCCCAGGCACAGACCGTCTCGGCCGCCGCCGAGCAGATCTCCCGCAGCGTCGACGCGGTTTCGGCGGGCAGCGAACAGATGGGCGCGGCGATCCGGGAGATCTCGCAGAACGCTGCCGAGGCGGCCCAAGTCGCCAGTGAAGCCGTCGAGCTGGCGTCGTCCACGTCGGTGACGATGAACAAGCTCGGCGAGTCGTCGGCCGAGATCGGCAACGTGATCAAGGTGATCACCGCGATCGCCGAGCAGACGAACCTGCTCGCGCTGAACGCCACCATCGAAGCGGCGCGGGCCGGCGAAGCCGGCAAAGGCTTCGCCGTGGTCGCGTCCGAGGTCAAGGACCTGGCACAGGAAACGGCGCGTGCCACTGAGGACATCTCCCGCCGGGTCCAGACGATCCAAGCCGACACCGACGGCGCGGTCACCGCGATCGAAAAGATCACCACCGTGATCGCCCGGATCAGCGACTTCCAGACCACCATCGCCTCCGCCGTGGAGGAACAGACCGCCACCACCGGCGAGATGAACCGCAGCGTCACCCAAGCCGCCACCGGCACCGGCGACATCGCGCAGAACATCACCGGCGTCGCCGAATCAGCCCGCATCACCAGCGAAGGCGTCGTGCAGACCCAACAAGCCACCGCGGAACTGACCCGCATGTCCACCGACTTGAAGCAGCTGGTCAGCGCCTTCCGTTACTGAGCCGTTCCCGGCGGCCCGCGGCGCGTAGGCGGCTTGGACTGGCGCGGGTTGGCTTACCAACGTCAGCGGTCCAATGGTCGTTATCTGCGATGTCGCGACCGCGAAATGTGAGAGGGAGGGTATGCCGTGCAGGGCGAGTACCAGCCACTGACCGGTGCGCTGTCCGCGGTAGCCGAGCAAGGTGAGAGGGACACAGAGTTGGGCTCCGACGAGACCGTGGAGCTTGTCGGAGGCCTTCCGGCCTCGGCCGGTCTGGAACAAAGGCCGGCCGGCTGCTCCCCGAAAGCGGCGCCCTCCTAAAGGCACAGAGCGCCGCGTTGACTGTTCGTCTTACCGTGAGATGGTGATCGATGAACCGATCGACGATCTTGCGCTGCAACGGATCGAGCAGTGGCAGCAGGGTTTTGAGGAACGTGCGGCCCAAGCTCGGGCGCTGACCGAACGCACGTCCAGCCTTACCGCCACCGCACGAGAAGGCGATGGGATCGTCGAGGTGACGGTCGGATCCGGCGGTGAGATCACCTGCCTACGGCTCGACGAGGAGATCCGCCGCCAATCAGCGACCACCACGGCCCGGCAGATCCTGGACGCGATCCGCTCGGCCAAGGCGTCGTTGGCGAGCGAGTTCGAGCGAGCGACGGCCGAGACGGTCGGGCTTGACAACGCCACCGGCCAAGCCTTGATGAAGTCCCTGAACGTACGCCTCGGCCTCGGTGATCAGCCGGAAGGCGACGAGTGAGCGGTCAGTTCCAGGTCAGATCGTCCGACCTGGTCTCGCATGCCGCCGAGGTTGATCGGGTCGGCGACGGTTTGGACACCGCGAAGCAGGCCGGCGCGGCTGTCCGCGTCGACTCTGGCGTCTACGGCCGGCTGTGCCAGTTTGTGCCGGCTCTGCTGAACGACCTGCAGGCGCAGCTGATCGACGGCATCGGCAGCGCAGTGACTGCGGCGCACGACACCGTCGATGCGCTGCGCTCGACAGCGGCGGACTACGACACCTCCGACGACAATGCGGCCGACCGCCTCAGGAACACCCGGTGAGCACGGGGAATTCGCTGGTCGCGACGGCAAGCTCCTCGGTCGATCCGTGGGCCGGAGTGTGGATTGCCCAGGACGTCGAGAGCATCTACCGCGGGGTCAAAGACGGCAGCTGGATCGAGGGGTCGCTCGGCGCGGTCTCTGCCGGCCTCGACGCGTTGGCCTTCGTCTCCGACCCGGCCGGTGCGCTCCTGCAGTATGGCGTCGCGTGGATCATCGAGCACGTCAAGCCGCTGCGCGAGGCGCTCGATTGGCTCGCTGGGGATCCCGCGCAGATTCAGGCGCACGCCCAGACCTGGCGAAACGTGGCGGGAGCGCTGAACGACCGCGCCGAGGATCTCGACCGGGCGGTGCGGTGGGACACGACCGAGTGGACCGGGTCCGCGGCAGACGCGTACCGAACCTGGACCGGCCAGCAGAAGGCCACGGTGGGGGCGCTCGCCGAGGCCGCAGAGACGCTTGCGGCCATCACGGAAGCTGCCGGCTTGCTGGTGGCCGGCGTACGGATGTTGGTGCGCGACGGCATCGCAACGCTGGTGTCCCGCCTGATGGTCTATGCGGCCGAAGAGGCCGCATCGCTGGGCCTCGCGACGCCGCTCGTCGTCGAGCAGGTGTCGACGTTGTGCGCCTCGTGGGCCGCGAGGATTTCCCGGTGGCTCAAGGACCTGGTCGCCAGTCTTGCCCGGCTTCGCGGTCTGGCTAGCCGGATCGCGGAGCTGATCGAGAAGATCAAGGGCATCCTGGGTAAGTTCGGCCGCAAGGGCGGCCGCAAGGATCCCGTGCACGAGCCGTCCGGCCCGACCCGGGAGGAACTGCTCGAGGAGTTGGCCGCCAACGGGGTCAAGCACGATCCGGAGAAGGTGCTCCTGATCGGCAAGAACGGCGACGGAAAGATCATCTTCATGGAGAGCGGCAATGCGAAGGTCGGCCTTCAGCACGTGATGGATCACGCCGACCAGTTCGCCGACATCGGTGTTCCTCAGGACAAGGTCGGCCAGTTCGTCTTCGACGCGGCCACCACCGGCAAGATCGTGGGCTATCAGGGCAAGGGCACCGGGCGGCCGATCTACGAGTTCTTGTTCGAGGGCCGACCTTATAAGGTGGCCGTCACGGTAGGAAACAACGGCTTCATCGTGGGGGCGAATCCAGTTGGCCGCTGACATCATCCGGGTGATGCCTGACTACCAGTCGTACCCGACCTGGCAGCCGGGCAGCGGCGAGTACAACGTCGACCCCCAGAAGCTGCCGATCTCGAAAGACCTGGCGGACGAGCTGAACACCTGGGGCGACGACTACGACGCGACCCTTGTGCTTGACGACCCAGCCTCCTCGGGGTTCCCCGACGAGGCGTCCGAAAGCGCGTTCGTCGAGCGCGGCGCCGAGTTGGCCAGGCGCCTCGCTACAGAGCTTGCCGGTCGTTACAGCGTGGAATACCACGATATTCGCACGGGGCAGCGCCAAATGATCTCCGGTTGAGGACAGCGTTCGGCCGATCGGTTTATT
Organism: Actinoplanes sp.; assembly: GCA_036402935.1. Lineage (GTDB taxonomy): Bacteria > Actinomycetota > Actinomycetes > Mycobacteriales > Micromonosporaceae > Actinoplanes. Next base: position 3,242 of record DASWRZ010000401.1, read on the forward strand.
GCCTCGTTGCTGTCTTTGCCGAGCTCGACCGAGGAAATGACAAACCGGGAGCAACCCGCTCATCGACGGGCTCGGCGACGAGCGATGACTGCGGGGCACCGGCCTCCGGCGGCGGCATTGGCAATGATGCCAATCGACGTCGACCGCAGAAGCGGTAATCCTGAGTGAGTGTTTGAGAGGGATTTTATCCGGGCGCGTTCGGCCGGCGGTCGGGTCTGGCGTTTTGACAGGCCGCCGCCCAGTCCCCAGCCCGGCCCGCTAATGGCTCGTGCCAGGGTCACCGGTGGCATCGCTGCCAGGTCGGTGGGATAGGCGCGCAGCAGCGTAGCCTCTGTCCGCATGGCTGTCACGGCGCGGCATCCGGCTGCGCTCATTTCGATGAGACGCTCCCGGGCGAGCGGCGTCCGCGGTCGCCGCTCGCCTGCGGTGCCGGCCGCTCCACCGCGGAGACAGGCGGCCCCGGAGGCGCGCCGGCACTGTGCGGTTCGGGCATTTCGAGAGGTGACGGTGGCTGAGCGCTGGTACCGCAACGGTGTCATCTACAACTTCGATGTGCGGACGTTCCAGGACTCCAACGGTGACGGCGTCGGTGACCTGCGTGGCCTGATCAGCCGGATCGACTACCTCGGCCGGCTCGGGGTGACGACGCTGTGGTTGAGTCCCGTCCACCCCAGCCCGTGGCGTGACGGCGGATACGACGTCACCGACCACTACAACATCGACCCGGCCCTCGGCAGTCTCGGTGACTTCGCCGAGCTGATGAACGTCGCCGACGAGCGCGGTCTGCGGATCATGCTCGACCTCGTGCTGAACCACACCAGCGACGAGCATCCGTGGTTCACGTCGGCCTGCTCCGATCCGCGTTCGGAGTACCGCGACTGGTACGTCTGGTCCGAGCAGGAACCGCCGGACCGCAGCGAGGGCATGGTCTTCCCCGGTGTGCAGGAGACGACGTGGACCTACAGCGACCGGGCCGGCGCCTGGTACCACCACCGCTTCTACGACTTCCAACCCGATCTCAACATCGCCAACCCGGACGTACGCGAGGAGCTCGCCAAGATCGTGTCGTTCTGGGAGCGGCTCGGCGTGAGTGGGTTCCGCGTCGACGCCGCGCCCTTCGTGATCGAACGCACCGAGCCCGGCGGAGACCCGGGGAACCGCGACTACTCGGTACTGACCGAGCTGCGGGAGCGGATGTCCTGGCGCCGTGGCGACGCGGTTTTCCTCGCCGAGGCCAACGTGCCCAACGACGACCTGATCCGGTTCTTCGGCAACGCGGACGGGGCGGCGAACCGGCTGCAGATGCTGTTCGCGTTCCGGCTCAACGAGGCACTCATGCTGTCTCTGGCCCGGCAGGATTCCGAAGCGGTCGCCGAGGCGCTGGCAACGCTGCCCCGGCTGCCCCGGCACGGGCAATGGGCCACGTTTCTCCGCAACCATGACGAAGTCGACCTGTCAAAACTGCTGGAATCCGAGCGGGAGGAGGTCTTCGCCGCCTTCGGCCCCGAACGCCGCCAGCAACTGTACGGCCGGGGCATCCGTCGCCGACTGGCCACGATGCTCGACGGCGGCCAGCGCCGGCTGCGGATGGCGCACAGCCTTCAGTTCACCATGCCCGGCACCCCGGTGCTGCGCTACGGCGATGAGATCGGCATGGGCGAGGACCTGCGGCTGCCGGAGCGTGACGCGATCCGGACGCCCATGCAATGGTCCGCCACCACCAACGCCGGCTTCAGCACCGCGGCGGCGCAGGACCTGGTCCGCCCGGTGATCAGCGACGGCCCGTATTCCTACGAACAGGTCAACGTCACCGACCAGCGCCGGCACCCGGACTCGCTGCTGGTGTGGTTCGAACGGATGCTGCACACCAGGCACGAGTGCGGCGAGATCGGCATCGGCGACCACCACGTGATACGAGTCGACCCGGCGCACGTGTTCGCGCACCGCGCCGACGCGCCCCGCGGTTCGATCGTGTTCCTGCACAACCTGAGTGACCGTCCGGCCCGGATCAACCTGCCGGTACAACCCGACGAGGACAACCAGCCGGTGGAGGTGTTCAGCGACCGCGAGTACCCGGATCCCGACCTGCGCGATCTCGAGCTGGACGGCCTCGGCTACCGCTGGATACGGCTACGACGCACGCACCTGCGCCACTGACCCGTCTCACACCTCGCAGGTCGCCGCCGGCTTGATCGGCCGGCGTAGCCGCCACGTGGTGGGCGACACCGGCATGGCGAGGGCGGCCGCACACGGAGTTCATGCGGCCGACGCCCGCCTAGCCGGCCTGGTTCGGATGCTGTTCTCGTAGGTGATCGGGGACCGCTGTGCGAGCCCGCTCAGACCGGGGACCAGACCAGGGACTCCACGGGCGCGACCACGGGGCTTGACGTGAGAGCGTGGCAACTATTGGCCGGCTGATCCCATGCGTGCCATCGAGTCAGCTCGCGTGCCGCCGCGAGTCGACGCCGATCCGCTCATCCATGAGGAACTCTTTCTCCCCGGCATCACTCTCGCGGCGGGTGCCGGGGACACGGTCCCGCTTACCGGCGGGCACAAGGAGGTTGCCATGACAAGTACTGCTGATCCGGCCGACGCGCTGCCAGTCCGGGTCCGAGCCGGCGTACGCATGATGTCCGGGGTGTGGTGGTGGTTTCTGATCCTCGGGATCCTCTGGACCGGCCTGGGCATGTACGTCCTGTCCTATCGGGCGGGCAGCCTGGGCGCGGTGGCCGCTCTCGTAGGTGTGGCCTTTCTGTTCGGCGGTGTCGCTCAGCTGATGGTGGCCAGCCGGGTGCGGGACTGGCGCTGGCTGTTTCTCGCGACCGGGATCGTCGGCGTGCTCGCCGGAATCCTCGCTCTCGCCTGGCCGGGTATCACGTTGTACGTGGTGTCGATCCTGGTCGCCTGGTATCTGGTCTTCTTCGGGGTCCTCCACGTGATCGGCGCGCTGGCCGGTCCCAAGGTGTCGTGGTGGTGGACGGGACTGCTGCTGGGCATCGCCGAGCTCGTGCTCGGCGTGTGGGCGGTCCACTCCTGGCAACGGTCGCTGTTCACTCTGCTTACCCTGGTCGGGGTATGGGCCGTCTTCCACGGGATCAACGAGATATTCGCCGCCTTCACGCTACGGGAGGCCGGCCGACGCGTGGAGCAGTTGGCGAGCTGACGGCCGGAGGGAGGACTGCACGGTGACATCACCAGCCGCACTGCCCGGGCGGCCGTTCCCGCTCGGCGCCACTCCGGGAGACGGCGGCACCAATGTGGCCGTCACGGCGGAGTCGGCCGACGGGGTCGAGCTGTGCCTGTTCGACGCGGGTGACAGCGAGACCCGGATCGCGCTGGAGGAGTACGACTTCGGCGTCTGGCACGGGTTCGTGCCGGGCATGGGCTCCGGTGACCGGTACGGGTTCCGGGTCCACGGCCCGTACGATCCTGACCGCGGGCTGCGCTTCAACCCCGCCAAGCTGCTGCTGGACCCGTACGCCAAGGCCATTCACGGTGACGTGGCGTGGGATCAGCGGATCTTCGGCTATGACCTCGGTGCGGGACCGTACCGGCCGGAGGGGCGGGACGGGAGCGATTCCGCCGCTGCGATGCCGCGCTGCGTCGTGATCGATCCCGCTTACCAGTGGGCCGGTGACCGCCGGCCGGACGTGCCGTACGCCGACACGGTCGTCTACGAGGTGCACGTGAAGGGCTTCACCATGCGGCACCCCGACGTGCCGCCGGAGCTGCGCGGCACATACGCCGGGCTGGCCCATCCCGCGGCGATCGATCACCTGCGCCGGCTGGGGGTGACCGCGGTCGAGTTGCTGCCGGTGCAGAGCTTTCTGACCAACGGCACGCTTCGCGATCGCGGATTGATCAACTACTGGGGCTACGACCCGATCGGCTACTTCGCCCCTCACGCCGCCTATTCGGCCGCGGCTCGGCAGGACCAGGCCGCGGGGGAGGTCGCCGAGTTCAAGACGATGGTGGCCGCCTTGCACGCGGCCGGCATCGAGGTGATTCTCGACGTCGTTTTCAACCACACGGCCGAGGGCAACGAGCACGGGCCGACGGTGTGCCATCGCGGCCTGGACAACGCGGCGTACTACCGGCTGGTTGACGGGAAACCGGCGTACTACTTCGACACGACCGGCACCGGGAACACTCTGAACGCCGGTCATCCGAGCTGCCTGCGCATGATGATGGACAGCTTGCGCTACTGGGTGCTGGACATGCACGTCGACGGCTTCCGCTTCGACCTGGCCGCGACGCTTGGCCGGGAGGCGGGCGGTTTCGCCACGACATCGGCGTTCTTCGACCTCGTCGAGCAGGACCCGGTCGTGTCCCGGGTGAAGCTGATTGCCGAGCCGTGGGACGTCGGCCAGGCCGACAGCTACGACCTGGGCCGCTTCCCGGGGATGTGGTCGGAGTGGAACGGCCGGTTCCGGGACACCGTCCGCGACTTCTGGCGTAGCCGCGACGGCAAGCTGGCGGATTTCGTCACCCGCCTGGCGGGCTCCTCCGACCTGTACGGCGGCACCCGCCGCCGCCCGTCGGCGTCGGTGAACATGCTCACCGCGCACGACGGGTTGACCCTCCGCGATCTGGTGTCGTACAACCGCAAGCACAACGAGGCCAACGGCGAAGACAACCGCGACGGTACCGACGACGACCGCTCGTGGAACTGCGGGACGGAGGGGCCGACCGACGACGCGCAGGTGTCGGCGCTGCGGGCCCGCCAGTCGCGGGCGATGCTGGCCACCCTGCTGCTTTCGCTGGGGGTGCCCATGCTGCTCGGCGGCGACGAGTTGGGCCGCACCCAAGGTGGCAACAACAACGCCTACTGCCAGGACAATGCGATCTCGTGGTTCGATTGGGACAACGTCGACGAGGACCTGCTGGCGTACACCTGCGGGCTGATCGCGCTGCGGCGCGATCACCCGGGTCTGCGCCGCCGCCGTTATCTGTACGGCGCCCGGCCGGGCACGATCGGCTGGTTCACACCGCAAGGCGCGCCGATGACCCAGGCGGATTGGACGGATCCGTTAGCCCGGGCGGTCACCGCCGTGCTGGACGGCCGGGCCCAGCCGGACCGGGACCGGTACGGCCGTCCGATGATCGACGACGACCTTCTGGTGCTGGTGAACGGCTGGTGGGAGCCGATCGAGTTCGAATTGCCACCCGGACCCGACCGGCCGGGTTTCCCCGCCGGGCATGCCTGGAGACTCGAGCTCGACACGGCCGCCGGGCTGGTACGGCCGGCCGATCCGCGCCTTTACCCGTGGGGCGGCCGTCTCACCGTCGAGTCCCGTTCGCACGTGCTGCTGGCCTCGCACCAGCCCGGCACCCCTCCCTTGTCGTAAGCCGGATCACGTTCAGGACGGCCCGCGGTATTCGTTACTTATCTGAGCGAGGCCTGTGCTGGTCTCAGCGTCTTCTTAGGGCGTCGATCTTAGGGTTCGGCGACCGGATCGCCGCTGCGATCCGTACGAAGGGACCGCGAAGAGCGATGATCGAAGCACAGAATCTCACCAAACGTTACGGCGAGCGGACCGCCGTCGACGGGTTGTCCTTCACCATCCGGCCTGGCATCGTGACCGGCTTCCTCGGCCCGAACGGCGCCGGAAAGTCCACCACGATGCGCATGATCGTCGGCCTGGACACACCGAGCGCCGGCCGGGTGACGATCGACGGCAAGCCGTTCGTCGCGATGGCCAACCCGATGCGGGAGGTGGGCGCCCTGCTCGACGCCAAAGCCATCCACGGCGGCCGCAGCGCCTACCACCATCTGCTGTGCCTGGCCCAGACGAACGACATCCCGCGCCGTCGGGTCGACGAGGTCCTCGAGCAGGTGGGCCTGACCGAGGTAGCGCGCAAGCGGGCCAAGGGTTTCTCGCTGGGCATGGGTCAGCGCCTCGGGATCGCCGGCGCGCTGCTCGGCGATCCGAAGATCCTCATGTTCGACGAGCCGGTGAACGGCCTCGATCCCGAGGGCATCCTGTGGATCCGCAACCTGATGAGGAGCCTGGCGGCGCAGGGCCGCACGGTGTTCGTCTCCAGCCACCTCATGTCGGAGATAGAGAACACCGCCGACCACCTGATCGTCATCGGCCGGGGCCGGATCATCGCCGACTGTACGGTGCGGGAGTTCATCGAGCAGAACTCGCAGCTGGTCGTGCGGGTGCGTACACCGCAGGCGGCCGAGCTGGCCGGCGTGCTCGCTCAGCACGGCGGGAAGTCGGTGCCGGACGACAGCGGAGACGGTCTGCTGATCACCGAGCTGACCCTCGACCGGGTCGGCGACCTCGCCTATGACAGCGGCATCCGGCTGCATGAGCTGTCGGCGCTGCAGGCCTCCCTCGAACAGGCGTTCATGGAACTGACCAAGGACAGCGTCGAGTACCACGCCGCGGTCCCCGCAATGACCCGGGAAGGCTGAACATGTCCACCGCGACCTTGACCGAGACACCGGCTGCCCTGCCGCCGGCCACCCGGCCGGCCGGCCTCACCGGGGCGCTGCGGTCCGAGTGGACCAAACTGCGGACCGTACGTTCGACCGGCTTCTCCCTGCTGGCCGTGGCGGTCATCGCGCTCGGCCTGATGTCCCTGATCGCCTGGGCGACGATGAACCGCTGGCCCCATCTCGATCCGTCGGAACGTCTCGACCTGGCGGGACACCCGCTGGAGGTCATTCTGGTCCGGCCGGTCTTCGTCAGCCAGCTCGTCGTCGCCGTCCTCGGCGTGATGGTGATCTCCGCCGAGTACACCACCGGGATGATCCGCTCGACGCTGCAGGCGCAACCTCGCCGGCTCACGGTGCTGACCGCGAAGATCGCCGTCTTCGCCGCACTCATGCTCGTCGTCGGCGAACTGCTCAGCTTCGCGGCGTTCTTCGTCGGCCGGCCGATCATCGCCTCGCACATCCCGGTCGCGCTGGGCGACCCGGGCGTCGTCCGGGCCGTGCTCGGTGCCGGTCTCTACCTGGCCCTGCTCGGCTTGTTCGCGCTGGCCTTCGGCGCCATCCTGCGGCACACCGCAGGCGCGATCACCGCGGTGCTCGGCATCGTGCTGGTGCTGTCCAACCTGACCGGTCTGCTGCCGGACAGCTGGGGACGCCACATCAACGCGTGGATGCCGACGAACGCCGGCCAGCTCATCATGCAACCCCGGCCGGCCGCGGGCGACCTGCTGTCCGCCTGGCAGGGACTGGCCGTCTTCGCCGGTTGGACGGCACTTCTGCTGATCATCGCCTCGGTGCTGTTCGCCCGACGCGACGCGTAGGCGCGGCCGCCTGCCACCGGCCGGCCGGTGGCAGGCGGCCGCACCGATCGTTTCGTGAGATGGGCTGACGTTGCTTCATGATGTCGGGGTGAGCAACGTGACTATCCGGCCCCTGACCATCCGAGCCAGGCGGTCCGAGGATCTCGACCAGTGCGTGGAGGTGCTGCGTGAGGTGCGCCTGGCCAACGGCTATCCGATGAAATGGCCGTCGGACCCCCGAGCTTGGCTGGATCACCCCCGGCTCGACCAGGCCTGGGTCGCCGAAAGCTCACCTGGCGTGATCGTGGGGCATGTCGCTGTCCAGAACGGCCGGGAGGTCACCCGGTTGTTCGTGGCGCCGGCGGCCCGGCGCCTCAAGGTCGGCAGTGCCCTGCTGGACCACGTGAGCGTCTGGGCCGGCGGCCGGCTGATCCTGAACGTCATCGACGAGCCGGATTCCCCGGCGGTCGGGTTCTACGAGGGCACAGGCTGGCGGTACACGCACACGACGACCGCCGACTGGACCGGTCCGCGTGGGGACGCGGTGCGGCTGCGGCATTACGTGCGATAGAGCGGGCTGGTGGCTTCGGCGAGAGTTACCGGGAGCTCCACCCTGAGCAGGCCGGCGAAGGTGGCGGAGATCAGCATTGGTCGCCGGTCATCAGCTCCTGGCTCGGCCAGTGCCCGGTGGTGTGCAGCAGCCCGTGCGAGGTGACGATCAGCGCCTCGTAATCGGCGATGGCCTCCAGCCAGGGGAGACTCGCCTTTCCTCGCGCGGCCGCCGCCGTGGCGTACACATCGGCCCAGAGCAGGGTCGGCCCGGTAACGGTGACCGCCTGGACGGTTTCGGCGGGCCGATGGGCGTACGGGTCGATGATGTGGCTGCCGCGGTGGGTACGGCCGGAGGTCGCGACCGCCCCGGACCGGCGTTCGACCACGCGCATGATCCGCGCGGGGTTGCCGGGATGCTCGATACCCACGCGCCACGGCGGCTGCCCGTCCGGCGAGTGCACCAGGACGTCGCCGCCGGCGTTCACGCACCAGCCGGTTCCGGCCAACCCGGCGAGGTGCCCGGCCGCACGTTCCACCGCCCAGCCTTTCACCAGCCCGGACGGGTCGTAGCGGGGGTGCCCGTCGCGGGGGTCGGGCAGCCCGCGCGGGTCGAACCAGCCCTCCGTACGCTCGTGCGCCAGTTCGCAGAGCCGGACGACCTCGGCGAGCATCGGATCCGCGTCGGCCAGGCCGACCTCGCCCCGATCCCAGCGCGAAAGATCGCTGTCGTCGCGGTACGGGCTGAGCACCTCATCGACCCGGCGTAGTTCGGCGAAGATCGCGGCGATCCGTTCGTCGGCCACGCCGGAGCGGAGCCCGTTGCCGCGCAGGTGGATGCTGATCGGCAGGCCCATGATCTGTTCGACCCAGGCTCGTTGCCGGAGTGCGGCGGCGGTCATGACAGGTGGGCCACGTCGAGGGCGGACTGCAGCGACTGCAGGTAGCCGTCGCTGGTCACGGTGGCGCCGGAGACGGTGTCGATGTTGGCGTTCTGCGCGGTCAGGGTCTCCTGGGTGAGTACCGGCAGGGCGGAGGCGTTGATCTCCTGGTCGCGGCCGTTGTTGTTCGGGTAGACCGGCACCTGGACATCGGTGATCTTGCCGTTGGTGACGGTGATGCTGACCTGAACGTCACCCCAGCGGGTCGAGGCGGTGGACCCGGTGTAGGTCTTGGTGCCGGAGCTGGACTTGGTCGAGCTGGACGCGCTCGGACTCGGTGACGCGCCACTACTGGGTGCGGTGGTCGTGCTGGTGCTCGGCTGGCTTGTCGCCGGCACGGTTGCGGCCGCGGTGCCGACGCCGCCGTCGGTGCTGGTGCGGTAGGAGAACAGCAGGACGACAGCGGCGACCGTGGAGAACAGCCACAAAGTGATCTTGCGCATGAGGGGCCCTTCTCGGTTACCAGGCGAACAGTTCGGCGTGCAGGTTTCCGGCCGCGACTCCGGCGTCGCGGGCGGCGGTGCGGGCGGCGTCGGTCCAGGCCTCGGGACCGCACACGTAGACCTGGGAGTACGCGATCCACGGGGCCATCTGCCCCAGGGCTTCCGCGTCGCCGGTGCCGGCGTGCTGCGCGGGCAGCCAGGACGGCCGGTCGGCGCGGTGGCCGAGCAGGTAGATCACCCGGACCCCGCGCTGGGCGGCGAACCACTCCAACTCGTCGCGGAAGGCGATCTCGGCCTCGTTGCGGGCGCGGTAGATGAGCGTGACCTCGCCGGACGCGTACGGAAGCTCACCGAGCAGCGACACCAGCGGGGTGATCCCGATGCCGCAGGCGAGCATGACGATCGGTCCGCCGGTGTAGGTCTCGCCGGTGAGCTTGCCGTACGGGCCCTCGATCAGCGCCTTCGTTCCGGGCTCGAGCGAGGCGACGCGGGCACTGCCGTCGCCGAGGTGCTTCACGGTGATCCGCAGCCCGTGGCCGTGCGGGGTGGCCGAGAGCGAGTAGGGGTGGGAGCGGGTCCAGCCCGGTCCGTCGAGGAACCGCCACTGGAAAAACTGCCCGGCGCGTACCGGCAGCCGGTCCAGGTTGCGGCCGGTCAGATAGACCGAGGTCAGCCCCGGTCCCTCCGGGACCACCCGGTCGACCACCAGGCGGTGGCGCAGATTGCGCCACACCGGCAGGCCGATGCGGTACGCGACGACGGCGCCGGCCGAGATCGCGTAGAGCGTCCACCAGTAGGCGGTGGCGGCCCGGTTGCCGATGAAGTCGGTGCCGGTCCACAGCTGGTGCGGCAAGGCGAGGCCGACACCGGCGTACGCGTAGAGGTGCAGCAGGTGCCAGGACTCGTAGCGCAGCTTGCGGCGGGCGAGGCGAATAGAGGTGACCACGACCATGACCAGGGCCAGGGTGCCGGCGGTCGCGAGCAGCATGCCGGGGTAGGTCCAGATCATGTCCCAGAGCTCGCCGAAGAAGTTCGGGGAGTCCGCGCCCCGGTAGCCGAGGGTGATCAGCACAATGTGGGCGACCATCAGCCAGAACGACGTGAATCCGGTCCAGCGATGCCAGCGAGCCAGCCGGTCCTGCCCGAACGCCCGCTCCACCATCGGGATCCGAGCCATCAGCAGCACCTGCAGCAACAGCAGATCCGACGCCCACAGCCCGGTCAGCCGCCCGGCCGCCGAAACCGCGTCGGCGCCGCCGCCCGTGATCTGCCGCAGGCCGCCGTTACTCACCCACAGCGCGGTGACGATCAACAGGGTCAGACCGGCCACCACGCCACCCGCATCCGGCCACCACCGCGGGGCGACCGGAAGCCGGTCGGTGCCGCCGGCGGGGGCCGGCGCCGGAGGGCGGTGGACCGGAGGGGCTGTCGCTGTCATGCCCTAACAGTCGGGCAACACGCTAAGAAATCGACGCCTGAGCCTATGTGCGGCCTGTGCGGTTTCTGTGAGCCGTCCGCCGATCAGGACGCCGCGATGCGGTACGCGTGCAGGATCGTCTCCTGGACCGCTGTCCCGTCACCGGTGGCGGTCGCTCGTAGCGAGGCGTAGCCGCCGGCCGCGGGGTTGGTGACGGTGGCGACCCAGCCGCCCGTCGTCGTGCGGGCGGTGCTCGCCGGCTGCCAGGTGCCGCCGTCGTCGTACGAGATCTGCAGCGTGAGCGCGGTGACCAGCGCGCCTCCGATCTGCTGGATCGTCATGGGGATGCGGAACGCGGCCCCGGCCGGCGTGGCGCCGGAGGCGTCGAGCGCCGGCCGGAACAGGACCGACGCCAGGGGCAGGGGGCCCGGCCGGGCGGTGACGGTCCAGTCGATGGTGGTTCGGGTGGACAGTCCGTCGAGGGTGGCCTCCTGGGCGGTGGTGATCAGGTGATACCGGTGGCCGTCGGGGTGGATCTGGAACAGGGCGGTGCCGGGCGTCTCCGAGTCCTGCACCGTGGTGCCGCCGGTGGTGAGCACGGTGTCGCCGGTGGCGCCGTCGCTGGTCCCGCCGTGCCCGGCGGCGTCGCAGATCTGCGGCTGGCGGATGCTCAGGCGGTCGGCGGACCAGGTGGCGTCCCAGTCCGGCCCGGCGGCCGCACAGGGACCGAGCACCGGGTGACCCCAGCTCTGCCGATAGGTGCGGCCGGGCTGAAATTCCTCGACCGGGCCGGTCAGGGCCAGCGAGCCGAACACGTCGTCCTGCTCGATGTCCTCGTAGGTGCCCTGCTGCCAGCGCAGGCCGGGTGGGGCCAGGACCGACAGCGTGCCGGCGGCCGGAGCTTCCAGGCTGCTGATGGCGACCGGATACCCGGCCGGGACCGGGGCGAGCTCGTCGTAGACCGCATCACCGGGGTATTCCGGGTGAACCTCGGGATGGATGACGGCCAGGTCCGGTGCGCGGAGGGTGGCCGAGAAGCCGGTCGGCAGCGCACCGGACCGGATCCAGGACCCGGCGTCCGAGTAGCCGGCGCCGCCGATGATCGCGCGGACGTCGGTGGTGAACTCGCCGGCGCCGCCTGACGGGCCAACCTGGCCGATGGAGAAACCGCCGCCGCTGAAGAGTGTGAACTCGTGACCGGTCCAGCCGGTGAGTGTCTTGACGGCGATGTTGACGGCGGTGGCCTGCGGGGCGGCGCCCGCCCGTGATGAGTGTGACCGTACGGCCGGGATCCGCCGGCCCGCTCGCCACCGGAGCACTGTTCATCGCGGTTGAATTCGTCGCCGGCGCGTTGGCCGTCCCGGCCCCGGACGGCGCCGCCTGGGCCGGTCCGGCGGTCCCGGCCAGCACCAGCACACCCGCGGCAATCATCGACATTCGTCTGCGCATCTGCGTCCCCTCATTGGAGTTCGTAGATAGGACACCGCTCGGGGTGGCAGATGTGGCATGGCCCGGCTGTCGATCACCGTGGCGATGCCGGCGTACGGCCCACGGCCCGGGCGGGCGTGGGCCGTACGGGCCGTGGGCCGTACGGTTTTTTCAGCCGCAGTTGCCCCACGTGGCCCGGCCGCCGAACGCGCCGTCCTGCCATGTCGGGCTGTAGATCTGGGCCGAGTACTGGACGCAGGTGCCGGCTGCGTGTGCCTGCACCGCCGCGTAGTAACCGTAGTAGTCGGAGTCCTCCCGGGCCGTGCTCTCGCCTTGGACGAGGAGGTCGGCGGCCGTCCAGCTGGCGGTGCCGACGTAGGCCGACTTGATCGTGGCGACGCAGTTGTTGCCGGTGGCGCTGTTGTACATCAGATAGACGTCGCCGAACTTGGTCCCCTTGCCCGTCAGCAGGCTCCGGTGGCCATCGGTGGTCGTCGACCAGGTGCCGCCGAACTGGTGGTCGCAGGCCTCCTGCGGCGTGTACGGGTTGGTCGCCGCCTGGGCCGGCGCGGCGAAGGCCACGGCGCCCACGGCCGCAGCCACCAACCCGAACAGACCCTGCCGGGCGTGCTTGTGCATGTGATCCTCCAGGTGCGGGAAGCGGGTTTGCATTCGTAATCCATACCTTACGAAAAGCATATTATCTTATGTGGACTCCATAATGTATGACCGTCGTGCTGGGCGGCGCTGCGCCCGGTTCGACCGGGAGGATCACCGCCAAGGTCGCTCGTCGCAGGCTCGTGGGTGGCGGGAACGGTCATCGCCGGGCGCGCGTCGCGCCCGGCGTGGGGACGGATGTCGCGGCCGTCTCGGCCGCTTGGAAGGTGGCCCGTCGCGCCTCGTTGGCTCGGTGTCGTTCACGGAGGTCGAGTGAACTGCCTATGATCGCTACCTGACGGCCGCCTCATCGAAGGGTTTCTTGATGACCGATCCGAACATCGACGTGAGCCGGCCGAGCAGTGCGCGGGTGTGGAACTACCTGCTGGGCGGCAAGGACAACTTCGCCGTCGACCGGGAGCTGGGCGAGGCGCTCCGGTCGGCGAACCCAGGAATCGCGGCGGTCGCCCAGGCCCAGCGGAGGTTCCTGATCCAGGCGGTCACGCTCCTCGCCGGTGAGGTCGGCATCCGGCAGTTCCTGGACATCGGCACCGGTCTGCCGACGGCCGACAACACCCACGAGGTCGCGCAGCGAGTGGCGTCCGAGTCGCGGGTCGTCTATGTCGACAATGACCCGCTCGTGCTGGTGCATGCCCGCGCGCTGCTGACGAGCTCGTCCGAGGGGCAGACCGCGTATATCGACTCCAACGTGGAGGATCCGGAGCGGATTCTGAGCGAGGCCGCTCGTACGCTCGATTTCAGCACGCCGGTGGCGCTGACCATGATCGGCATCCTGGGTAACGTCGCCGACTACGCCGAGGCCCGCTCGATCGTCGAGCGGCTGCTCGCCGCGGTGCCGTCGGGCAGCTACCTGGCGGTGAGCGACGGGACGAGCACCAGTGCGCAGAGCGTGGAGAGTCAGCGGGTCGCCAAGGAGGGCGGCCACCCGTACAACCTGCGTACGCCCGAGGAGATCGCCGGCTATTTCCAGGGCCTGGAGCTGCTTGAGCCTGGTGTGGTGTCGACCTCGCTGTGGCGGCCGCAGCCGGGAACGGAGCCGGAGGTCCTCGACGTGTACTGCGCGGTGGGCCGCAAGCCTTGATGCGCCACGCGGGGCAGCCGCCGTCGTAGTGAGTTCCCGCGAGACGCCGGCTTGGGCCAGGGCACCACGGCCCCCGGCGGGATGGCGGTCGACCTTGGGTAGCGCCTCAGCCCGCCGGCGGCGCGGCCGGCCACGATGGTGTGTCGGGCGGTAACTCGGCCGGCGGTGCCGTCAGCCATGCGGGCGCCTCTTCCCAGACCGGCGCCGCCTGCCAGGCCGGCGGTGGCGCCTCGATCGCTGCCGGCTTGTCCTGGCCGCGTCCGACGATCCGCTGGCCGAAAGCCGCGCCGCGGGTCAGGATCGGCGCGGTGGCCTTCTTGAGGTGGCGGCCGTAGTCGGCGGCGGACGTGCGCACGTCCTGCGTCAGCGACGCGGCCCGGTCGTCCTCGCGTAGCGGGTAGTCGCCGGTCAGCGCCGCCGCGTACTGCTCGCCGCGCGCCCACCCGTCGAGTTCCGCGACCCGCACCACAACGAGCGGGTGCGTCGCCTCGCGGGCCAGCATCACCCGGGCCACGGTGTCGCGCACGTCGCCGACCCGTGCGTACTCCGCCGCCTGGAGCATGAACTCGTCAACGTCCATCTCGTGCAGGTGGGAGCCGCCGGCGAGCTTCATGAGCGCTCGCACCGCCGTCTCGCGGTCCTGCCCGACGAGCAGCCCGGCGCGGTCGCTGGACAGCTCCGACTTGCGTGACCACTCGCCCAGCGCGGCCAGGAGCACCTGCACGCCGATCCCGCCGAGTGGCACGGACGCTGCCATCGCGCCGAGCACGACGAGGTGACGGGCGATGGTGTGGTACATGCAGTGGCCGCTCGTCGCGTGTCCGACCTCGTGTCCGACGATGAACCGCAGTTCCTCGGGGTCCATGAGGTCGACGAGCGCGGTGTGCAGCACGACGAACGGCTCGGCCATGCCCATCGTGTAGGCGTTGAGCTCGGGCGACTGCTTGATGTACAACTCCGGCACCCGAGGCAGGTCGAGCGCTCGGGCGGCGTCACGCATCATCGCGTGCAGCCGCCCGAACTGTCGCTCGCTGGTGCGCACCGCCACCCCGAGGTGCTCCATGCGGATGAGTCGCTCGGGGAACAGGCTCTGGAACTTCTTGACGGCCGTGTCGAGGCCCCGCAGCTTGCGTAGTGCGCCCAGGGCTGCGCCGTCGGCTGGGTGCTCGTACGCCCGCGACGAGATGCCGCTGAATCGCACCCGATCACCGTTGGCAACTCCCAGCTCACCCATACGACCAACGCTAGAGCGGCCCCGCCGGGTCTGGATCGGCCGATCGATCACGGTCGGCGATCTGATCAGCGCCCGATTCCGGCATTACTGAGATGCCCATCCGCTCACCTTTGCGTACATCGATCGCCCGGGGAGTGCTCATCGCTTGGTGGAGTCGGCTCGGGGCAAACTTCCTGACCCAGGACTGGTTTCGTGCCGTCGTGACCACTTCCGGATGGTCAGGCGACCGAGACCGCGGACCAGGCGGCGACGACCGCGTTGTACTCGGCGCTGCCGCTGCCGTAGAGGTCGGTGGCGGCCGAGAGCGTGGCGGTTCGGGCCCCGCTGAACGTGGTGCCCGAGGTCATGTAGCTGGTCAGCGCCCGGTAGAAGATCGCCCCGGCGGCCGCGTTGCCGATCCCGGTGACGGCGCCGCCGTTGCAGGTCGGGCTGTTGTAGGAGACGCCGTTGACGGTGTGCGCGCCGCTGCCGACGGCGAGCAGGAAGAAGGCGTGGTTGCTCACCCCGGAGGAGTAGTGCACGTCGAGGTTCTTCACCGTGCTGCTCCAGCACGTGGCCGAGTGGCCGTCCTTCGACGGGTCGTCCATCCAGCGCAGCGGGGTGCCGTCGAGCGCGATCTTCTCGCCGATCAGGTAGTCGGGGATGTCGGTGCCGTTGTTCGCGTAGAACTCGACCAGCGTGCCCATGATGTCGCTCATCGACTCGTTGAGCCCGCCCGACTCTCCGCTGTAGGTGAGGCCGGCGGTACGCGACGTGACGCCGTGCGTCATCTCGTGCCCGGCCACGTCGAGGGCGACGAACGGGCCGTACGAGGTACCGTCGCCGTCGCCGTAGGTCATGCAGAAGCAGCTGTCGGACCAGCTGGCGTTGTCGTACGCCCGTCCATAGTGCACTCGGTTGTAGCTGCCGGCACCGTCGCCCGCGATCCCGCGGCGCCCGAACGTGTCGAGGTAGAAGTCCCAGGTCTCGGCGACGCCGTACTGAGCGTCGACGGCGATGGTCTGGGCGTCGGACAGCGAGCCGGTGCCCCAGACGTTGTCGGCGTCGGTGAGCAGCGTGCCCGCGCCGATCCGCCGGTTGTTCATCGTGACCGTGTAGGTGTTGCCCCGGGTCGGGTCCTTGAGCTGGTAGGTGCTGCCGGACTGGGTCGTCTCCAGGCCGACCTGGCCGACGTTGTAGCCGGTTCCGGAGCCGGTGACGGTCTCCTCCTCGGCCCAGCTGTCGACGATCGCGCCGGTGCGGGCGTCGACCAGCGCGTGCCGCAGCCCGCTCCCGGTCGTCACGTCGGTCCGCCACACCAGGGCCGGTGTCGTGGTCAGCGCGTCGACGGCGAGCGCCGGCGAGCCGGTGGCGGCGCCGTGCAGGGCGGCCGCCGCGTCCCTTGAGGCCTGCGCGGCCGTCAGCGCGGGCGAGATGGACAGCGTAAGTGGGGCGGCCTGGGTGCGGGTGACAGCGCGGAGGGTCCCCGCCCGGTCGAGGTGCGCGATCACGTCGCCGCCGATGACCGGTAGGCCGCGGTAGGCCCGGTCGAGGTGGACGTGGCCGGCGCCGTCGGGGTCGAGGGCCACGTCGCGGGAGGTGAACGTGTCGGACGCGGCAGCGGCGAACAACGGCGCCCGATCGTGCACGGCGGCGTCGGCGTGCTGGACCGCGAAGGCGGGGGTGCCCGGTCCCGGCGGCGCCGCGGCTGCCGGGCCGGCGACGCCGATCAGGCCGATCGAGGCTACGAGCGTGCCGGCGCTGAGGATGGCTCTGGTGCGCACCGTTTCTCCTCTCCTGGTCCGGCCGGGGTGTGGCCGGAGGTTGGAGATTGAGTCTCATGAATGCCTGATCGGATGTGAAGACCGCTCATGTAACCAGTTTGTGTCGTAGGCCGGGGGCGGCGTCTCGTCCGAGTTGGAGTGATGTGTGCGCGGTGACCGTTTGATGATCGTCGATGGCCATTGCGTCACTTGCCGTGCCCGGCGGCGCACCGGCCGAAATCGTCGGCTACCAGCTGGTAGTTGAGGGTAAAAATTCGTACCACTACCTACAGTTAAATCAGTCTGATTACTCTCCGAATCCATACCAAGCTGCTTCATTCGTCCGGCGTTATGGCCGGCACGCAGACTTTTGATATGGAAACGTAAAGATCCAGCTCACGGCGCCGCGTCGGGACGGAGAAAGTGGACCTGATCGATCAACTCTGCTTAACGAGTCTGTAATCGAGCACATCTAGCTTCCTACTCACCGTTAGATAGATCCATGCGCATGCGTGGTTCATGGTGCGCCAACTGCCACGAAGCGGGAGTCCGATGAGCACCCTCTCCCCACCCTGCGAACCGGTCCTTGTCCTCACCGGCGCGACCGGAATCGACCCGAGCCCGCACGTCGCGGCCGCGGCCACCGCCGCCGGCGCGACGAGCGTTCTGGACCTGGGCGCCGGCGGCGCCTGGCCCCTGCGGATCCTTCGGCAGGCGGCCGCGCGGGCGCCGATCGGCGTACGCATCGGGCCCGGCTGTACGGCGGCGACCGGCGATGTAATCGACGCCGCCGGCGACGGGCTCGTCGTCGTCGTGCTCACCGCCGACGCCGGCCGGCCGATCGCCGACTTCGCCGGTCTCGTCCCGGTGCTGGTCGAGGTGACCAGCCTGGCGGAAGCGCGGCAGGCGGTCGCCGCAGGAGCGCGCGGGCTGATCGCGCGTGGCATGGAGTCCGGGGGCCGGACGAGCGAGCTCAGCACGTTCGTGCTGCTCCAGCGCCTGCTGGCCGACGCTTCGGGCGCCGGCGCGGCGCCGATCTGGGCGGCCGGAGGGATCGGGCCGCGCACGGCCGCCGCCTGCGTGGCCGGCGGCGCCGCCGGGGTCGTACTCGACAGCCAATTGCTGCTTCTGCCCGAGAGCGAGGTCGGGGACGAGCTGCGCACCCTGATCGCCCGGCTGGACGGCACCGAGGTGGTCACCGAGCAGGGACTGCGCGGCGTACGCGGACCGGGCGGCACGCTGCTGGCGATCGGACAGGACGGGTGGCAGGCCGCCTCGTTCGCCCGGCAGTGGACCGGCGCGGGCACGGCCGTACGCGCGGTCCGGGCCGCGATCGACGAAGCCGGCGTGGATGCCGCCGACCTGCTCGCGTCCGGCGCGCCGCTGGCCCGCGCGCTGGGCGTGGACCTACCGGTGGCGCAGGGCCCGATGACCCGGGTCAGCGACGAGCCCGCCTTCGCCGCCGCGGTCGCCGGAGCCGGAGGACTTCCGTTCCTCGCGCTCGCCCTGGCCGACGCGGGCAAGACCGAGCGGATGATGACCGGCGCCGCGGCGGCCCTCGGCGACCGGCCCTGGGGCGTCGGCGTGCTCGGCTTCGCCCCGGACGACGTACGCTCCGGGCAGCTCGAGGTCATCCAGCGGCTACGGCCCGCGTACGCGATCATCGCCGGGGGTCGCCCGGCGCAGGCGAAGGTCCTGGAGCGCGCCGGGATCGGCGCCTTCCTGCACGTGCCCTCGCCCGGGCTGCTCCGGCAGTTCCTGACGGCCGGATCGCGCCGGTTCGTGTTCGAGGGCGCCGAATGCGGCGGTCACGTCGGGCCGCGGGCCAGCTTTCCGCTCTGGGAGGCCCAGATCGAGGTCCTTGCCGCCCACCTCGACGAGGCCGGCGCGACCGGCGATCCGATCCAGGTCTTCTTCGCCGGCGGCGTGCACGACGCCCGGTCGGCGGCGATGGTGGCGGCCCTGGCCGCGCCGCTGGCCCGGCGCGGCGTCCAGATCGGCGTGCTGATGGGCACGGCCTACCTGTTCACCGCCGAGGCGGTCGAGCACGGCGCGATCCGCCCGCTGTTCCAGCGCGAGGCGCTGCGCGCCGAACGGACCGCACTCCTCGAGACCGCTCCCGGGCACGCCACCCGCTGCCTTCCGACGGCGTTCGTCGACGACTTCCACGGGTTGCGCGACGGGTTGCAGGCGGCCGGGGTGGAGAACCGCCAGGTCTGGGAGCAACTGGAGATGCTCAACGTCGGCCGCCTGCGGGTGGCCAGCAAGGGCCTGCGGCGCGACGGCGACGCGCTGTCCGAGGTGGACGAGGCCGGGCAGTCGTCCGAGGGCCTGTTCATGGCCGGGCAGGTCGCGGTGCTCCGGGACCGGGTCACCACGATCGCCCGCCTGCACGCCGAGGTGACCACCGGCGCGCGCGACCTGCTGAACCGGCGGGCGCGTACGGACGACCCGTCGCCGGTCGTCCAAGCGTCCCCGCTCGACGTCGCGATCATCGGCATGGCCTGCGTCTTCCCGGGCTCCGAGGACCTGCAGGGCTACTGGCGGACCGTTCTCGCGGGCGCCGACGCGGTCACCGAGGTGCCGCGCGACCGCTGGGACGAGGAGATCTATTTCCGTACGGGACGTAGCGCCTCCAAATGGGGTGGCTTCCTCGATCCGGTGCCGTTCGACGCGATCGGGTACGGCATCCCGCCCGCCGCCCTGGGCAGCATCGACCCGACCCAGCTGCTCGCCCTCGAGATATCGAACCGGGCGCTGACCGACGCCGGATATCCGTACGACGCGACCGACCACCGCCGTACCGGGGTGGTCTTCGGGGCCGAGGCCGGCGGCGACCTGGCCGGCGCCAAGACGCTGCGGACCACGCTCCCGGCCTACCTGGGCGACCTGCCACCGTCGCTGGACGAGCAGTTGCCGAAGATCACGGAGGATTCGTTCCCGGGCGTGCTCGCCAACGTCATCGCCGGGCGGGTCGCCAACCGGCTCGACCTGGGCGGCCCCAACTTCACCGTCGACGCGGCCTGCGCCTCGTCGCTCGCCGCCCTCGACGCCGCCTGCAAGGAACTGTCCAGTGGCGGCAGCGACCTGATGATCTGCGGCGGGGCCGACCTGCACAACGGCGTCAACGACTACCTGATGTTCACCTCGGCCCACGCCCTCTCACCGACCGGGCGATGCCGCACCTTCGACGCCGACGGCGACGGGATCGCCCTCGGCGAAGGCGTCGCCGCCCTGGTGCTCAAGCGCCTGGCCGATGCCGAACGCGACGGCGACCGGGTGTACGCCGTGGTCAAGGGAGTGGGCGGGGCCAGCGACGGCCGGGCACTCGGGCTGACCGCGCCCCGGCCGGAGGGGCAGCGCGCGGCGCTCGACCGCGCGTACGCGATGGCCGGCGTCAGCCCCCGCGACATCGGCCTGGTCGAGGCGCACGGCACCGGTACGGTCGTCGGCGACCGCACCGAGCTGACCACCCTGACCCGGATGTTCACCGAGGCCGGCGCCGCACCGGGCTCGTGTGCGATCGGCTCCGTCAAGTCGCAGATCGGGCACACCAAGTGTGCGGCCGGCCTGGCCGGTGTGATCAAGGCGGCGCTCGCCCTGCACACCGGGGTGAAGCCGCCGACCATCAACCTGACGCGACCCAATCCGGCGTGGTCGCCCTCGGAAAGCCCGTTCGCCTTCCACACCTCGGCCCGGCCGTGGGCGGCCCCGGCGTCGTCGCGCTTTGCCGGGGTGAGCGCGTTCGGGTTCGGTGGCACCAACTATCACGCGGTGCTCGCCGCGTACGCTCCGGCCGCGGACCCCCGGCACGCCCGGCGGGACTGGCCCGCCGAGCTGTTCTGTTTCCGCGGCGCCGATCGGGCCGCGGCACATCGGAATGTGCGGCGGTTGCTCGATCGCCCGTTGTCCTCCTTCCCGGCCGCCGCCGCGGCCTGGGCGGCCGAGAGCGACCCCCGCATCGGCCCGGTCCGTATCGCCGTCGTGGCCCGGGATGCCGTCGAGCTGACCTCGCTGCTGCGGCGGGCGCTCGCCGGCGAACACGATCCGCGCCGAGGACTGATCCAGCCGGCCGGCGACTTCGAGGACGGCCGGGTCGCGTTCCTCTTCCCCGGCCAGGGCAGCCAACGGCCCGGCGGGCTGGCCGAGCTGTTCGTCTCCTTCCCCGAGCTGCGGCACTACCTCGACCTCGGGCGCGACTGGGCCGACCTGCTCTTCCCGCCGACGGCGTTCGACCCGGCGGAGACGCAGGCGCAGAAGGACCGCCTTCGCGACACCCGCGCCGCCCAGCCCGCCCTCGGGATCGGCGGCCTTGCCGTCGACCACCTGCTGCGTCGCCTCGGCGTGCGGCCCGACCTCGCGGCCGGACACAGCTACGGCGAGCTGGTGGCGCTCAGCGTGTCGGGCGCGTTCGACCCGGCCACGCTGCTCACGCTGAGCCGCGAACGGGCCGCCTGCATCCTGGCCGCGGCGGGATCCGATCCGGGCACCATGGCCGCCGTCTCGGCGGGCGCCGCGCGGGTGACCGAGGTGCTCGCCGGAGCCGGGCTGGCCGGGACGGTCGTCGCGGCCAACCACAACACGCCCACCCAGACGGTCATCTCCGGCCCGACCGCTGCGGTCGGCCAGGCCCGCTCGGCGCTCGCCTCGGCCGGTCTGACGGCCCGGGAGATCCCGGTGGCGTGCGCCTTCCACAGCCCGGTGGTCGCGGCGGCGAGCGCGACCTTCGCCCGAGTGCTGGCCGGGCACGACATCAGGCCGCCTTCCGGCGAGGTCTGGGCCAACCGTACGGCGGCGGCCTATCCGGACACGGCCGACGGGGTACGGGCCGAGCTCGCCGCGCAGATCGCTTCGCCGGTGCGCTTCGCCGATGAGATCACCGCGATGTACGACGCGGGCGCCCGCATCTTCGTCGAAGCGGGGCCGGGCCAGGTGCTCACCGGGCTGGTCGGCGCGGTGCTGGGGGAGCGGCCGCACCTGGCGGTGGCGTGCGACGGACGGGACGGCCTGCGCGACCTGCTGATCGCGGTCGGGCAGCTGGCGTGTGCCGGGGTGCCGGTGAATACCGGCTGGTTGTTCCAGGGGCGGGTGGGCGCTCCGCCGGTCGCACCCACACGTCCGTTGTGGACGGTCGACGGGCAGTTGGTGCGCGATGCGCGGGGCGGCCTCATCCCGGGCGGCCTGCGCCCGGCCCGGCCGGTGCGGCTGGACGGTCCCACGCCGGGGATTCCTTCGCCGGTCGTTCCCGCCGCCGTGGCTTCTTCGCCGTTGGTTTCGGCGGCCGTGGCTTCTTCGCCGGTCGTTCCGGCCGCCGTGGCCACTTCCCGGTTCGTTCCGGCGGCCGTCGACGCCGTCGCGGGCTCGGACGGCGCGTCGATCCGGCTCGCTGCCGTGACCATCACCGCCGGCACCGCCCGGAACACCTCGGACACCGACATTCGGATCTCGCGCTTCCCGGAGGAGCTGACCATGACCACTACCGCCCCCCGACAGGACCAGGACGGCGCCGGCGCGCTTCTGGCCGAGTATCTGCGGACCGCCCGCGAGATGGTCGTCTCCCAGCGGGACGTGATGCTCGCCTACCTCGGCCATCCGGTCCCGCCGGCCTGGCCGGCCGCGACGCCGTTCCCGGCCGGTGAGCTCATGCCGGAGATGCTCGCGCCGGCGCTGCCCGCCGAGGCCGCGGCGGCTCCCGTCCCGCCCGTTCTCACCCCGGCCTCCGGCGGGGCCGCGGCGGCTTCCGTCTCGCCCGTTCTGACCCCGGCCTCCGGCGGGGCCGCGGCGGCTTCCGTCTCGCCCGTTCTGGCCCCGGCCTCCGGCGCGGCCTCGGTCGTGCCCGCGGCAGCCCCGGCAGCCGCTCGCTCTGGCGAGGTGCCATCCCCACGCGTGATGCCGGCCCACCCCGTACTGGGTGGGCCGAGTGAAGCAGCGCGGTACGACAGTTTCGCGGGGCCGTCCACAGCGCCGGCGGAGCCCGCGGTGGATGTGCACGCAGCAGTACTGGCGGTGATCAGCGACCGGACCGGTTATCCGGTGGAATTGATCGAGTTGGATCTGGATCTGGAGGCGGATCTCAGCGTCGATTCGATCAAGCGGGCCGAGGTTGCCGGTGAGGTGGCGTCGAGGCTGGGGTTGTCGGCCGAGGGCGACGAGTCGGAGCTGGAGGAGCTGGTCAAGGCCCGCACCGTACGTGCCATGGTCGACTGGCTGGCCGGCCGGATCGGGGCGGCGCCCGACGTGGCCCAGGCTCCCGGCGGAGAGCCGGCGGTCGGCGGGGCGACGGCGGCTGCCGCTGTCGCTGTCGCACCGGAGGCGGCCGGCGCCGCGGTAGCGCCACCCCACCCCGTGCTGGGTGGGGTGAGTGAACCAGGCGGGCACGACAATTCCGTCGCGCCATCCACAGCGCCCGCCGAGCCCGTGGTTGATGTGCAAGGCGCGGTGCTGGCGGTGATCAGCGACCGGACCGGTTATCCGGTGGAGTTGATCGAGCTGGATCTGGATCTGGAGGCGGATCTCAGTATCGATTCGATCAAGCGCGCCGAGGTAGCCGGTGAGGTGGCGTCGAGGCTGGGGTTGTCGGCCGAGGGCGACGAGTCGGAACTGGAGGAACTGGTCAAGGCCCGCACGGTACGCGTCATGGTGCAGTGGCTGGACTCCCACATCAACGGCCAGGCGATCGACGACGTTCAGGTCACCGGTCCGCAAATCACTGGTCCGAAGCTCAACGGGCAACCGGCAAGCGGGCAAACGGCCAGTGGGCAGCCGGCCCCCAGCCCGGGGATCGCCGGGCCGCAGGTCAACGGCCACCCGGTCGACGGCGCGCAGGTCAACGGGCAGAGCGGCGCCGCCGGGCACGCCGGCCGGGGCGTCGCCCCGCAACGGCTGGTCTCGGCGCGGCGGGCGGCCGAGGCGGAGGACGACGTCCCGGCCGCGTTAGAAGGCGCGCGCTTCCTGATCACCGGCGGGGCGCCCGAGACGCCCGCGCTCGCCGAACTTCTGGCTCGCCGCGGGGCCGCCGGGGTCACCGCCTCGCTCGACGACGATCCGTCGGCGGCCGACGGGGTGGTGCTGCTCGACGGCCTGCTCGACGCGCCGGCTCCGCTGCTGCCGCAGGCGTTCGCCTTCCTGCGGAAGGCGCTCGCCGGCCGGCCCCGCTGGGTGCTGGCGGCGGGCCGGCCCGGGGAGCGGACCGACGGGCTGGGCGGTCTCTTCCGTACGGTCGCCCGCGAGTACCCGGAGACCGTCGTCCGCTATCTCGAGGTCGAGTCGGGAGTGGAGGTCGCCCCGGCGGTGCTGCGGGAGTTGGCCGACCGGCGGAACGCGCCCGTGGTGGCGCACACGGCGAGCGGCCGGCACCTCGACGATCTGATGCGGCAGGAGCTGGGCCCGCTCGCCGCGGGCGGCGCCGGGCCGGCCGGTGACGGCGTGGCCGAGGTCCGGGCGATCGGGCTCGGACCGGACTCGGTGGTCGTGCTGGTAGGCGGTGCCCGCGGGATCACGCCGTGGTTCGCCCGCGCGCTGGCCGGGGCGGCGCGCTGCCGGATCGAGCTGATCGGCCGTACGCCATTGCCGGAGGGAACGGTCGGGCCGGACCTGCCGCCGGGCGCGGACAAGACGGCCTTGCGCGCCGCGCTGGCGCGGCGCGGCATGCGCTCACCGGCCGAGATCGAGCGGACCGCGGCGGCGATTCTCGCCGCCCGCGAGGTCGAGGCGACGATCGCCGAGCTGACGGACCTGGGCGCGGCGGTGCGTTATCACGCCGCGGACGTACGCGACGCCGCCGGCATCGGTGACCTGCTCGCGAAGATCCGCGACGAGCACGGCCGGATCGACGGGGTCGTCTATGCGGCCGGGGTGATCGAGGACAAGCTGATCGCCGACAAGACTCCGGAGTCGTTCGGCCGGGTCTATGCGACCAAGGTCGACGGGGCGCGCAACGTTCTCGACGCGATCGGCGACCGGGTCGGCTTCGTGGTGTTCTTCGGCAGCATCGCCGCCGCGTACGGCAACCGGGGTCAGAGCGACTACGCCGCCGCGAACGACGCGCTCGACTCGCTCGGGGCGCGCTGGGCCGCCCGGACCGGCCGCCGGTTGCTTACCGTCCATTGGGGACCTTGGGCGCCGGGGGAGGGGCACGGCGGCATGGTCACGGCCGAGCTGACCCAGGAGTACGCGCGGCGCGGCGTCGGACTGATCGACCCCGAGGAGGGTGCTCTCAGCCTGCTGCGCGAGCTCGCCTGGGGCGACCCGTCGGCCAC
>DASWRZ010000402.1:0-8390 GCA_036402935.1 Actinoplanes sp.
GCCAGCGCGTCGAGCACGTCGTCGACCGGGCAGGCCTTGACCGCGAACCGCACGTCGGCGCCGGGCAGTTCGCGCAGCAGGTTGTCGTGCCGGTCGACGATGCCGGCGAGGTCGAACACGATGCGGTCCGCCGTCGCCTCGGCGAGGGCGGACCGCAGGGCAGAGCTTTCGACCATCAAGACAGGCCGCTCGCCTTGGCCGCCGCGACCAGCGGGCCCCACACCTCGATCAGCAGGGCGAACTCCTCGATGTCCTGCCGCGCCTCGACGACCAGTTGCTCGTGCCGCCCGGCCAGATTGTCGGCGAAGGCCGCGTAACGGCCGCCGAGGCTGCGGTACGCCCGCTCGAGCTGGTTCATCTTGCTGAAGTTGACCGAAGTGTCCTGAGTGGAGCTGTCGCGCACCATGTCGACGAGCAGCGGTACCCGGATCCGGTGGTTCTCGTCGAGCAGCCGCTCCCCCGCCGCGCCCATCGACGCATAGATGTGGTGCAGGTAGAGCGTCGACAGGAAGAACTTCACCAGCCGCAGGTGGTAGATCTGAAACGCCTCGTCGGCCTTGCGGTCCGGGGTGTGATAGTTGATCACGTGCCGGTTGTGCAGCACGCCCGGGAGCGTGCTGTCGGGCACCAGGTGGATGTGGAAATAATCGCTGCCGATGGTGTCGGTCATCGGCGGCAGCGGCACGTCCTCGTGCACCCGGTAGTAGCTGATGTTGCTCATGTCGACCCGCATCGGGTCGACCAGGCCGAGCACCGAGCGGTCACCCCGGAACTCGCCGTCCGGTGCGCCGGTGAACGATTCCGCGACCAGTTCCCGCTTCTCCTGCTCGGTCGCGCCGGGCGCGGCCCACAGGCTGACGATGTCGAAGTAGGCCTGCGGGTTCTGCTCGCGCACCTCCTCGATGTCCACCGACAGGTCGCCGATGAACGACGCGCCGACCGTCACGACCGGCTTGTCGAGGTGCCTCGGGTCGAGCGCGACCTCGGTGACGCCGCCGACGGCCTCACGAGCGGTCTTGCCGATCGACATCAGCTCGTGGTGGATCGGGTAGACCGGCCGGCCCTCGAACTCCTGGAACGCCACGTCGGAGTCGCGCCGGTGCACCGATTCGCAGCCGAGTGCGGCCGCGATGACGAACGCCCGGTTGGTGCAGGCGCCGTAGGAGGCCCGGCTGGGCAGCATCAGCTCGGAGATCAGCTCCGGCTTGGCGACGCCGGCATCGGCGATCGCCCGATTCAGGAACTCGGCCTGAGCGGCCTCGTCGAGATGGGTCACGCTGACGCCGTCCGCTTGCGGCAGATTCCGTACGGCGTGGGCGTGCGCCGCAAAGGTGGCGGCGTCGCACGAGTCGAGGATCAGGAACTCGACCTGGACTCCGAAGGTGCTCGCGCCGTACGCCGCCTCGGCTGCGATCGCCGCGATGGTGCCGGTGCACTCCCGATGGGTGGGCAGCGCCAGGCATACCTTTCGCATCTCGGCCGTCACCACTCGTCCACGCCGAGCAGACGCCGGCCGTGCTCGGTGAGCTCGGCCGGGCCGTACCGCAGCGACTCGTGCTTGTGCGCGTCACCGACCAGAGTGGAGTTCCATTCCGGGGTCATCAGCTCGCGCCACGACTTGACCCGCGACTCCACCAGCTTCTCGTGGGTCGGCAAGGCGGGCATCATCGTGAGGTACTGCACCGAGCGGCACTTGCCGGCCGACCGGTTCGGGGCGACGCCGTGCGCCACCAGGCCGTTCCAGATCAGCAGATCGCCGGCCTTGAGCTGCGGGCGCACGACGGGGAACTCGTTGCGGTCGATGTCCGGGCGTACCGGGTCGCGGTCGGCCGGCTGGCGCAGGCGCCAGTCCTCGAAGCGGCGGAACAGTTCCGGATCGCACTGGAAGCCGCCCAGCTCCTCCTCCGAGTCGTGCAGCGCGATGATGCCCTGCACCCGCTGCGGCAGCACGGCCAGCGTGGTGTCGACGTCCCAGTGCAGGTTGATGTCGAAGCCGCGCTCGGTCGGCGGGATGATCGCGCGGGCTCGGTTGCCCACGTTGGGCGGGTTGAGGTTGAGCCGGTCCAGGCTCACCCACAGGTTCTCGGTGTCCCAGACGTCGACGAACGCGTCGTAGACCCGCTGGGCCATCCGCGCGTCCCACATCAGCTGGTGCTGGTAGGCCTCGACGAAGCCGAGCACGTAGAGGTCGCGGTCGAGTTCGTCCTTGAACTCGCGCTCCGGGTACCACGTGCCGGGGTCGTTCGGGTCGTAGCCCTGGAACTCGAACGCGAAGTCGAGCATCTTGCGGGCCGTCTCGCGCGGCACGGCCTCGCGGACGATGGTGTAGCCGTACGTCTGCCAGAACTCGAAGTCCTCTTCGGACAGTACGCGCAACGGCAGGGTCTTCTTCAGGTCCCGCAGCGGCATCTCGGCCAGGTAGGTCTCGCCGTCCCGGCTGAAATACGGCACCTCGGACGACGAGCGGTACAGGAACTGGTCGCTCTCCGGCATGCTGTTGCTCCCACGAGTGAATAGGTGCTTCACCGGGCTGCTCGCCGAGGAGGCGGTGTTGCGCAGGGACATTCTGCGAACGCGACGAAAAACCGGCAGCACTGATCGAGATATGCAAATCGGTGGGCCTAGGTCGCCGGGAAACGTAGCACAGCGGGTCATCCCGAATAGCAATGTGGACGGCGGGCCGAACGAGGCGGATCTTCGGGCAACGCCGCAGGTCACGGGCGATGCATCGAGCCGCGTTGCCCATTGTTGAGGTGACCTTGATCACTAAAGTTTGTTATTAGTTCCCTTGAAAAACAAAATAAAACCGTCGCTGGGTGCCGCATCCATTACCGAAAGTATTGATATCCTTCGGCCGTGCCTTCACGAGGGGAACGCCCGGCAACCGTGGCCGATATACATTCGGTGGCCTCGGCAATGCCGCATGTGACGGTGATCTACGGCGACAAACACGACAATCCCGTCTATCAAGTCGGCGGCAAGTCCTTCGTCTTCTTCCGCACGCCCCGGCCGGACGCCTTCGACCCGGACACCGGCGAGCGCTACACCGACGTCATCGTCTTCTGGGTGCCGTCCGACGACGACAAGCAGGCGCTGGTGCAGGATCCGGGGTCGCCGTTCTTCACCACGCCGCACTTCAACGGCCACCCCTCGGTACTGCTGCGGGCCGCGCGGATCGGCGAGCTGACCCGGCGGGAGCTGACCGAGGTCGTCCAGGACGCGTGGCTGGCCCGGGCGTCGAAGCGCCGGGCGAGCGACTGGCTCCGCGAGAACCGCCTCCAGGAGAGTTAGGGCCTCTAGGCCGCCAGGCCCAGGCGGACCAGGGCTTCGGTCGGACTGAGGCGGCCGTCGAGGCCGCTGACGTAGTCGGCCCAGCGCTCGCGATCGCGGCGCCAGGCGTCCAGATAGGCGACGCAGAGGCTGGCCGAGACGTCGGCCAGGGCGTCGCGGGAGGCGTTCATCGAGGCCAGGATGCGCTCCCGGCGGCCCGGCTCCTTCGGCCGGTGCCGCGCCCGGCCGATAATCTCCTCGATCAGCCGGCGGCGCTGATCGAGGAACCACCGCCAGTAGCGATGATCGGCATCGCCCAGCTGGGCCCCGTCGTCAAGCAGGGCGAACAGGCCCTCGGCCAGGCAGTCGCCGAACTCCTCCCGCCGGGCCCGGGCCGGATCCGCGTAGGGATCGAAGCTCGCCTGCGCGCAGTGGCCGCTCATCGCCACCTCGGTCAGGCCGTCCTCGTCGAGCAGGAAGAACCAGTCCTCGTTGTAGACGTTGGGAAAGAACGAGTGGGTGCGCGCCGCCGGAACCAGCAGGCCGCCCGCGCCGACGAAGCAGAACTGCTCGCCTCCGGTGTCACGGTTGGCGTGGCAGACCACCGAGTTGTCGAACCAGCCGACGTTTTCCAGGCCGACCGCACGGTATCTGCCGATCAGCGCGGCCGCGGTGCGCAGCTCGGCCGGATGGATGTCGGTCACGTCGTCGTCGAGGAAGAGCACGCACTCCCAGCCGGCCAGCCTCGACAGCAGCAGGGCCAGGTTGCGCTTGAGGGCGGTGTCGGAGGTCCGCGAATAGGGCCCCGAGTGGGTCTCCAGCCGCACCGGCAGCGACTGGCGGTGGATGTCGACGACCAGCGGGCGTACGCCGTGCCCGGCCGCGACCGCCTGAGCCTCGGCGGCACTCGCCCGCCGGCTCGTGAGGACCAGCAGCGGGCAGGCGACCTCGGCCGCGAGGACCGAGGCGGCGTGCAGATAGGCCGCGTCGCGCGCGGCCGGCACCACGATCGCGTCGACCGCGGGACCCGACGGCGAGGACACGTTGCGGACCAGCAGGTCGAGATGGGACGCGTGCTGCGTCGTGGGGTGACGTACGTCCGGGACGGACGGGCCGTGACCCTCGGCGTGCGACCGGATCATGCGACCGCCTTTGCGGATCTAGTCCCTGACAGCGGGAAATATACCGCGATCGACGGCCTCGCCGTCCGCCCGACCAGCCCGCCCGGTCAGGCCGGCGGCCACTCGTGCAGGCGGCTCTCGGGCTGGGTCCAGTCCGGCACCACGACCTCCTGAATGAAGATCGGAACCCGCGAGACGACGCTGTAGGTCGGCGCGCCCGGGAACCGGCGGGCCAGATAGGCGGCGTTGCGGTCCTTGAGCCCGGGCTCGGTCAGCGCCCGGACCACACCGAGGCTGCCCCGGCTGTACATGCCGCCGAAGAAGGTGATGGTGCGCTCCTGGTTGAACGGGTTGGGCGCGCGCAGAAAGTGGGCGACGTCCTCGACCAGGCGCTTTCCGTCGAGCCGGGGCCGCACCTCGTGGGACTTGCCGGACGCGTCGCGGATGCGGAACCCGCCGATGTCGTCGTCGGTGTCGCGGCCCAGCTGACTGACCGGCAGCTCGGTGAGGCTCTTCAACGTCTCGCGCATGAGCTCGTTGAAGTCGACACCGCCGAGCGCGACCAGATGGGCCCGGAGGTCGTCGGGCGAGAGCGCGTCCCAGGTGTCGACCACGATGTCACTCGCCGGATTGAGCGTGCCCACGTGCGGGAGCAAGGCGATCAGCGCGTCGAGGTCGGCGTACTTGTAGGACTCGACGAAGTCGGGGCTCCGCGCGTCGGCATAACCAATCTTGGATCGCCGGTCGTCGTCGAGTTCGGAGCAGACGACGGTGATCGGCTCGCCGGGCGGGAAGCGCAGCGGGTGGGGCGCGGCCTGGTCGGCCGACTCGGTCGCGCCGCCGCCCCGCAGCCGGGTCAGTTCGAGCAGCAGTCCGTCGTAGCGCTCGCGTTCGGAGCCGGAGAGCAGGCTCAGCGTCGGCAAACCCGGCTTGACGCCCCGGCCCGGCGGCCGGTCGTAGGAGAACAAGCGGGCGTACGCCTCGAGGCGCACGTGCGGCGGAGTGGCCTTGCCGCTCTCCCACGAGGAAAGCAGCGGGACACTGACGCCGAGGGCTCGGCCGACGTCTTTCTGGGTCAGCCCGGCACCTGTCCGCAGGTCGCGGAGGCGGGCGGCCAGCGGCTCCTCGGGGCGGGTCACGGCGATCCCTCCGTCAAACTTCAGCTGAAGTTACCAAACCCTAGCTGAACGGCATCGCACGTGCCAGCCACGCCCGACCTGAGCTCTTCGCACGGTCACGAATAGATCTCGCAAACCCCTTACTTCAGCTCGCAGCTGAAGTTTAACCTAACGATAGTTAAGTCCTGAAGGGCGGCGGTCCCGGGGCATCGGATTCAGCCATCCGGGTCGCCTCCGCCGGACATCGGCAAAGGCGCCGCGAAAACGAGAACGCCCCCGGATTGCGGCCGGAGACGTTCTCTCGCAGACACCCGCTCCTATGCACCGGGAAATCTCATGCACCGGGAAGGCCTGCTCATGTCTACGTTAGTACCGATCGCCCACGCCGTACACCAAGGCCTGCCGACCGCCCTGCCGGACAGCGCCACCCCGAGTGACCACGGCATCTATCTCGTCGTCGTGATCATTGTGGTGATCCTTCTGACCGCCGCGCTGAAACAGCTGCGGCGGGCCACCGCACCGATCGGCGAACTCGTGCGACTCGTCATGGCCGCCCTCGGGGTCGGCGCTCTACTGCTGGCAGCCATCGCGTTGCTGATTGTCACGCTTTTCCTCAGTCACTGACCGCGCCGCGTTACATGATGGTTTCAGGGACTTCAGTCAGTAGCCCTGAACCTCGATCCGGAGTTGGATGTCGACGTGGACTCGGCCGCACAGGTGCACTTCCGCCGGGCCCGGCGACGTGACGTGCGCAAGCTCGGTCACTCGCTGGGCCGCGAGCACGGCGCCTATTTCCGGGCCCGGGTGCCGGCCCAGGCGCGGGGCGAGGGCCGCATCCTGGTCGCCATCGACGCCGAGGGGATGCCGGTCGGCGCGGTCTGGGTCAGCTGGACCAGGGCCGACGAGCCCGAGGTCAACCGATGCCTGCCGGACGTGCCGCTGCTCTACCACTTCGAGGTGCAGAAAGAGATGCGCGGCCTGAAGATCGGCACGCGCCTCCTCCGGTACGCCGAGGCCACCCTGCGCGCGGCGGGCTTCCACCGGGTCGCGCTCGGCGTCGACGAGTGGAACATCGACGCCCGCCGGCTGTACGAGCGGCTCGGCTATCGGGCCGGGGTGCCCGAGTTGCAGGGGCTGCGCACCCAGTCGACCGGGACCGGCGAGCACGAGTTCCTCGACCCGTTCGACATCCTGATCCACCAGTTGTAGGCGATCCACAAAGTCTTCCCGGCCCGTTGTTCGCTACTACCCCCACGATCCATCGACGTGATCCTCTGTAGCGCGAACGCGAAAGAACCTCACGTCGATGCATCGGTTCGGGGAGGGTCCATGGAACCCACATTCAGTCGCCGCACGGCACTTGCCGCAGCGGGCGGAATCGCCACCGGGCTGGCCGTCGGCACGGCCGCGGCGCCCGCGTTCGGGGCCGCGGCGGCCGACGACGCCGACGCGATCGTGGTCGGGCACGGGCTGGCCGGGCTGGTCGCCACCGCCGAGCTGATCGCGGCCGGGCGCAAGGTGCTGCTGCTCGACCAGGAGCCCGAGGCCGGTCTCGGCGGCCAGGCGTACTGGGCGTTCGGCGGGCTGTTCTTCGTCAACTCGGCCGAGCAGCAGCTCATGGGCATCAAGGACTCGTACGACCTGGCCTGGCAGGACTGGCAGGGAGCGGCCGGGTTCGACCGGGGCGTCGACGACCCGGCGGGCGCGGACTACTGGGCCTACAAGTGGGCGCAGGCGTACGTGCAGTTCGCGGCCGGCGAGAAACGGTCCTGGCTGGCCGGGCTCGGGGTGCAGTGGTTCCCGCTCGTGGGCTGGGCCGAACGAGGGGGCGGTCTCGCCGACGGGCACGGCAACTCGGTGCCACGGTTCCACGTCACGTGGGGCACCGGGCCGGCCGTGCTCGAGCCGTTCGTGAGGAAGGTGCGCGAGGGCGCCGCGGCCGGGAAGGTCACCTTCAAGTTCCGCTATCGGGTCGACGAGATCGTGACGGCCGGCGGCGCGGTCACGGGCGTACGCGGAAAGGTCCTGGAACCCAGCAGCGCGGCGCGCGGCACGCCGAGTTCGCGAGTCGAAGTCGGCGATTTCTCTCTGCGGGCCCCGGTCGTGCTGGTGACCTCGGGTGGCATCGGCGGCAACCAGGACCTGGTTCGGCAGAACTGGCCGGCCCGCCTCGGACCGGTGCCGAAGTTCATGGTCACCGGCGTGCCCGCGCACGTCGACGGCCGCATGCTCGGCATCACCGAACAGGCCGGCGGCCGCGTCGTCAACCGCGACCGGATGTGGCACTACACCGAGGGGCTGCGCAACTTCGCGCCGATCTGGCCCAACCACGGCATCCGCATCCTGCCGGGCCCGTCGTCGATGTGGTTCGACGCCACCGGCAAACGGTTCCCGGCGCCGGACATGCCCGGCTACGACACGCTGCACACGCTCGGGACGATCGCCTCGACCGGCTACGACTATTCCTGGTTCGTCAGCACGCAGAAGATCGTGGACAAGGAGTACGCGCTCTCCGGCTCCGAGCAGAACCCCGACCTGACCAACAAGAACATTCTGCTGCTGCTCTCGCGCATCTGGCAGACCCCGGGGCCGATCCAGAACTTCGAGAACAAGGGCGCCGATTTCGTACGGGCCGACAACATCGCCGACCTGGTGGCCGCAATGAACAGGTTGGCCGGCAACGGTTTGCTGAAGTTGGATGAGGTTCAGCGGCAGATCGAGGCCCGCGACCGCGAGATGGACAACAACTACAGCAAGGACGCTCAGGTCATGGGCATCCGCAATGCGCTGTCGTACCTCGGGGATTCGCTGAGCCGCACCGCGCCGGCCCACCGGATCCTCGACCCGTCGGCCGGCCCGCTGGTCGCCGTCCGCCTGAACA
>DASWRZ010000403.1:0-14632 GCA_036402935.1 Actinoplanes sp.
CTCGGCCTACGGCAGCCGTCGTCGAGCGCGATCGACGTCCCCCGTCTCCTCACCGCACCCGCCGCCGACCGCATGGCGATCGGCAAGGCGGTCGCCGGCGTGGTGGCCGCCATCGTGGCGCTGGCCGACCCCTCCGAGATCGTGCTCGGCGGCACCTGGGGCCCCGCCCTCCGGCTGGAGATCATCGCGGCGGTCGCGGGCACCCCGCGACCGCTCCCGGTCTGGGCCAGTGCGGTCACCGGCGAGCCGTCCCTGACCGCCGCCCGCCAGGACGCCCTCGGTCGCCTCCGCGCCCTGATCGCCGATTCGCGCTAGATCCGGTGAGGATGCGCTCAAGTTCCCGCGTGCGCTGATCGTCGAGCTCGCTGGTTCCGGCCGGGACGCATTCGGGCGCCCAGCCCCCGCTGACCGTCGCTTCGCGCCGGCGCTCGTCGGGCCAGCGCCTGCCACCGGTGGTCCTGCCCGACGCTCTCGACCCTCTCGTCGCGATGGGGAAACGTTGCCATGAAGGGCCGGCCGATCTCCGCCGCGTATTCGGCGACCCGCGGCATGCCACGACCGGTGGCATGCGGCGACCGGTGGCATGCTGCGGCACGAATCGGCCGGCCGACGGACTGCTCAGCACCTCCCAAAGGCCGTCACGGCTCCGTCCGGCCCTGACCAGCCCAGGGCCATTCCCGGTTGGTCCAGGAGGATCCAGGGCACGTGGTCGCCGGTCGTCGGCCTGCCGCCCGGTCGTTCCGGACTGGATTGCGCCGAGTCTGCGCAGCCCCAGGCCACAGTGCCACCGACCGGGCGTCGTGCGGGTTGGCGGCCACGGGAGCGACGCCGGTACGCCGGGTTGCTTCGCTCAGGCCGGTTGAGTACGCCGACTCACGTAACCGGGGGTGGTCCGTTCATAGGTTGAGGCCATGACTTCCACAATCGAGCTCGACCGTCCGATCACGACCCGCCCGCGCCGCCGCCGCCGATGGCCCGTCCTGCTGGTCGCGGGGGCCGGCGCCGTCCTGACCACCGTCGCGACCGGTGCCGCCTACGTGGTGAGCCACGCCGGCAATCAGCCTCTGCCCGCGGGCGTGCACACGGTCCAGGTCTATACCGTCGACGATGCCGTCAGCACCGTCGTGGCCCCGGAGGATCGGCCCGGTGTCGTCGGCCGGTTCCTCGGCATGTGCGACGGCGACAGCTACTACATGGAGGTCGGCGGCACCGGCCTGTGCCTGGTCCTCAACGGCTCGCTGGGCACCGTGCGCGCGACCGGCACCCCGCACGGCGTACGGCTCGACGCCGACCAGGCGGCCAAGCTGCGCGGCATCGTCCGGCAGGACGCGGGCGCCACCCGGGTCGTTTTCGAGTACGACGACGGCTGGGCCGGGCTGGTCAAGGTGGCCGACCTCGGCGCCGGCGGCCCGGTCGGCGGCGAAGTGATCGGGTGACCGCGCCGGCGGCCCGGTCGGCGGCGAAGTGGTCGGGTGACCTAGCGGATGCCCTCGCGGCGCAGGGTGCGGGCCAGGGCCTCGGTGTGCCTGGTCACGGCCGCGACGACCTGGTCCAGGTGGTCGCCGGTGGCCAGGTGAGCGGGCATGGAGCAGCTGATCGCGTCCGTCGCCGGGATGCGGTAGCCGACGGCCACCGCCACGCACGCGACGCCCTCGGTGTTCTGCTCGCGCTCGAAGGCCCAGCCCCTCTTGCGTACGGCGTCGAGCTCGGCGTGCAACGCCGGCCGATCGGTGATGCTGTTGGGCGTCAGCCCTTCCAGGCCGGCCGGGAGCAGGGCGTCGATCTCGGCCTCGGTCAGGTCGGCCAGGAGGGCCTGGCCGAGCGCGGTCACGTTGACGGGGAGCCGCCGGCCCACCCGCTGGACCAGCCGGACCGTGTCGCGGGATTCGCGGCTGGCCAGGTAGAGCACATGGCCGTCGTCGCGGCGGGCGTAGTGGATCGTGTAGCCGATCTCGGTGCGCAGGTCTTCGAGGGTCTCGTAGGCGAAGCGCAGCGCCGGGTCGCGGTCGAGGTAGGCGGTGCCGGAGAGCAGCGCGTGCGGGCCGACGCCGAACGCCGAGCCGGTCTCGTCGGCCTCGACCCACTTGAGTTCGCGCAGCGTGCGGACCAGCGCGTGCAGGCTGGAGCGGGGGTAGCCCATCCGCTCCTGCAGCTCCGACAGGGTCAGCCGGGTCGGTGAGGCGGCCAGCGTCTCCAGGATCTTCACGGTGCGCTCGGCCGATTTGACCGGGGAGGCGTCATTGACGGCCTCCGATGGAGCAAGGGCTCGGGGCATTGATCCCAACCATCACGATCGAATGTTTCTTCAGTGTTGACGGTCATCATACCGGCGGTTAGCTTGTCCCTACTCGCGTTCCACAGACGCAAATTACGTCCACATATGTAGACAGGAGGCAGGCACGTGGCTGGGAGGAGAGCGCTCGCGGTGGCGGTGGCCGCCGTCATCGCGGCCGGCGGCCTGGTGGCGTGCGGCAGCGACAAGCCGAAGGCCGACGCCAAGGCCGAGCTTCAGATCTGGGTGCGCAAACCACCCGGGTCCAACACCGAGAAGACCGACATCCAGCTGGCCGCGAAGTTCACCGCCGAGACCGGCATCCCGGCCAAGGTGACCGCGCTGTTCGACGACTTCGAGACCAAGCTGCAGCAGGCGGCGGCGCAGAAACACCTGCCCGACATCGTCATCAACGACACCGACCAGGTCGGCACGCTGGTGAAGCAGGGCATCGTCACGCCGGTCGACAAGAGCACCTTCACCGGCGCGGCCGATCTGGGGTCGGCGTGGCAGTCGGCGACCGCCTCGGACGGGAAGATCTACGGCGTGCCGTTCTCGCTGCAGTCGTACGCGCTGCTGATCCGCAAGGACTGGCGTACCAAGGTCGGCCTGCCCGAGCCGAAGAGCTGGGCCGACCTCGACGCGCTGGCCAAGGCCTTCACCACGCGTGACCCGGACGGCGACGGCAAGGCCGACACGTACGGCTACGTCATCCCCGGCTCGACCAAGCGCGGCTACCTGTCGTGGTACTTCTCGACCTGGCTGTGGTCCAACGGCGGCGACTTCCTCAGCGGGAAGCCCGGCGCCTACACCCCGGCGATCAACAATGCGCAGTCGGTGGCCGCGGTCGACGAGCTGAAGAAGCAGTTCTGCACCGACAAGACGGTGGTGCCGGGCTCGATCACCGCGCAGACGACCGACGCCCACCCGCTGTTCGAGTCGGGCAAGGGCGGCATCTATCTGACCGGGCCGTACAACATGGCCCGCTTCGACAAGAACCTCGGCAAGGACAAGTACGAGGTGCTCGCCCTGCCCGCGGGACCGGACGGCACCGCGCCGGCCACCCTCGGCGAGGGCGAGAACATCTATCTGATGGCCGGCTCGAAGAACCCGGCCGGGCAGCTCAAGTTCGCCGAGTTCGCGACCTCGGTCGAGGGCCAGACCCTCGGCATGGCCGGCAACACCGACGGCAACGTGGTCCGGTCACCGGTCAACAGCAAGGTCAACACCGATTCCGTACGCAATGACCCCCGCTGGACGTTGTTCGGTCAGCTGCTCCAGCAGGATGCCCACTACGCACCCGCCGTGCCGGACTGGTCGCCGTTCCGCCAGGACTCGGCGGACACGCTCAACGCGATCGCGTCCAACTGCTCGCTGGACGTCAAGACCCAGCTCGACAAGCTCGCCGGCACCTTCAACGACGAGCTGAGCAAGCAGGGGGCGAAGGCGTGATGACCGAGCCGGCTCTGTCATGCCCGCCGGCGGGTGCCGCTCGGTGCGGGCGGTCATGACGATCGCGACGACCGCGCCGGCCCAGGAAGGTGCTTCGGCGCCCGAACGGCCGGCGCGCCGCCGCATGCGGGCGCTTGATTCCGTACGCCGGCACTACTCGGCGTGGCTGTTCCTGGCGCCCGCGCTGATCCTGTTCGCGCTCTTCAAGTTCGTGCCGATGATCCGGGCGATCAGCATGAGCTTCAAGAACGTACGCCCGTACCTCGGCGACCAGTGGGTCGGGCTCGACAACTACCGCTCGGTTCTGACCGACAGCTCGTTTCTGTCCGCCTGCTGGCACACCGCGGTCATCGCGGTCGCCCAGACCGGCGGCTCGATGCTGGTCGGCCTGGTTCTGGCCCTGCTGCTCGAGGGCACCGCGCGGCACCTGTGGATCGTCCGTACGGCCGTCTTCCTGCCCACGGTCACCGCGATGGCCGTGGTCGCCGCGCTGTGGCGGATCATCTACTACCCGGCGGCCGACGGCGCGCTCAACTCGGTGCTCGGCTGGTTCGGGCTGGGCCCGTCGCAGTACCTCGACTCGCCGCACACCGCCTTGATAAGCGTGCTCGGCGTCGGCATCTGGCGCAGCGCCCCCTACGACATGATGATCTTCCTGGCCGGGCTGGCCGGGGTCGACCGCACGCTCTACGAGGCGGCCGAGGTCGACGGGGCGTCCATCTGGCAGCGCCTCACCAAGGTCACGTTCCCCGCGCTGCGCCCGGTCTTCGGCATCGTGCTGACGCTGGCCGCGATCCGCGGGCTGCGCGTCTTCACCGAGATCTACCTGCTCACCAACGGCGGCCCGAGCGGGTCGACCGAGGTGGTCATGACGTTGGTCTACAAGCTCGGCCTGGAACGCAACGAGCTCGGCGTCGCCTCGGCCGGCGCCATGATCCTGCTGGTCGCGACGATCGTGCTGACGCTGATCGCCCAGAGCCGCCGGCGGCGAGCCCGATGAACCGGCGGCTCGACACCGCGCTGGGGCTGGGCGGGGCGCGCGGTCCGATCGGCGTGGCGGTCAAGACGATCCTCTACGCCGTGGTCGTCTTCGTCTTCGCGGGACCGCTGCTGGCCCTGCTGGTCAGTGCGTTCGGCAAGGTCACCGACCCGACGAAGCTGTCGCTGATCCCGCACGGCTTCACGATCGACAACTTCACCGAGGCCTTCCATCAGGGTGTGCTGCGCTACCTCGCGAACTCGCTGATCGTGGTGGGTGGAGGGCTGCTCCTGCAGATTCTGGTGAGCATCTCCGCCGCGTACGCCCTGGCCCGCAAGCAATTCCCCGGATTGCGTCTCGTCGTTCTTTTGATCCTGTCGACGATGATGTTGCCCGAGGAGATCCTGGCGATCCCGCTGTCGC
Source organism: Actinoplanes sp. (assembly GCA_036402935.1). GTDB lineage: Bacteria > Actinomycetota > Actinomycetes > Mycobacteriales > Micromonosporaceae > Actinoplanes. Next base: position 5,127 of record DASWRZ010000403.1, read on the forward strand.
TGGTGCTGGCCGACGTCCCGGTCATTCACGTCAACCTGATCGGGTCGCTGGCCGGCATGATCGTGCCGCTCGGCGCGTGGGCGTTCTCGATCCTGGTGATGACCGAGTTCATGAAGGAGGTGCCGGTCGAGCTGGAGGAGGCGGCCCGCCTCGACGGCGCCGGCGACCTGCGCATCTTCTTCTCGGTCGTGCTGCCGCTGTGCCGGCCCGCGCTCGGTGTCATCGGCATCTTCGGCTTCAACATGATCTGGGACCAGTACGTCCTGCCGCTGCTGGTGGCGCAGGACTCGTCGAAGTTCACGCTCGCCCTGGCGCTGCGCAGCCTGCGCGCCGACGACACGGTCGGCACCGGCGTGGTGATCGCCTCGGCGCTGCTGGCCCTGCTGCCGTCGGTCATCGCCTTCCTCGCGCTGCAACGCCAGTTCATGCGCGGCCTCACCTCGGGAGCCATCAAGGGATGAAGATTCGCGATGTAGTCGTCACACCGATCGCCTTTCCCGATCCGCCTCTGCTCAACTCGGCCGGTGTCCACGAACCGTGGGCTCTGCGCACGATCGTCCAGGTCTTCTGCGATGGCCTTGTGGGGTTGGGGGAGACCTATGGGGACGCCCCGCACCTCTCGCTGGTGCAATCGGCTGCCCGTCGGTTGCGCGGCCTCGACATTTACGACTTGTCGGAACTGCGCCGGCGGGTTTCTCTTGCCCTCGGCGCTGCGGACGTCCCCGACCGGCACGGTCTGACCGGGGCTTCGACCACGGAGAAGACCCTCGCGCGGGTGGTGTCACCGTTCGAGGTCGCGCTGCTCGATCTGCAAGGTCGGACCATCGGACGGCCGGTCCACGACCTGCTCGGTGGCAAGGTCCGAGACCTGGTCCCTTTTTCGGCCTACCTGTTCTACAAATGGGCCGGCCACCCGAACGCCGAGCCGGACGAGTGGGGCGCCGCCCTCGACGAGGAAGGCATCGTCGCCCAGGCCCGGAAGATGATCGACCGGTACGGCTTCGGCTCGATCAAGCTCAAGGGCGGCGTCTTCCCGCCCGAGCAGGAGATCGCCGCCGTCCGGGCGCTGCGCGACGCGTTCCCCGGCCTGCCGCTGCGCCTCGACCCGAACGCGGCCTGGACCGTCGACACCTCGATCAAGGTGGCACTCGAGACGGACGGGCTGCTCGAATATCTGGAGGACCCGACCGGCGGCCGCGCCGACATGGCCGCCGTCGCCGAGAAGTCGCCGATGCCGCTGGCCACCAACATGTGTGTCGTGGCGTTCGCCGACCTTCCCGAGGCGGTCGAACGAGGTTCGGTCGGCATCGTGCTCGCCGACCATCACTACTGGGGTGGCCTGCGCGCCTCGGCCGAGCTGGCCGCGATCTGCCGCACCTGGGGGATCGGGCTGTCCATGCACTCCAACAGCCACCTCGGCATCAGCCTGGCCGCGATGACCCACCTGGCCGCCGCGACCCCGAACCTCAACTACGCGGTCGACACCCACACGCCCTGGCAGTCCGGGGTGGACGTGGTCGCCGACCCGCTCGTGATCAGCGAGGGCTCGGCGCGGGTGCCCGACACCCCGGGCCTGGGCGTCACCCTCGACGAGGACGCGCTGGCCCGGCTGCACGAGAACTGGGTGCGCTGCGGCATCCGGGAACGCGACGACACCGGCTACCGGCAGCGGGTCGAGCCGGGCTTCGCCAAGCGGAGGCCACGATGGTGAGCGGGCACGCCTACCCGTGGGACGTGCTGGGCGACCCGCTGTTCGCGCAGCGGGCTCCGGAAAGCGTCACGCTGGCCGCCGCCTACCACTCGACCCGGGCCGCCACCCCGCTGCACCCCGAGCACCAGATCGTCGAGGCGCGCTGGGCGGCCCTCTACCGGCCGACGCGCTCGGCCGCCTGGAAGGGCCAGGATCTGCGCCCCCTCGAACCGGACTGGGTCACCTCGCCGGACGCCTTCGGCGACGCGGCGGCGGCTTTGAAGAACGCCGGGAAGAAGGTGACGGCCTGGATCGTGCTCACCCACAACACCCGGCTGGGCACGCGACGACCGGACGTCGCGGTGGTCAATTGCTTCGGCGAGGTCTATCCGTACGCGTTGTGCCCGGCCCACCGCGAGGTGCGCGACTATGCGGCCACGCTGGCCGCCGAGGCCGTACGCGACGTCGAGCTGGACGGCGTCTCGCTGGAGAGCTGCGGCCAGCTGGGCCTGGCCCACCTGGGGCATCACGAGAAGACCGACGGCGCGTGGACCCCGGCCGTGGCCGCCCTCCTGTCCATCTGCTGCTGCACGGCATGCCAGTCCGCCTGGTCCGCGGCGGGCCTCGACCCGCCCACCGTGGTGGCCGCCCTGCGCGAGGCGGTCCGCAACCCGGCCGCCGAGGCGTCGCCGGTCGTGCTGGCGACGCTGCTCGCGGTCCGCCATCGGCACACCGACCTGTTGCGCCGCCAGGTGCTCGCGGGGCTGCCGAAACTGCCGGTCACCCTGCACGCCCAGCCCGACCCGTGGGCGACCGGCCCGTCCCCCGGTCTCACGCCGACCGCCGAGGACGACGTGGACGCGCTGCTCGTGCCGTGCTGGCCGTTGACCGAGGGCAGCGTCGAGGCGGTCCGGCAGGCGTCGACCACGGGGCTGCCGGTCGACGCGTACGTGACTCTGCTGCCACCCGCCCAGCCGTCGGATCTCCCCGCGCATGTCCGGCGGCTGCGCGCGGCCGGCGCCAGCCGGCTGAGCCTCTATCACCTGGGTCTGGCACCCGCCTGGCGCCAGGAACTGTTCGCCACGCTCGCCGAAGCCTTCGCTTAAGGAGCCATCGTGTATCGCAAGGCCGCGGCGCTGATCGCCGCAGGAATCATCGTGCTCGCCACGGGCGCACAGGCGCACGCCGCCGATCCGGGTACCGCCACGGTCAGCCTCGACACGGCCCACCCGGGCAGCCGGCTGGCCTCCGACGCGGTCGGCCTCTCGTTCGAGGAGCGCGAACTCGGCATCGGCAACCTCGATGCGGGCAAGGGCAACATGGTCCGGTTGTTCAGGACGCTCGGCCCGAGCAACGTGCGGATCGACGGCAACACGCTCGACCGCGACAGCCTCTGGGTCCCCGCCGGTCAACAGCCGCCCGACCCGAAGCCCGACTGGGTTCAGGACATCGTCACGCCGAACGACATCAAGCGGCTGCGGACCTTCCTCGACGCCACCGGCTGGAAGGCCGAGGTCGGCATCAACGTCGGCCGGTGGGATCCGGCGCTCGGCCGGGACCAGGCCAAGACGCTGCAACATGTGCTGGGCCCCAAGCTGAACTCGATCGAGTGCGGCAACGAGCCCGACCAGTGGCCGGGCAAGGGGCTGGCGCCGGCCGATTTCGACTACGGGCAGTACCACGCGCGCTGGGCCGCCTGCGCCGACGTGGTCGCAGGCTCCCGGATCGCCGGACCGGACACGGCCGGCACCTCCTCGTCGTGGGCCGCGTCGCTGGCGGCCGACGAGGGCAAGCGAATGAACATGCTGACGGTCCACCAATATGCGGCCGGCCCCGACATCACGATCGACAAGATGCTGGCGCCCGGGCAGATCATCAGCCAGCTCGGCTCGGTGGCGAGCAACCTGACCGCGGCCCGGGCTGCCGGTCTGCCGATGCGGGTCGACGAGGCGAACTCGGCCTACAGCGGCGGCATCGACGGAGTCAGCAACGTCTACGCCTCGGCGCTCTGGGTGATCGACTACGGGCTGTCGATGGCCCAGGCCGGGCTGGAAGGGGTCAACATCCACGGCGGGCTCGGCGTCTGCAACGACCCGATCTGGAACGGCAAGTTCCAGCGCTACACGCCGATCTGCGCCTCGAACACCGCCTACGAGCTGGCCCAGGTCTACCAGGTGATGCCGATCTACTACGGCATCTGGATGGCCCGGCAGATGGGCCCGGGCCGTTTCCTTCCGGTCACGGTCGCTTCGCCGACCAACCTGTCCGCGTACGCCGTCCGAGGCGACGACGGGCACACCCGGATCGCCCTGGTGCAGAAGGACGCGACCACCAACGCCCCGGTCCACGTCACGCTCGCCGTCGGCGGCGGCACCCGGACGGCCAAGGTGCTGCACATGACCGGCGACGCGCTCGGCGGCGTGGCGACGACCGTGCAGGGCGCGACCGTCGACCCGAGCGGCAAGCTGGCACCCGGCAAGCCCGACACCGCCCGGGTCTCGAAGGGGACGCTGTCGCTCGACGTCCCCTCCGGCAGCGCGACGATCGTGACGTTCTAAGGCTTGCGACCGACGGCCACCAGGGCCGTCGGCTGGAGTGGCACCTCGTCCTCCTCGGGGTCGGGGTGCCACTCGTTCGCGATCACCACGCCTGGCGGCACGAGCTCGAACGCGTTCTCGACGAGAGCGGCGATCTCGAAGCGGGTCCGCATGACGACCGGGGTGGGCGTCTTCTCGTACAGCTTGATGGCGGCCTTCAGGCCGGCCTGGCTCTCCGGGGTCCGTTCGGGGCCGGCGTGCGAGACCACCAGATGGCTGCCCCGGGCGAGCGTGTCGCCGATCCGCTTGATGATCGAGCCGGGGTCGTCGCTGTCGGGCAGGAAGTGCAGCACGGCCACCGTCAGCACGGCCACCGGCTCGGCGAAGTCGAGGAAGTCGAGCACCTCCGGGTCGAACAGGATGCCCTCGGGTTCGCGCAGGTCGCCCCGGACAGCCCTCGCACGGGCGTTGCCGGTGAGCAGGCTGCGGCTCTGCTCGACCGCGATCGGGTCGATGTCGACGTACATGACTTTGGCCGTGGGGTCGACGCCCTGGGCCATCTCGTGCACGTTGCCGACGGTCGGGATCCCCGAGCCGATATCGAGGAACTGCCGGATGCCCTGCTGGGCGAGCCGGCGTACGGCCCGGCCCAGGAACGCCCGATTGGCCCGGCCCACCAGGCCCGCGTTGGGGAAGACCTTCAGCGCGTCGTCCCAGAACTCGCGATCCACCGCGAAGTTGTGCACGCCGCCCAGCGCGTAGTCGTAGATCCGGGCCGCGTTCGGCACCGTGATGTCGACACCCTCCGGGACCCACGCATCCGATTGCGTCACCGTCAACCCCCGCTCGCTCGAACGTCCTCAGTCGACCGTCAACCCTACTGGCTCTCTGCTGTCCAGCGCTGCGCGCAAGGCGGCCCGGGAGCCGATGCCCAGCTTGGGGAAGACGCGGGCGAGGTGGGATCCGACCGTACGCGGAGACACCAGCAGCCGTTCCCCGATCTGCCGGTTGGTCAGCCCTCTGGCCGCCAGTTCCGCGACCGCCCGCTCCTGCGGGGTGAGCCGCCCGGGGTCGCCGGCGCGGGTGGCGCCGGTGGCATCCAGTTCGGCCCGGGCGCGGGCGGCCCAGCTCCCGGCGCCCGTTCCGTCGAATCCGGCCAGGGCCGCGGCCAGCACCGGCCGGGCGTCGCGGGGCCGGCGGTGGCGGCGCAGCCAGCAGCCGTACGCGAACTGGGCTTGCGCCCGGCGGAACCTGGCCGCCTCCGGATCTTCCGAGATGGCCCGGGCCGTCCCGGTCGGTGGCTTGAGGGCGTCGGCCAGTCCGGCCCGGGTCGACACGCCGAGCTTGGGGAAGAGGCCGTAGAGGTAGGTGCCGACCGTACGGCCGGAGAGGAACAGCCGGCCGCCGATCTCGTTGTTGGTCAGGCCGGTCGCGGCGAGTGTGGCGATCCGCCGCTCCATCGGGGCCAGGTCAACCGGGTTCTCCATGCCTTCAGCCTGCAAACCCCGCCCGGCCCGGGGAATGCGCAATTCGACTGCGCTTTCCTGGTTTCGGTTAAGTCAAAATACGTCGGCCACCGCGTTGCCTCCCCAAGATCATGAGAGCAGGATCGCCTGCAAGGCGGCCTTTCTCTCGCCGATCCGGAGGCGCCGCGTGACCGAGCAGCCCCAGTTCACTTCGCCGCGCCTCGTCGGGCGGGCGCGTGAGCTGAGTGCGCTCGACGACATGCTGGGCGCGGCGGCCGCCGGGGGAGCGGCGCTGCTGATCGCCGGCGAGGCCGGCATCGGCAAGAGCATGCTGCTCGACGCGGCGGCCTCGCGCGCGGAGGCGGCCGGCCTACGGGTGTTGCGGGCGGCCGGGGTCGAGTTCGAGGCGGGCATCAGCTTCGCCGGGCTCAACCAGTTGCTGCTGCCGGTGCTGCGGTCGGTGGAGCACCCGCCGGCGCTGCGGGTCGCGCTCGGGCTTCAGTCCGGTCCGACCCCGGACTACCTGGCCGTCTCCAACGCCGTCATCCAGCTGCTCGTCTCGTCGCAGCCGGTGTTGCTGATCGTCGACGACCTGCCGTGGCTCGACCGGTCCAGCGCGTTGGTCCTCGGACTGGTCGCGCGCCGGCTGACCGGCCTGTCCGCGGGTCTGCTGGTCGCCCAGCGGAGCGGGTCGAGCAGCTTCTTCGAGCACAGTGGGCTGCCGCGGCTCGAGGTGCCGCCGCTGACCGCCGAGGCCAGCGGCGAGCTGCTGCACGAACGGCACCCGCTGCTGCCGGCCCGGGTGCGGCAACGGATCCTCGACGAGGCGCAGGGCAATCCGCTGGCGCTGGTCGAGTTGCCCGCCTCGCCCGACGGCCCGGGCGGGCAGCCGACCGCGATCGCGCAGCGGCTCCAGGAGGTGTTCGCCTCACGGATCGCCTCGCTGCCGCCGCGCACCCGTGAGTTGCTGCTGCTCGCGGCCCTCTCCGGCCCGGCCGACCTGCACACGGTCGCCGGTTCCGCGGGCGCGCTCGGTGATCTCGACCCGGCGCTCTGGCACGGCCTGGTCAGCGTCGACCGGATCACCGGCCGCATCACCTTCCGGCACCCGCTCAGCCGCCTCGCCGTCGTCGAACGCTCCACCCTGGTCGAACGCCACCGGGCCCACCGCATCCTGGCCGCCCGAGCGCCCGACCCGGTGCGCCGCGCCTGGCATCTCGGTGACGCCACGATCGAACCCGACGAGACCGTCGCGGCCGAACTGGAGAGCGCCGCGCACCTGGTCATCCGGCGCGGCGACGCGGTCACCGGGGTCGAGCTGCTCACCCGGGCGGCCGAACTGACCCCCGACGATCGTGGCCGCGCCTGCCGGCTCGCCGAGGCGGCCACGATCGGCGCCGAGGTCACCGGCGAGCTCGGCAGCGCCGAGGAACTCGTCGCGGCCGCCACTCGCGCGGCCGGCGACCCGTCCGGCTCGATGCAGCTGTCGATGGCCGCGGCCAGCGTCCTCTTCAACCGTGACTGCGCGGTCGACACCCCGCACCGGCTGCTCACGCTCGCCCTTTCGGCCCACGCGGGGCACGTCGACCCGTCCCTGGAAGCGGAGGCGCTGCACCTGCTGCTGATGGTCTGCTACTTCGGCGGCCGGACCGAACTCTGGGAGCCGTTTCACGCCGGCCTCCGGCGGCTCGGCGCCGGCGCGCCGGCGACCTTGCGCATCCTGGAGGGTACGTTCGCCGACCCCGCCCATCGCGCACTCCCCGTGCTGCCCCTGCTCGACGACGAGATCCGCCGGCTGGACCAGACCGACGACCCCTTGCTGATCATGCGGCTGGGCGTGGCCGCCGTCCACGTCGACCGGATCGCCGACTGCCGCGACGCCCTCTGGCGGATCGTCGAGGACGGCCGCCAGGGCGGCGCGGTCTCGGCCGCGATCAACGCGCTGACCACCCTGGCCGTCGAGGCGTGGACCGGCGGCCGCTGGGACGAGGTCGAGCAACTGGTCGAGGAGGGCGTAGCGCTCGCCCGCGCCCACGGCTACCTGCGCTACTCGTGGATCCTGGGCGGCTACGTCGCCGGCCTGGTGCGCGTCGCGCGCGGCATCGACCCGTGCGGCGAGGCGGCCGAGGAGCTCGACCAGTGGGCCGGCCCGCGGGGCGCCATGATCGCGAACGCCTTCGCCCGCCAGATCCGCAGCCTGGCCGCCCTGTCCCGGGGCGACTACGAGGTCGCGTACCAGGAGGCCGCCGCGCTGATCCCGCCCGGAGTGCTGCCGCCCCACCTGCCGAACCTGGTCTGGATGGTCCTCGAACTGGTCGACGCGGCCGTCCGCACGGGCCGTCTCGACGAGGCCCGCGCCCACGTGGCGGCCCTCGAGGCCGCCCGGCTCGGCGACGTCTCGTCACGGCTCGCCCTGGTCGTCGGGGCCGCCCGCGCGCTGGTCGCTCCGCAGGAGTGCCGGTTGGAGCTGTTCGAGGCCGCGGTGTCGGAGCCGGCGGCCGCCGCGTGGCCGTTCGACCTGGCCCGCGTCCGCCTGTTCTACGGCGAGACGCTGCGCCGGCGCCGCCACATCACCGAAGCGCGCCGCCAGCTGACCGCGGCCCGGGCCGTCTTCGATTCGCTGGGCGCCGCTCCGTGGTCCGCCCGCACCGCCAACGAGCTCCGGGCGACCGGCCTGCCCCGCGCCGCGGCTTCCAGCGCGGCCTCGCTCACCGCCCAGGAACGTGAGATCGCCCAGCTGGCGGCCACCGGGCTGTCCAACAAGGACATCGGCGAACGTCTGGCCCTGTCCCCGCGCACCGTGGCCGCCCACCTGTACCGGACGTTTCCCAAGCTCGGCATCACGTCCCGGGCGGCGCTCCGCGACGCCCTGTCCGCGTTGGACACCCACGCCCCGCTGTAAAGACCGGCCCTGCTCGCCGAGCGCATGCCGTCGACCGTCCGTGCCCCGGCCGTCGTCTCCAACGGCCGCGTCACCACCGTCGGTGACGGCATCGCGGTCAGCGTCGACCGGGCGAGCGCGAGGGACGCGTACGCGATCACCCTGACGCCGCCGGCGTCAGCTCTCGCCCAGCCGAGCCAGGATGTCGGCGGCTTCGAGCAGTACCGCCCGCTCGGACGTGGTCAGCGATGCCATCGCGCCGGCCAGCCACTCGTCGCGTTGCCGCATGTCGGCGCCGAGGGTGGCTCGGCCGGTGACGGTGAGCCGGATCCGGTGGGTGCGCTTGTCGACCGGGTCGGGGTAGCGCTGGACCAGCCCGTCGCGCTCCATCTCGGCCAGCGCCCGGGTCACCGACTGGGGCTGGAGCCGGTCGGCGGCGGCCAGTTCGCCGGGGGAGAGGTCGCCGCGGCGGGCCAGGTGCCCGAGCAGGCTGGTCTTGGTGAGGCTGAGCCCGGCCGCCGACCGCTCGCCCTGCAGCCGCCGCGACAGCCGCTGCACACCCTCCCGCACGGCGGCGGCCTCGGCCAAAGCGTCCATCCGCGAAGTCTAGGTGTCCTCTAGATATTAAGCATATACGTACTATATCTTACGCACATGCGTAAGACCTTCGTGACGGTCGTGCCGCTCGCCGCGACCGTGGGCACGCTGGCGCTGCTGCTGCACCTCGGGTTCGGCGACGCGAGCATGCTGGTGCTCGGCGGGGCGCTCGGCGTGAGCCAGACCCGCCGCCCCGCCGGCGCGCCGGTGGTCGCCACGCTGGCCCGGCTCCCGCTGATGGTGCTGGCAACGTGCGGCCTCGGGCTGGTCTTCGCCCGTTCGACGGCCGGCGCCGACGTCCTCTACCTCGGCGTGTTCCTGGCCGCCCGGCTGGC
>DASWRZ010000404.1:0-30495 GCA_036402935.1 Actinoplanes sp.
ACGCCTGCACCTGGCCGGTCAGGTCGGAGCCCTGGGCGTTGGAGAGCGGCCCGAGCAGGTTGAGCAGGTCCTGCGCCACGTCCTGCCGGATCTGCCCCGAGGCCGCACCGCCCTCGACCGCATCCCGCATCCGGCTCACCGCATCGGCGAACGTCAGGCTCGCTTTCGGCGACGGGCCGGCCGACGTCGGCGCCGCCGACGTCGCCGCCGGATTCGGGGTAGTGGCCGTCACCCTCGGCAAGACCGGGGCCGTAGCCGGCGGCGGCACCGCGACGTCGTGATCGCTGTCCCGATGCGTCCACGTGAGAAGGGCGAAGGCCCCGGCCAGCGCCGCCAGAACGACCGCGGCACCGATCCCGAAGATCGTCCGCCGCCGCGGTGAGTCAGCCATGTCCAGCGTGGCGGCCGAAGCACGACCGGTCGCGAAGTTCCGCGCCTCCGTAGGCCGCCGTGCTCCCGTGGGCCGTCGTGACCCCGTAGGCCGTCGTGCTCCCGTAGACCGACGCGACCCGGGCGGTCCCCATCGCGAGCCCGGCGGTCCCGATCGCGAGCCGGGCGGTCCCCATCGCGACCCGGGCGGTCCCGATCGCGGGCCGCCGCTAGTGTCCTCGCCGTCCGGTCGCCAGTCCCGAGCGTCGTCGCTGTCGGTATAGGCAAAGGGCGAGCGCGGGGAGCCGCCGCCCGGCCGCGGCGCTCGGTTGTCTGGCCGGCCGTTGGGTGTGGCACGGTTGGACGAAGCGGCCTGCGCGGCGCCCGCGAACCGGTCGTCCCCCGCGGTGTTCCGGCCCGCCCCGGAGCCCGTCCGCGCAGCGGCACCGACGCCCGCCGATCCGGGCCGCTCGCGCCGGTCATCCGTCGTGTCGAGTGCCGTGGCCGTGGCCGTCTCGAACTCGCCCGCCGGCCCGGCCGGCGCTCCGGCTGCTCCGACGTGGCCCGCTTGGTTGTCGGCGGCTGCTCCGACGTGGCCCGCCGGTTCGGCCGCCGCTGCCCACTGGCCGGCCGGGCCGCCGGCCGCCCGGACGAGGTTGCCGATCGATCCGCTCGCCTCGGCCCGCCGAGCGGGAACGCCGTTCTCCTCGCCCGCGTCTGGTCCGTCGCCCACCTCCGCGGACTGAGCCTCCCCGCCGGCCGCCGGCGCCGGCGGCCGCGACCGCAGCGCCACCGCCAGCAGATCGGCCCGCAGCCGCGCCGCGGTCGGCCGTCCCGCCGGATCGGCGTCCAGGCACCGGTTGACCACATCCCGGAAGTCGGGCGGCAACGACTCCGGCAGCTCGGACGGCCCGCTCGCCCGGGCCGCCGCCAGTTCCTCCCAGGTCTCGACCGGGTACGGCGGATCCCCGGTGACCATCTCGAACAGCAGCACGCCCACGCCGTACACATCGGTGGCCGGCTCGGCCGGCATGCCATCCAGCCGTTCCGGGGCCACATAGGCCGGGGTGCCGAACGTCGCCCCGGTGTCGTCGTCGTCCGGCTCGCCCGCCGCCACGCTGATACCGAAGTCGAGGATCTTCACGCCGTTCGGGGTGAGCATCACGTTGCCCGGTTTGATGTCGCGATGGACCACTCCGCTGGCGTGCGCCGCGGCGAGCGCGTCGGCCACCGCCGCCCCGATGCGGGCCGCCTCGGCCCAGCCGATCAGTTCACGGTCGACCCGGGCCGCCACCGATTCGCCGGTCAGAAGTTCCATGACCACGAAGGGCACCACTGTGCCGTCGGGACGTACCGCTTCGCGGTAGTCGTGCACCGCGGCGATGCCGGGATGGGACAGCCGGGCCGCCATGCGGGCCTCGCGCCACACGACCTGGGGGCTGGTGGGGAGCTTGACCGCGACCGGCCGGTCGAGCAACTCGTCCTCGGCCCGCCAGATCTCGGCCATGCCGCCGGTCTCCAGCAGTGAGACCAGGCGATAGCGGCCCGCCATCAACGCGCTCGCGACCGGCCAGTCAGAGCTCATTGGGGAACATTCGCCCAGCCGGGTCCCGGTGTCAACCGTCCGGTGAAGCTTTAAGACGGACCGAACTTATCGTTCGATGGCTACGTAATCCAGGTCCCCGGCGAAGTAGTCGCAGCCGACCGACCGCTGGTTGCACTCGGTTTTGCCGCCGATCGACAGCGGCCAGTTGTTGGCGATCCGTCCCGTCGGGCCGTACTTCCCGGCCGCCGTACGCCCGTCGATCGCCAGGCTCACGCCCTCGTCGGTGCGCTCGCACCGGATGATGTGCCACTTCCCGTCGTTGATCTTCTGCGGCGCAGTGACCAGTACCTGACCCGCCGAACCACGGAACCAGCACTGGACGTGCCCGTTGGGGATCTGCAGTTTCCAGCTGCCGCCGGGGACCGTGGCCTGGCCCTTCTGGATGATGTTGCCGAACTGATAGATCGTGCGCAGTCGCATGGTGACCACGAAGTCGCCGCTGCCCGGGTCGAGCAGGCTGCTGTCGGGCACGACGACCAGATGGTGGGGGTGGGTCGGCGGGGTGTCCGGCTCGAGGCGCGCGAACCGGAAGCCGAGCGCTCCGTCGTAGCGGGAGCCGGCCCCGACCTCGTTGCCGATCTGGCCGTTCAGCCCGTTGCCGGAGCTGTCGTGCATGGTGCGGGAGCCCGCCGACTCGTCCATGGCCCAGATCGCCACCGGGTGGTCGGCCGCCGCCCGGGCGGTTCCGGAGGTGCAGGACAGGATCACCGCGGAGGCCGCCAGCGTGACGAGCAGACGTCGGATTTTCATGGTTCATCTCCGATGGCGACGTGTAGACCGAATGTGACGAGGATGATCTTAAGCACCACGGATGCACGAATATGGGCAAAGTACCCTATCCGAAGCAGGCCCGGCTCCTCGCACGCCTGACATCCGATTGACCACGAGCTGCCGGATGACATGATGGCTGGGACCATTCGGCGTCCGGAGTCCGGGCGGAAGGGATTGCGGGCATGGCGCGCTTCGAGGCGACGACCTCCGACGAGGCCGACGGTGTCCGCGTGGCTCTGGCCGGCGAGTGCGATCTCGAGGTGCGCGAGGAACTGACCGCCGCCCTGCTGGCCGCCGTCCATCGCAGCCCGGTCGTGGTCGTCGACCTGGGCAGCCTCGACTTCCTCGACTCCAGCGGCGTGCACGGGCTGATCACCGCTCATCACGCGGCCAAGGAGTCGGGCCGCAAGCTGTTCGTGGTCAACCCCACCGGCGCCGTGGCGACGGTTCTCGACATGACCGGCGTCGGTGCTCTGCTCAGCCCGCCCGCAGGCCACGGCCGGGGTTGAGCGCGTGACCGGCTACCTGCGGCACTACGAGATGGCCTACGACCGGCCGGCCGATCTCGCCGGGGTGCGCGCTTTCGTGCGAGCCAGCGCGGGCGACCTCGGTCTGCCCGAACGCCGGGCCGATCTGCTCACGCTGGCGGTCAGTGAGCTGGCCACCAACACCCTGCAGCACACCGCCGGCGGCGGGCGGGTGCTCCTGCGGATCGAGCCGGGCCGCCTGCTGTGCGAGGTCATCGACCAGGGGCCGGTGCGCCGGCTCGGCCGGCCGATGCCGGCCGCCCAGGAGGTACGCGGTCGCGGCCTCGCCATCGTGGAGCGCATCTGCGACGAGGTCGGCATCGAGTCCGACAACGGCAGCACCCACGTGCGGCTGACCTTCCTGCTCGACGTCTAGCCGCTACCCGGCCACGCGCACCGTCAGCGTGCACGTGTCGTCGTCCGGGCTCGGACGGCTGAGCCGGGCAGCGAGCCGGGCCACCGTCTGGTCGTCCACATCGGCCGAGGCCGCGTTGACCAGGTCGGTCACCTCGGTCAGCAGCGGCGGGTCACCGGGCGTACGCCGTTCGACCAACCCATCGGTGTAGAGAAGCAGCAGGTCGTCCCGGGTGAGCCGGGACGTGCACACCGGATAGATCGAGTCCTGCTCGGCCCCGAGAAGGAGCCCGTCCGGCAGGCCGAGCGGCACCGTGGCGCCGGCCCGTGCGAGCAGCGGCGGTGCGTGACCGCCCCGGGCCCAGCAGAGCTCACCGGTCGCCGGGTCGTAGACGGCGAGCACCGCGGTGCCCGTGATCCGCAACTGCAGGCAGAGCCGGTTGAGATGGGACAGCAGCTCGGACGGGTCGTCGATGCCGATCGACAGCCAGGCGATCAGGGCGAACCGCAGGTGCGCCATCCCGCTGGCCGCCCCCATCCCGTGGCCGGCCACGTCGCCGACCGCCAGCACGGCCCGCCCGCCCGGCAGTTCGTCGGCGTGGTACCAGTCGCCGCCCACCCGTGCGACGCTCTCGGCCGGTAGGTAACCGGCCATGACCTCCAGGCCGGGCAGCGGGAACGGCGCTTCGGGGACCGGCTGGATCAGGTTCTGCAATTGCCCGGCCAGCCGGTGCTCGGCCAGGGCGGTGATCTCCCGGGTCCGCAATCGGTCGTTGAGCCGCTGGATCGCCGAGCGCGAGCTTTCCCGGGCGGTGACGTCCTGCACCACCGCGTTGATCTTCAGGGGTGTCCCGTCCGAGTCGCTGACCACATCGGACAGCACCCGCAGGTGCTTGACCTCCGGCCCAGCCCGGAATCGCACCGTCACGTCGGAGGCCGACCCGCTGTCCATGGTCTGCCAGGCCACCTCGCTCAGCCCCCGGTCGCCGGGGAGCAGCGCCGCCGCCTGCTCGGCCCGCGACATCGGCCCGAGCGCCGGGTCACGTTCGAAGATCCGGTACATCCCGGGCGACCACTGGCTGGTCCCGGTGGTCATGTCGTACTCGGCCCAGCCGAGGCTGCCCAGCAGCTCGGTGATCTCCCAGCGGCGGCGGGCCTCGTCGACGCGCTGCCACCAGACGAGCAGGCCGCCGAGCACCCGGTGCACGCTGACGTGGAACAGGGAGTGCGCGACGATGCCGGAGCGCTTCTCCTCGTACCGGAACTCGCCCATGTCGTCCGGCTCACCGGTACGCAGCACATCGAGGTAGATCTGCCAGAGCGGGCCGCCGACGATGCTCGGATAGAGCTCGCTGAGGCGCTCGTCGAGCCGGGACGTGCCGCGGCCGTAGAGGTCGTGCGCGTCGCCACTGGTCGCGGCGACCCGGAAGTCGGCGACCGAACCGTCCTCAGCGGTCTCGGGCAGCAGCCAGGAGCACCCCGCCGGCACGACGGCGAGGATCTGGCGCACCACGGCCTGTACGGCCTCGTCTGCCATGCGTCCAGCCTAGTGGGGCAACTCGGTTACCCGGTTGCCTTCCACCGTGAGGATGACCAGATCGATGTCGACCTCGGGGGTGTCGGTGATCGCTTCACGCATCCGCTTGTTACCCCTGCTCGGGCGTGCGGGCTCGGGCCTTTCTTCGCTGTTCGTGGCCCTGGAACTGATCCGGGCCGTCCTTCCGGCGGCCCAGGCGCCGGCCGTCGGCCGTCTTGTCGCCGTCCTGTTCGGCGCCCAGACACCCACCGCGCCCTGGTCGCCGCCACGCTGGCCGCCGCCACGCTGGTCGCCGGCCTGTTCCTGACCGAACAGGCGGCGTGGCTACTGATCGGCATCGTTCGCCGGCGGGCGGTGAAGCGGATCGACGGCGACCTCCGATCCCGCATCCGCCGGCTGGCCACCGGGCTGGGCGGCCCTGGGGCGCCGCTGTGCGTGGTGCTCGACGAGCCGACCGCCGCGCTCGACCCGCTGGCCGAGCACGGGCTGTTCGAGCACTTCGTCGACCAGGGGCCTGTGCCGAGCTGTACCGGCTGCAGGAGCGCGCCTACCGCTGAGGAGCCGGGTCCGTCGACTCGCGGATCGTCAGCTGAGGAGCGGGGCCCGTCGAGTCGCGGATCGTCAGATGGGTCGGCAGCACGACGGCGCGCCGCTGGGGCTCGGCCGTCGAAACGTCCAGGTGGGACAGCAGGAGGGAGACGGCAACGCGGCCGGCCTGCTCGATCGGGGCGGTCAGGGTCGTCAGCGGCGGATTGCAGAAGTCGGCGCCGAAGATGTCGTCGCAGCCTACGACGCTCACGTCCCCGGGGACTCGCACACCGCGCTCGCGCAGCCGGGTCAGGATGCCGATGGCGAGCAGATCGTTGAAGGCGATGTAGGCCGTCGCCTTGGTGTTGAGCAGCGCGTCGGCGGCCGCCGAGCCGAACATGCGGCCGCGCGGGAACGGCCCGACCCGCTCGAAGGTGCGTCCGTAGCGCTGCGCGGCCGCCTTCAGCGCCTGCCAGCGGGCCCGGTTCGACCACGAGTTCTCCGGCCCGTACGCGTACGCGATGTCGCGATGCCCGAGTGACACCAGATGCTCGAACGCGAGTCCCATCCCGGCCGGCGTGTCGATCACGACGCTGGGCACGCCGCGCACGTTGCGGTTGACCGTGACCAGCGGGATCTCGGCCGCGAGGCCGGCCAGGGACCGTTCGGGCAGCCGCGACGCGGTCAGGATCGCCCCGTCCATCCAGCGGCGCATCTTGCGCAGCATCTCGGCCTCGTGCTCGCCCGAGTCCTCGGTGTCGATCAGCAGCTGCGCATAGCCGGCCGCCTTCAGCTGTTGCTGCGTGCCCCGGATCAGTCCGAAGTAGAACGGGTTCGTCACGTCGGAGACCAGCACCGCGATCGTGCCGGTACGCCCCGAGCTGAGCGCCCGCGCCTGCGAGTTGGGCACGTAGTCGAGTTCCCGGGCGGCCGCCTCGATGCGCTCCCGGGTCGCGGCGCTGACCCGGCCCGGCTTGTTCAGTGCGCGCGACACCGTCGACGGAGCGACCCCGGTCGCCTTCGCGATGTCGGTGATGGTGACCGGCCGCTGGGCTCTCACGTCTGGCCTTTCATGTCTGGGCAGCCAACCACCATTGGCAAACTTTGGCAAACGATTGCCATCAAGATATGTCGATTGTTAACTTCCCCGGAACACCGACGTGAGGAGCACCGGGCATGTTCACACGGCGAATTCTCATCGCGCTCAGCGGCGCGGTCCTTGTCACCTCCGGCCTGACGGCCTGCGGCGGTTCCGACGGTTCCGCCGGCGGCGCGGGTACGACGATCAACGTGCTGATCGGCGCCAACACGATCTATCCCGAGCAGCAGCGGCAGTGGTTCTCCGACGTCTCGGCGCGCTTCGCGAAGGAGAACAACGGCGCCACGGTCAAATTCGAGACGTTCGCATCCGGTAACGACGAGCTCACCCGCATCCAGACGTCGGTGCTCTCCGGTCAAGGCCCCGACGTGTACGCCTTGGGCACCACGTTCACACCGACCGCATTTGCGACGGGTGCCTTCGAGACCCTGAGCACCGACGACTGGGCCAAGATCGGCGGGCGTGACAAGTTCGTCCCCGCCGACCTGGGCATTTCCGGCCCGGATGCCCAGCACGAGGCCGGCATCCCGTTTGCCAGCCGCCCGTTCGTGATGGCCTACAACAAGGACATGCTGGCCGCGGCCGGCATCGACAAGCCGGCCGACACCTGGGACGGCCTGCTCGACCAGGCCAAGAAGATGACCGGCGGCGGAAAGTACGGCCTGGCGGTCGGGTACGCGGACGGCTTCGACCCGTGGAAGTTCGTCTGGGCGATGTCGGTGCAGGCCGGCAACCCGCTGGTCGACGGCAAGAAGGCGATGCTGAGCGACCCGCGCACCGTGACCGCCTACAAGACCTACCTGGGCTGGCTCGCGACCGACAAGGTGGTCGACCCGGCCGCGGTCGGATGGAAGAACGCCCAGGCCGTCGCCGCGTTCGGGGAGGGCAAGGCGGCCTTCCTGCCGATGGTGTCGGCCAGTTCCCGGCCGGCCCTCGACAAGTCGTCGGTCGCCGGCAAGTACGCCTATGCCCTGATGCCGACGATCCCGCCCGGCACGACCGCAACCCCGGCCGGCGGCAAACCTGCGGCCAGCATCCTCTCGGGCGACAATCTGGTGGTGGCGAAGTACTCCAAGCACAAGGATCTCGCCCTCGCCCTGGTCAAGCAGCTCACCAGCGCTGACAGCCAGGAGGCGTACTACAAGCTGCTCGGCGAACTCCCGACCAACGCCGAGGCAGCCGCCACGCTGAAGAACGACCCCGTGCTCGCCCCGATCGTCGACTCGGCCTCGAAGTCGGTCGGCACCCCGTTCACCGGTGCCTGGAGCCAGATCCAGCTGGCTCTGGTCAACGTGGTCGTCCAGTCGATCCCCGACCTGTCGGCCGGCAAGGTCGACGACGGCAAGCTCAACGGCCTGGTGAAGAAGGCGCAGGCCGACGCGCAGAGCGCCCTGGACAAGGCGAAGTGACGACCCGCACCCCGGCGCCGTCGTCCGAGCAATCGGCCGGCGACGCCGGGCTGTACCGGTCTGGACAGGGCCGGCCCAGGCGGGCGACCCGGGCCAACCGCCCGTTGTGGATGCTGTTGCCGGGCGGCCTGCTCACCCTGATCGTCATCGTGATCCCGCTGCTGGTCGCGGTCTACATCTCGCTGGCCGACCTCGACCAGTACACGATCCGCGAGTGGGTGCACGCCCCGTTCATCGCCCTCGACAACTACCGTGAGGCCCTCACCGACTCGCCGCTGCTGCACGGCATCGGCCTCAGCGTCGCGTACGCCGCGCTGGTCACCGTGGTTACGCTGCCGATCGGGGTGGCGGCCGCGCTCGCCACCCAGGACCGCTTCCGCGGCCGCGGACTGGTCCGCTCCATCTTCCTGGTGCCCTACGTGCTCCCCGCCTTCGTGGTCGGCACGGTCTGGCGCATCATCCTGCAGCCGGAAGGGATCGCCAACGGCTGGCTGGCCCACCTCGGCTGGCATCCCGGCCTCTGGCTCAACGGCCCCAAGAGCTTCTGGGCCCTGGTGATCGTGCAGGTCTGGGCGTCCTGGCCGCTGATCTACCTGCTCGCCGTCGCGGGGCTGCAGTCGATCGACCCGGCCGTGCACGAGGCGGCCGCGCTCGACGGGGCCGGCTGGTGGGCGAAGTTCTGGCACGTGATCGGACCCCACCTGCGCGGTCCGCTCGCGCTCGCCCTGATCATCGCCTTCCTGCACAACGTCAACAACTTCACACTGCCGTTCGTCCTGTTCGGCGTCCCGGCACCGCATGATGTGGAGGTGCTGCCGGTGCTGACCTGGGTGGAGAGCTTCCAGAACCTCCGGTTCGGGCTCAGCGCCGCGATGGCCGTGATCTCGCTGGTGCTGATCGCCATCCCGATGGCGGTCTACCTGCGCGCGGTCCGTCTCGACACCGGCGACGAGGCGGTGCGGCGATGAGCACGGCCCGTGCGGGAACGGCGCGGTCGGATGAGGTCACCCGGATGCTCCCACGGCCGCTGCGGGCGGTCGTGCTGGTGCTGCTACTGGTCCTGGTGCTCGGGCCGGTGCTCTACATGATCTTCGCGTCGATCAGCCCGGATCTGTCGGTGGCGGCCGGCCACTTCCTGCCCCGCCGGTTCGAACCCGGCAACTACGTGCACATCTGGTCGACCGTCAACCTGGGCGAGGGTCTGGTCAACAGCCTGGTCGTGGCGGGGTCGGTCGCGGTCCTGTGTGCGTTCGTCTCGTTGCTCGCCGCGTACGTCCTGGTGGCCTTTGTCTTCAAAGGGCGACTGACGATCCTGCGCGGGTTGCTCGCGCTCCAGAGCGTGCCCGGCACGCTGATCCTGTTGCCGGTGTTCGTGCTGTTCTCCAGCGTCGGCAGTGCTCTCGGGGTGACCGTGATCGGCACCCGATGGGCCCTGTTCCTCACCTATCTGACCTTCGGGCTTCCCTTCTCGACCTGGGTGATGGTCACCTACCTGCGCGGCCTGCCCCGCGAGCTCGACGAGGCCGCCCGCGTCGACGGCGCCTCGTCGTGGATCGTCCTGACCCGCATCGTGCTTCCGCTGAGCTGGCCCGGCCTCGTCGTCTCGGCGATCTTCGCCTTTCTGCTCGGCTGGAACGACGTCCTGTTCGCCTCGGTGATGACCAATCCGGAGACCCGGACCGCCGCGGTCACCCTGCAGGTCTTCGGCGCCACCCAGGAGGGCGGTGCGCTGCCCCTCTACGGTCAGCTGATGGCGGCCGCGCTGGTCTGCGCGGTGCCGGTCGTCGCCCTCTATCTGATCTTCCAGCGCTATCTGATGAGCGGACTCACCTCGGGAGGGGTCAAGTGACCTGGACGCTGTCCGGCTTCGGTGACGAGATCGACGCGGACCCGGTGGTCCAGCTGAGCGTGCTGCGCGCGCTCGGCGCGGGGTTCATCGAGGTACGGAGTGCCTGGGGCACCAACGTCGTCGAGCTGACCGACGACCAGTTGGCGTCGCTCGGCCGTCTGATCTCCGAGCGCGGGATGGGAGTCTCCGCGATCGCGTCCCCGCTCGGCAAGGTCGACTATCAGTCGTCCTTCGACGCCGAGCTGCACCGGTTGTCGCGAGCTGTGACGGCGGCGCACACGCTGGGAGCGCGGTATATCCGAATATTCTCGTTCTACCGGCCGGAGGGAGTGACTCCGGCCGCGATTCGCGACGAGGTGCTGCGGCGCCTCTCGGCGATGGCAGCGGTCGCCGCCCGCAACGACATCGTGCTGCTGCACGAGAACGAGAAGGAGATCTACGGCGACATCCCGTCCCGGGTTCTCGACCTGATCGAATCGGTCGGCTCGGACGCCCTGCGAGTCGCGTGGGACAACGCCAACTTCGTCCAGGTCGGCGTGAAGCCGTACACCGACGGCTACGCGATGCTCCGCCCCCATCTGGAATATCTGCAGGTCAAGGACGCGATCTCGGCGACCGGCGGGGTCGTGCCGGCGGGGGAGGGCGACGGAGAGCTCCGCGAGACGCTCACGGCCCTGCGCGACGACGGCTACGCGGGCTACGCCTCCCTCGAACCTCATCTCGCCGAGCAGTCCTCGACCGGTGGATTCTCGGGGCCGGCCGAGTTCGGACGAGCCGCGCGGGCCTTCGCGGCACTGACCCAGCAGATCGGAGTTTCGCTGGTATGACCTCCTCCGTAGAGCCCTTGACCGTGGCGGTGGCCGGAGCCGGGATCATCGGGCGCAACCACGTGGCCGCGATGTTGCGGATCCCGCGCCTGCGCATCGTGGCCGTGGTCGACCCCGTCACGACGGCGGCCACCCGGCTCGCCGGGACGATCCCGTCGGCCCCGTCCTGTTTCGCGAGCCTGGGCGAGGCTCTGGCCGCGACGAAGCCCCAGGTCGTCGTCATCTGCACGCCGAGCGGGCAGCACGTCGAGCAGGCACTCGAGGCGCTGGCGGCCGGTGCCCACGTGGTCATCGAGAAGCCCCTCGACGTGTCCGTCGCTCACGCCCGGCCGCTGGTCGACGCCGCCCGCTCGACGCCCGGGCAGATCGTGTCGGTGATCAGCCAACACCGCTTCGACCCGGCAACCGTCGCGGTGCGCAAGGCGATCGAGGCCGGCCGCCTCGGACGGCTGACGTCGGCCGTCGCGACCGTGCCGTGGTGGCGGGGTCAGGACTACTACGACTCCGCCGGCTGGCGAGGGACCCTGGCGCTCGACGGCGGCGGCGCCCTGATGAACCAGGGCGTCCACACCCTGGATCTTCTGCTGCACTTCCTGGGCCGGCCGTTGTCCGTCTTCGCCTACACGGACCGGCTTGCCCACACCGGGATCGAAGTCGAGGACGTGCTGGTCGCGGTGTTGCGGTTCGAATCCGGGGCATTGGCGACGCTGCACGCGACCACCGCCGCCTATCCCGGCTCGGGTGTTCGTCTCCAGGTGCACGGCTCGCAGGGCAGCGCCGTCGTGCATGACGACCAACTCGAATCCGCTTCGTTCGCGGAGCCGGGTGACCTGGCTGATGCCGACCTGGCTGGTCCCGAGCCTTGGGGCACGCCCAAGCCGGATGACAACTTCATTATCGGGCATTTACGGCAGTACGCGGACATAGTGGATGCGATCCTCGCCGGCCGGCCGCCGGGCGTAGGCGTGGAGGACGGCTTTCTGGCTCTCTCGACGGTCGAAGCCATCTACGAGTCGGCAAGGTCCGGACAACCCGTATCGATTGATGGGGTCACTCGATGAAGTTCTCGGTCTTTACCGCCTCGACACCCGACTGGACACCGGCCGAGGCGGCCCGCAATCTCGCTGAGCAGGGCTGGGACGGCGTCGAGTGGCGGGTTACCGACCAGGCGCCGGCCGACGCGCCCGGCTTCTGGGCCGGCAACCGGGCGACCTGGCCGCTGACCGGTCTCGAGGAGAGCCTCCCCGAGATCGGGCGGGTCACCAAGGAGGCCGGCCTCGAGTTCTCGGGCGTGGGGGCGTACGTCAAGGTGGGCGACCGGCCCGACGTCGTCCGGGTGCTCTCGGCGACCGCCGCCCTCGGCGCCGGGCGCGTCCGGCTCACCATGCCCGTCCTGGGCGACGACACCTATCCGGCGCTGTTCGCCCAGGCGCGCGACGACCTGGAGTGGGCAGCCGCTCGGGCGGCGGCTCACGACGTCAAGATCCTCATCGAACTGCACCACCGCACGATCGTGTCGTCGGCCTCGGCCGCGGTGCGGTTGGTGGACGGGCTCGACCCGGCGTACGTCGGTGTGATCCATGACGTCGGCAACCTGGTCATCGAGGGCCACGAGGACTTCCAGGCCGGTCTCGAGATGCTCGGTGATCACCTGGCGCACGTCCACGTCAAGAATGTCGCTTGGCAGGCGGAGGGCACCCGCCCTGACGGGTCGGTCGCGTGGCGGGCCGAGTGGTCACCGTTACGGTCCGGTCAGGCCGACCTTTCGGCCTACTTCCGCGCTTTGTCGGCGGTCGGTTACGACGGATGGGTGACCGCCGAGGACTTCTCCGTCGATGTTCCGCTCGCCGAGCGCACCCGCGACAACCTGGCCTACCTGCGATCTCTCCGCGAATCGGCGGAACTCGCGTAATCGCGATATCACGGTGCGCTTGCTCTCGCGAAATACCAGTTCAGCTTGGTAGAGTCCGCGCCGATCACGCCAGCGCCATCGGCGCCTACGGAGGTCTCTACGTGTCTGACAACCGCATGAAGGATCGGGTCAAAGTGCTGCTCAATGGGACGTCATCGGAAAGTGAGACCTCCGAGCACGCGCTGGTCTCCCCTCCGCAGCAGCCGGCCCACCCCAACCAGGCCCTCCAGGTGCTGACGCTCGCGCAGCGCACCGCGGAGGAACACGTCGCCCGGGCTCACCACCAGGCCGACAAGATTCGCACTGACGCACTCGCCGCGGCCGAGCAGATCGCCCGCGACGCCCAAGTGCACGCCCACAACGTCCGCCGCGAGGCTGACAAGGTGCTCACCGATGCCCGCGCAGCCTCCGAGCAGGTCGCCCGCGACTCGCACGCTCGCACCGAGGAAGCGCGCCGCACCGCCGACAAGATTGTGGCCGAGGCGCGGGCCCAGTCCGAGCAGATAGTGGCTGAGGCCAGTGCCAGCGCGGACCACCTCAACCACCAGGCCCGCCAGCGCTACGACGACGTCGTGGGCAGCCTGGGCACCAAGCGCGAGGCGCTGCAGAACCAGATCGAGGCTCTGGAGCACTTCGACCGGGAGTACCGTTCGCGCCTCACCGCGTTCATGCAGCACCAGCTGCGGGCGCTCTGGGTCGACCAGCCCCAGATGAATTTGGACCTGCCCGAGCAGGCACTGGTGCCCGAGGTCGCGGTGCACGCGAACGTGCAGAACGTGCACCAGCCCCAGCAGGCGATCGTCGACGAGCGTGCGCCCGAGGCGTCCGCGGCCGGCCCCCGCCACGGTGCCGACGAGGCCGACGACACGGTGCCGGCTCAGCGGCAGAGCCCCGAAGAGGACGAGAACGACGACGAGGAGGAGCTCACCGAGCGGTGAGCCCGGCCTCTGCGGCCTGATCAAGCCGGTGCCGGTCCCGAGGGGCTGGTGCCGGCTTGTATCTTTCTGTGGCCGTTGCGGGTGATCGGCGCGACCGGACGGGCGGCATGACGGGGTCCCTGCAGAGCAGCAGAGACTGCAGGGACCCCGGTCCATCATGCTATCGCTGCCGGTTCGGCAGGTCTCCCGCCCCATCGGGCCGATCGGGCTTGTCCGCCCTGGGGACGTCGTTTCGCGACTCGGGCGAGGGAGACCTGCCCACACACTGTGGAGTTGTCAAGGACCAGGGGAGTTGTCAAGGACCAGGGCGACGTGCGCCTGCGTCAGGCCGGGGCGATCGTGGTCGGCACGTTCAGCTGCCAGCGATCGTCCAGGGTCAGCGTGACCGTCTCCCGTGGAATGACCGGCTCGGCCGAGTCGACCGACTGGAACATCTCCGTGCTGCGGATGAGCAGGTCGCCGGCGATGATGTCCTGACGCCAGATCACGCCGTCGAGCCGGCCCGCGCGCGTCACGGGCACCTCGATTGACTCCGGATAGACGGGCTGGGCGGCGCCCCGCCCATATGCCGCCTCGGCGAGTATCTCGCGGTCGGTCAGCTGGGTCATCGCGTTGCGATCGGGGAAGCCGAAGCGGGCCGTCAGCCGGGCGTCGGGGGAGAGAGGCGGCACGGCCAGCCCGAGACGGCTCTTTCGCCAGTCGGGATCGACCAGGAAGTGCGCCGCCCGCATCGACAGGCCGCTGAGCGACTCGGCCCGCTCGATCGTCTCCCGCCACGCCGTGCTCTTGGTCTCGCCGGTGGCGTCCGCCGTCCTGGTGTCGAAGCCGGCCACGCTCAGGCTCACGCGATCGGGGACGAAGACCGTCGCGGCGTGGGCGAAGCGCCCTGCGACCCGGGCCATCAACTGCTGGCGGGCCAGATCGAGACGTGGATGGTTCAGATAGACCATGCCGATGATGACGTCGAACGGGCCGATGGTCGCATCGGTCTCGTCGAGATCGCACTCCAGGAACATGACTCGGTCGCCGACGCCGTTCTCCTCGGCGAGGCGGCGGGCCATCCGGAGGGGGCCGCCGTCAATGCCCACGACGCGGGCCGCGCCGAGCTTGGCGGCCATGATGGCCAGAGTGCCGAGGGCACCGCAGCCGGCGTCGAGCACGGTGGCTCCCGGGGCGTGCTGTGCCAGGGCGAGGCGCAGCGCCAGCAGGCGCTCGGGGTGATGAGCGAGCAGGGACAGGTGGGAGAGAGGAGCGCTGCCCTCGGGGTCGAACGGCATGCGTCAACGAAACCATTGACTCCACGACGATGTCAACTACGATGTTGACATGACGGCACTCATCTCCAGCAGAGATATCAACTCGGCGAGGCGGCATCACGGGGTCGAAGTCCTCGGCGGTGGGGCCATCCTCGCCCGAGCGTGCGGTCGGTCCTGTTCGGGCGGTCGGTCGGGAAAGGTGCCATCGCGCTCGACGCCACGCTGGCCGATCTGGACATCGACGACGTGGGCGGGGTGCTGCCGATCGAGCGGCAGGCCCCGGGTGCGTGACCTGTTGCAGCGGTTGCTCGGCCGGTCTGACCGGTCGGTCCACCTTGCACACCACTTCTTCCGGTCCGGGCGTGACCCGGGCCGGATCGGCCGGGTGATGCTTCAAGGCGGCCGGTGGAGCGATCGCCAGGTCGTGCCGGCGGAGCGTGATCGTGCACCAGCGGGCCGTTCCGGAATATCTGGTGGTCGCCCGAGCCGACGGACTGCGGGGGCCGCTCCGGCCGATCGGGTCACGCCGCGGCAGTTCATGGGTCCGGTCCGGTCGGTTCTCGAGGAGCTGGGACGATGACGCGTCCAGGCGCGGAGCGGTCGTTGTTGATGTCGCCCGAAAGAGCAGGAAATCCTCCGGTGCGTCCGCCGCCCGGGCGTAAAACGGTCGAGGGGTCCACCGGGATAGCGCAAAACCACCACGGCGTATCAGCACCGGGCGCATGCTGTTCTGAATGACTCCCGAAGCGAGATCGCCGGAGCGCACATGGCTGTAGTGCTGATCGCCGAGGACGACGAGGACATCGCCGTAATTCTCACCCGGCTGCTTACGCGGGCGGGACACACGGTGTTGCGCGAGCCGGACGGTCTGGCCGCCTTCGAGTCGGCGGTCGCCAATCGGCCCGATGTCGTGCTGACCGATCTCGGCATGCCTCGGATGAACGGCCTTGAGCTGTCCCGGGCGCTGCGCAGTCACCCCGATCTCGCCGGAGTTCCGGTCCTCATGCTCAGCGGCCAGCTGCATCCGGGCGACCGGCAGCCGGCTGAGGCCGGCGTCTGCGCTGTCCTGCTCAAGCCCTGCCCCAACGACCGCGTCGTCGCCACGGTCGGCGAACTCGCCGAGCACGGATTTCACGAGCACGGCGCCGGCGCGACCGAGTGCCCCCGCCGCAGCGTCGTCATCGCCTGACGACGCTGCCTCGACTCGCAAGCCCGTCCCGGCGGTTCTTGCGCGGCGGCCGGCCCGCCAAAAACGCGGCGGCCGGCCCGCCAAAAACGGCCGCCCGTCCCAGGTCAGTGCCGCGTTGCGGCCCTACAGTGATCGGATGCTCTCCTCGACGCCGCGTACCCGCCATGGCCGGATGAAGGAAAACGGCCGGAGCGAGGCCGCCGACCTTCTCGCGGTGCTGGCCGCGGGCCGGATCGCGCACCTCGGTGTCGTGGTCGACGGGCATCCGATGGTGGTGCCTACGGTCTACGGGTTCGACGAAGAGCGGATCTACCTGCACGGGTCGGTGGCCAGCCGGAGCCTCGGCACGGACACCGAGGTGTGTGTGACGGTGACGGTGTTCGACGGGTTGGTGCTGGCGCGGTCGGTGTTCGAGCACGGCATCAACTATCGGAGCGCGATGATCTACGGCGTACCGGAGTGGGTTCGCGGCGACGAGGCCAAGTTGCAGGGCTTGCGGGTGCTCACCGAGCACATCGCGCCCGGGCAGTGGGACTATGCCCGGCAGCCGTCGCGCAAGGAGCTCGCCGCGACCGCGCTGCTCGCGCTCTCCCTCGCTGAGGCCTCGGTCAAGGTCAGCGATGGGCCGCCGGACGACGGCGACAGCCCCGATACGGCGCTCGGGCTCTGGGCGGGCCGGCTCCCGGTGGTCACGACCTGGGGCACGCCCGTCCCCGATCCCGTGCTCTCGCCCGGGATCGGCCTGCCTCCGCACCTGGCGGCCTACGAGGGCCGTCCGGTCTGAGAGAGGCGAGGGCCGCCACGAAGACGGAGCAGGACACGCCGGCCTCGGAGGAGACGGCAACCTCACGGGCGGCCGGCCCGGACAGGGCGCCGGGCGAAATTCGGTCAATGGACGACGGTCAACGCCCGGTCGGTGTTGTTGAGCCGCCGCCCACCCGACGCCGTCACGGTCACGATGTCCTCGATCCGGACCCCGAACTGTCCCGGCAGATAGATTCCCGGCTCGATCGAGAAGCACATCCCCGGCACCAGCGGCCGCTCCTCGCCCTCGACCAGATAGGGCGGCTCGTGTGCGGTCACCCCGATCCCGTGGCCGGTCCGATGGATGAACTGCTCCCCGTACCCCGCGGCCGTGATCACCTCTCGGGCCACCCGGTCGATCTCCTGGCAGCTCACCCCGGGCCTCACCGCTGCGAACGCCGCCTCCTGCGCCCGGCGTACGATCTCGTGCACCTCGAGCAGCAGGTCCGAAGGTGAACCGACCACCACCGTGCGCGACGTATCCGACCCGTACCCGCCCATCAGGCCGCCGAAGTCGAGCACCACGGCGTCCCCGGGTGAGATGATCCGGGAACCGGCCGAGTGATGCGGATCGGCCCCGTTGGGCCCGGACGCGACGATCGTGAAGTCGACCTGCGAGTGCCCGAAGTGCCGCAGAAGTCCGGCGAGATCGTCGGCGACGGCGCTCTCGGTCCGTCCGGCGAACCGCACCGACAGGATCGACGCGTAAGCCGCGTCGGCTGCTGCGCCGGCCTCGGCCAGCAGCGACAGCTCGGTGGCGTCCTTGACCGCCCGCAACATGGGCAGCGCGTCCGAAAGACCCCGATAATCCGTCTCCGGTCGCACCCTCATCAGCCCGAGCAGATGCAATGCCCAGGTCGAGTCGGACACCCCGTACATCCCGTCCCGCGAGAGCAACCCGGCCGTCAGCTCGTAAGGGTCGTCCCCGTCGCGCCAATCCAGAATTGCCAATGAGCCGGCCGCCGCCGAGGCGTCTCCCCGTTCCAGCGCGGGAACGATCAACGTCGGCGGATGGGAGGGCGTCAGCACCAGCAGCGTCAGCCGTTCGGTCTCGGCCGGCGGCTGATAGCCCGTCAGCCACGTCAGGTCCGGGCCCGGGCTGACCAGCACCCCGTCCAGTCCTTCGGCCGAGGCGGCGACGAGGGCGCGGGAGATCCGAGCGGCGTAATCAAAAGACTCCATGAAACGACCCTAGGCAGCCGCGACCAGCTCCTGAGAAACTTTGGTCACGGCCCGCCCGGCCACATCGGCCCGATCGTGCAATTCCCGGAGGGTGGCGGCCTGACCGGCCATGTCCTGCTTCTGGGCGTACGCCTCGAGCCGCGCGCAAGCCCCGGCCAGCCGATGCGCCCCCAACGTGCCCGACGATCCTTTCAGCCCGTGGGCCAGCCGGTCCACCCGCGTGTGGTCGCCGTCCACCACCGCGTCGTCGATCTCGGCCAGCACCGCCGGAAGACGCCGGGCGAAGGCCAGCAGGATGTCGGCCAGTCGCACCTGGTTGGCGAAGTCGGCTCCCGCGATCGTGGCGACCGAGGTCCGGATGTCATCGTCCTCGCCGGCCACCGGAGGCGGCGAAGGAGGTGTTCCCGGCGAAGGAGGCGGCGCCGGTTGATGCCCTCCGGCCAGCGCCAGGTCGAGGTCGGCTTCTTGGATCGGCTTGGCCAGGAAGTCGTCCATCCCGGCCCGGCGCCCCGCCGCCTGGTCGTCGACGGTCGCGTTCGCCGTCAGGGCCACGATCCGTGGTGACCCGTGCCGAGGCGGCGAGGACCGGATCTGCTCGGTGGCGGCCAGCCCGTCGAGAACCGGCATCTGCACGTCCATCAGCACCAGGTCGTACGCCACTTCGCGCACCGCCCGCACCGCGTCGGCGCCGTTGTCGACGATGTCGACCACGTGACCGCGCCGGGTCAGCATCAGCTCGGCCACCCGCTGGTTGATCGGGTTGTCCTCGGCCAGCAGGATGTGCAGAGCGGGTTGGTCGGCCCGGGGGCGCGTGGCCGGCCGGGGCGCCGTACGGGAAGAAAGCGCGACGTTTTCGTCGCTCAGCCCGACCGGCGCCTCGACCGTGAAGGTCGAGCCCGAGCCCGGTGTGCTGGTGACCTCGATCGTGCCGCCCATCGCTTCGGCCAGCCGGCGGCTGATCACCAGGCCGAGTCCGGTGCCGGCCCGGCCGCGCGTGCTCGAGTCGACCTGGCTGAACGCCTGGAACAGCCGGTCGAGTTGATCGGGCGAGATGCCGATGCCGGTGTCGCGCACCGCGATGCTCAGGCAGGTGCCGACGAAGGTGACCCGCACCGAGACCCCGCCCCGGTCGGTGAACTTCACCGCGTTCCCGAGCAGGTTGACCAGGATCTGCCGCAGCCGCGTCTCGTCGGCGATGACGGTCAGCGGGCAGTTGGGCGCCATCTCGACGGAGAGCCGCAGGCCCTTGGCGTCGGCGGTCAGCGCGACGAGGTTGACCGCGTCGTCGAGCAGCCCGCGCAGGTTGACCGGCTGCTCGTCGAGGGTGAACTCGCCCGCCTCGATCTTGGAGAAGTCGAGGATGTCGTTGATGATGACCAGCAGTGACTCGGCGCTGCCCCGCACGATGTCGACCAGTTCCTGCTGCTCGGCGTCGAGGGGACCGTCGTTGAGCAGGCTGGTTCCGCCGATCACCGCGTTCATCGGGGTGCGGATCTCGTGGCTCATGGCGGCCAGGAACGCCGACTTGGCCGCGGTCGCGGCCAGCGCCTCGTCGCGGGCGGTCGCCATCGCGGACATCGACGCGTTCACCGCCCGGGCCATCTGCGCGAGTTCGGCCGGCCCGGTGACCTCGGCCGGCCGGGTCAGGTCGCCCTCGATCACCCGGCCGGCCGCGTCGGTGACCTCGTCGGCGGCCGAGGTGATCCGCCTGGTGATCCACCGGCCGGCCGCCGCGACGAAGAGAGCGGTGCCGACCGAGACCGCGATGATCAGCAGCCGGGTGCTGCGGGCGCTCTCGTCGATCGCGGCCAGACGCTGTTCGAGCACCGCGTTCTCCCGGTCGTGCATCGCGTCGACCAGTTCGGTGATGCGATTGAAATGGTCCTCGGTCGGCACGGCCAGGAGCGGCCGGATCTGGCCGACCAGCTGCTGCTGGGTCGGGTCGTCGGCGGTGTCGCGCTGCACGTCGTCCAGCGTCTGGACGAGCAGGCCGGTCGTGTCCCGGTACAGCTGCAGCGAGGCCGCGTTGTGGTCGGTCAGGTAGCTGCGCCGGCTGCGGTCGATGCTGTTGACCAGGTCGCCCAGCTTGCCGATGCCGCCGAGCACCCGATGGGACTGGCTGAGCGGCTGCTGGGCGTGCATCAGCGCGCCGATCCGGCCGTACGCCGCCGCGCCGACCACGCCCAGCGCGACCAGGGCGACCGCGAATCCCGCGGTGAGCATGCGGCCCACCGTCCAGCGCACGCGGTTCCGGCGAGCCGGCGTCATCATATGGTTACTCTAGGTAGACAAGAGGGGGCGTGGTGCCGTGACGTCGGTGCTGGTGGTGGACGATGACCCGATCATCCGCGACGTGGTGGAGATGGTGCTGCGGGGACGCGGCCTCGACGTCGACACGAGGAGCAGCGGCCGCGACGCGGTGCGCGCCGCCCACGATCAGCATCCGGACTGTGCGGTGGTCGACGTAAGCATGCCCGATATGTCCGGCCTGGACGTCTGCCGGGCACTCCGCGAGGATTCGGACACCTCCGACATCCCGATCATCCTGCTGACCGGCCGCGGCCAGTGGCTCGACGTGGCCTCCGGCTTCGACGCGGGCGCCGACGACTACCTGGTCAAGCCGTTCACGCCCCAGGATCTGCTGCTGCGGGTCGAGGCACTGACGATGTAGCGATCGGCAGCCGCACCGTCAGCCGCGAGTCCTCGATCCCGACCGTCCCGCCGTGGCGCCCGATCACCGCCCGGGCGAACATCAGCGCGGTCGAGTTGGTCGCGGTGAAGAGGCGGTCGGCGGAGCTTTCGAAAAGCGGCAACGAGAGCCGCCACTGATCTTCGGACACGGAAGCCTCGACGAGATCGCCGCCGGCGATGGCCCGAACCGCCGTGATCAAACGCCCGAACACCTCACCGAGCAGCGACGGATCGCCCAAAGCTGCGGCCTGACCGGCGGAAACGACGACCGCCGGCGGAGACAGCGACGCGGCGACGGAACGCAGCAGCCGATCGAGGTCGACCGTCGACGACCGCACGTCCAGCGTCCCGTTCTCGATCCCGCTGATCGTCGCGATCTCCCGGGTCACGTCCTCGAGCCGCCCCAGATTGCGCTCCAGGGCCCCCGCCACCGGATCATCGGGCGTCGTGGGCAGCAGCGAAGCCATCGTCCGGGCCGCGGTCAACGGCGTCCGCACCTCATGCAGCAGGGCGCTGACCAGCTCGGTCTTGGTCGCCACCAGCTCGGCCAGCGCCCGGTTGTGCTGCCGCAGCCGCTGCCGGATCAGCGCATCCGACGTCGCATCGGTCACCGTCAGCGAGCGTCCCTCGGCCAGCCGATGCCACACACCCTCGAGAACACGACCATCCGGCAGGCTGCAACGCACGCGACGACCATCGCTTGCGCTCCAGAGCGCTTTCGCTTTTTCGTACGGCGTGAGCCGCGCCAGTTCGTCCAGAGTCTGACCGGGCTTCGCGCCGTCGAAGATCTCGACCATCACCGGGTTGGCATAGAGCACCCGCCCGTCGTCGCCGGCCAGTAGTACGCCGATCGGCAGCACCTCGGCCAGGGCCGCCGCGCTCACGGGCGTCGGCGTCGTGCTGGACACCGGGTGATCATCGCACGTCGCGGGCCGGTGCAATGCCTCATCCGACCGTCCGCCGTCCCGATCAGGCGGCCTGCTGCTCGACCGGCTGCCGAACCACGCCCCCATGATCGAGGTCGTCGAGCCGGTCCCGGGGCCCGCTTCCGCCCGAACATCCCCGGCGGCCGTCAAGGATGTGTCCCGCGCGACGATCCGGCGGAATCGCTACAGCCGGCAGCACGTCGTCCGATGCAATACCCGTGACCACCGAGACCCGCGCCCCCTGGCGATATGTCCTGGTCACCGTCGGCGTCACCGTCGTGTTCACGGTCTGGTATCTGTGCTACGTCACGGTCGGGGCCGGCCCGGCCGCCCTCGCCTACCTCGCCATGCCGCTCACCGCCGCCGTCGCGTCCGTCGCGGCGATCGACCTGGTGTGCCGGGCGCCGCTGAGCCACCAGGCCCGCCGGTTCTGGCGGCTCATGATCTTCGCTTTCGGCTTCCTGGCCGCCGGGTACGCCCTGCTGGCCGCGGCCGCGTTCCGCGAGAACCCGGTTCTGCCGTCGATGCCGGTGCCGGCCGCCGTGCTGGCCGGGGCGGGCTTCCTGACCGCCATGTGGGCGATGGCCCGGGTCCCGCTCGGCGTCACCAACTCCGGCGAGCGGTGGCGGCAGTGGCTCGACCGCTCGATCGCCTTCCTCGGCTGCGGCACCGTGCTCTTCCACTTCGGGCTGGCCCCGCTGATGATGGCGGCCGGCCAGTGGAGCGTGCAGGCGATCACGCTGATCGGCATGTCGTTCGCGCTCGCCGTCGGCGCGGTCACCAAGGTCGCGTACATCCGTGGTGGCCCGATCGACCGCTCGGCGCTGCGCCTGATCAGTGCGACCGGTCTGGTCGCGGCCACGACCGCGGTGCTGATGACGACCGCCGGCGTTCCGGGCACGATCCCGGCCCAGGCCATGATCATGCCGCTCGCTCCGGTGCTCGGCGCCCTCGCCGTCCGGCGGCAGTGGACCTCGACCGGTACGCGCCCCCGACGGGCCAACACGTGGCTGCCCTATCTGGCGGTCGCCGCGGTCGACGTACCTCTCATAGCTGTCATCCCCGGAAACCTGACCTGGACCGATCAGCTGGTGATCGTCGCCTCGGTGATCGTCACCGGCCTGGTGACCGTGCGGCAGTTCGTCGCGTTCCGCGAGAACGCCCGGCTGCTGCGCGAGAAGCGCGCCTCCGAGGAGCGGCTGCAGCACGAGGTCAGCCACGACGGCCTGACCGGTCTGGCCAACCGGGCGCTGTACCGGCAACGGCTGGCCGCCCAGCTGGCGGCCGGCGACGCGACCGTG
Source organism: Actinoplanes sp. (assembly GCA_036402935.1). Taxonomy (GTDB): domain Bacteria; phylum Actinomycetota; class Actinomycetes; order Mycobacteriales; family Micromonosporaceae; genus Actinoplanes. The sequence goes on from DASWRZ010000404.1 coordinate 23,076, forward strand.
CTCCTGGTCGACCTCGACGACTTCAAGACCGTCAACGACTCGCTCGGGCACGACGTCGGCGACCGCCTGCTCATCGCGGTGGCCGACGTCCTGCGCGCCCAGACCGGCGACGACGGGCTTCCGGTACGCATCGGCGGCGACGAGTTCGCGGTGCTCGTCGCCGAACCGACCCCGCAGGGCCGATCCGTGTTGGGCGAAACCATCGCGCAGCGGATCCTGGACGCGTTCGCCGGCCCGGTCAGCGAGCACCAGCTGCTGGTGCACGCCAGCATCGGCATCGCCACCGGGGCGGCCGGCAGCCCGCTCGACCGGCTGCTGCGCGACGCCGACGTGGCCATGTACGCCGCCAAGCAGCGCGGCAAGGCCAACTGGGTCCGCTACCACGAGGGCATGGAGCAGCCGGTCTCCACCCACGCCCAGCTCGGCGGCGAGCTGCGCCGGGCCATCGACGCGGGCGAGTTCGCGGTCTTCTACCAGCCGATCGTGCGACTGGCGACCGGCCGGGTCGTCGGCGTCGAGGCGCTGGTCCGCTGGCTGCACCCGACCCGCGGCGTGGTCAGCCCGGCCGAGTTCATCCCGGCCGCCGAGGGCACCGGCCTGATCGTGCCGCTGGGCCGCATCGTGCTGCGCGAGGCGTGCCGCCAGGCGGCGGTCTGGCTGGCCGAGTTCGGCCCGGACGCCCTCCAGAAGGTCGCGCCCAACGTCTCCGCGCGCCAACTGCACGACCCCGACTTCGTCAGCGACGTGCGCGCGACGCTGGCCGAGACCGGGCTGCCGGCCGACCGGCTGGTGCTGGAGCTGACCGAGTCGGCGGTGCTGCGCGGGGCGATGGTCTCGCGCACCCTGCACGAGCTGCACGAGTGCGGCGTACGCATGGCGCTGGACGACTTCGGCACCGGAGAGTCGTCGCTGAGCCTGCTGCGCTCGTTCCCGGCGTCGATCGTCAAGCTCGACAAGTCGTTCGTCGACGGCATCGAGCTCGACGAACCCGGCTCGGCGGCGGCCGACGCCCGGCAGGCGGTGGCCCGCGCGGTGCAGCAGTTGGCCGGCGCGCTCGGCCTGGACACCGTGGCCGAGGGAATCGAGAACCAGGAGCAGGCGGACCGCTTGATGCAGCTCGGCTACACGCTCGGCCAGGGCTACCTGATGGCCCGGCCGATGCCGGCCGCCGACATGACCCGGCTGCTCGCCGAGCAGCGCGATCTCGCCGACGCTTAAGGTACGGCGATGGCAGTGTTAGACGCAGCGGAAGCGGACGACGGCACCCAAACCTCCCGGTCACTCGAGCAGTGGTTGGGCGCACTGACCTTCGCCGACCTCACCGCCGACCAGGTCACCGCCCGGCTGGTGGACGAGGTGGCGCGCTGGGGTGAGACGCAGGGCTGGCGGATCTACCGCCGGGCACCCAGCGTCTTCCCGCTGCCGCCGCCGTTGCGGGGCAACTCGGTGGTCGATGTGGCGTGTGCCCGGCCGGGCGCTCAGCCGATCGTGGTCGAGGTGGACCGGCTGGAACGGCAGCGCACGGTCGACAAGCTTCTCGCCGAGGCGGCCGCCGGTCGCCTGGCCATCCTGGTGCGGTGGGGGAGTGGACCGTTCACCCCGCCGCCGCTGCCGGTGCATCTGGTGATCCGGGAGGCGGCCCGCCAGCGCGGACACTGGCACACGGTCGTGGATCTGCCGGCCCCGCGCCACTCCGGGGCGAGCGCGTCCGAACCGGAGGAGCTCCCATGGGAGGAAAAATGAATTCGAGTATCGTGTCGGCGCAGCTGGGAGAGGCTAGGAAAGTGCAACCCGGTCGCCCTTCCCGACACCCGGCATCCTGGTGGGCCCAGTTCGAGGACGTGAGCGACCGGTTCGATGCCGCGTCGGTGACCGAGGTACTGGCCGACGAGATCATCCCCAAGATCGGCAACCCGCTGCTGCGCCGCGAGGCCGAGATCGCCACCGAGGTGGTGGTGCGCCACCTCAACAAGCTCTCCAGCCCCGAGCTGGCCGAACGGGCCGCCAAGGCGACCGCCCGGCTGGTCGCCACCGTCGAGCGCCTGAACGAGCGCGCGACCAGCGAGGACCTGACCACCGCGGAGACCGCGGCGCTGGTGCACGTGCTCCAGGGCCGGTACGCCGACGCGGCCGGCGAGGCCGAGTCCTTCGTCGGCACGGTCCCGCTGATCAAGGCGTTCGTGGCCGCGCTGCGCCTGGAGTACTTCGACGTCGGCCTGACCGTGAAGCTGATCGGCGCCGGTCAGGGCCCGTCCGACGCGGTGCAGACCGGTCTGGCGATCGGACGCTACGGCTGGTGGCCCGACTGGCTGCTCAAGATCGTGGCCGACCGGGCCATCGCCGGCAAGCTCGACCAGGAGACGATCGCGGCGCTCGACCGCTGCGCCTACGCCGAGCTCAGCCCGGCCCAGGCCCGCATCGCCCGCCGGATCCTCAACGGCGACCGAAACATGATCCAGGCCTCCGCGAACCGCCTCGAGGACCTCGGCGAGAAGGACGCCGCGGCCAAGCTGCGCCAGGGCGACCTGACCGCGGTCGCCCTGGCCGCCCGTCTGATCCCGCTCTAGGCGCCGCCGGGCTCGAGCGTCACCGTGGTGGGCCGGAAAGACGTTCCCATGACGTCGACACCGGCCGCCTTGGCCTGGGTCAGCGCCTGGTTGATGTAGTCGTTGGTGTAGGCCGAGGCGTCCGGCTCCTTCTTCAGCACGGTGTCGCCGGTCTGGTTCCTGGTGTGCAGCGAGATGTCGACGGTCTGCTTCCAGGCCGTGTCGTCGACCAGCCCGATCCCGCCGGTCGACGGCCAGATCAGCTTGTTCACCTCGTTGACCTGCCACAGCTGATGGCTCTTGCCGAGCTTGGACCCCTTGGCCACCACCATGTCGCGGCACTTCTCGGGGTTGTCCCGGCAGAACGCCCACCCCTTGATGGTCGCGACCAGGAACTTCACCGTCTGCTGCTGGTACGCCGGGTTGCCGAGCTTGGCGGTGTCGGCCCACACCGCGTCCTGCAGCATGGCCGACCCGTTCGACTTCCAGTCGATGATCGAGAAGTCGTCCGGCGTGTACAACTGGCCGGTGGCCGGGTTCTTGGCCTCCAGCAACTGGGCATACTCGTTGTAGCTCATCGCCTGGGCGGCATCGATCTCGTGCTTGAGCAGTGCCTGCATGTCGAACTGCTGCTGCACCAGGGTGACGTCCTTGCCCGGGTCGACCCCGGCCTTGGTCATCCCGGCGAACAGCTCGAACTCGTTGCCGAAGCCCCAGTTGCCGATCTTCTTGCCCTTGAACTGCGCCGGCGAGGTGATCCCGCTGCTCTTCCAGGCGACCTGGTAGGTGCCCGAGCGGGCGAAGATCTGCCCGACGTCGGTGATCCCGGCGCCCTGCTCGCGCGAGGCGAGCGCCTTGGGCACCCACGCCACCGCGTAGTCGGCCTTGCCCTGCGCGAGCACGGTCTGCGGGACGATGTCGGTGCCGCCCTCGAGCAGTTGCACGTCGAGGCCCTGCTCCTTGTAGAAGCCCTGGTCGACGGCGGCGATGTAGCCGGCGAACTGGGCCTGGTAGAACCACTGCAGCTGCAGCTTGATCGGGATCAGCCCGCTCGCGTCGGCCTTGGGGGTGGAGGTCTTGTCGGCGGTTCCGCAGCCGGCCAGCATGAGCACGGTTGCTGCGGCCACAGTGGAGAACAGGCGAATCTTCGACATCGGAGCTCCGTCCTATGTGATGAGTCGAGCCCGGTACGGCATGGCCAGCCGCTCGAGGAGCAGCGTGGTGAGGTAGAAGACGAGTCCGAGCAGACAGGCGCCGACCACGAAGGCCCAGGCACGGGGATAGGCGGTGAACGCGGCCGCGGAGGTGATCCGGGAGCCGAGCCCGTTCTGCAGCCCGCCGAAGTACTCGGCGACGACCGCGGCGATCACGGCCAGCGACGACGCCTGCCGCAGGCCGGTGAAGACGTACGGGAGCGCGCCGGGCAGGCGCACCTTGGCGGCGAAGGTCCACCCGCTCGCCGCGTACGAGTGCATGAGCTCGCGATGGATCGGGTCGACCTCGCGCAACCCGCGCAGGGTGTTGATGAAGACCGGGAAGAACACCACGATCCCGGTGACCAGGCGGCGGGGGATGCTGCTGGTCGTCTCGAACATGTTGTTGAGGATCGGCGCCAGCGCGATGATCGGCAACGCGTTGACGACCGCCGCGAACGGGATCGACACCTCGCTGAGCGCCCGCCAGCGGGAGGCGGCCAGCGCGACCAGGACCCCCACGACCGACCCGCCGACCAGGCCGATGAGCGCGTTGGCGCCGCTCGCCAGCGCCGCGTGCCAGATGTTGGCGCGCTGCTCGACGAACTCGTTCCAGATCTCCGACGGCGCCGGGAGAATGAACGGCGCGATCCGGCCCAGCGTCACGGTCGCCTGCCAGGCCACGATCGCCGCTACCCCGACGAAGACCGGCGGCAGAATGGCCCGCAAGCGCCTCATCGCCCACCGCCCGGCTCGTGCAGGCCGTCCGGCTCGTGCAGGCCGTCCGGCCGGTCATCGAGGCGTCGCTTGCCGAGGGCGTTCATGCGGCATCCGCTTCGACGATGTGCGGTGTGGACCGCAGGGCCTGACGCACCTCGGTGATTTTCGCGAAGTAGGCCTCGGACTGGCGACCGGCGTCGTCCCGGGACGGCAGCGCCACCTCGATCGAGGCCGTGATCCGGCCCGGCCGGGCCGACATCACCACCACCCGGTCGGAGAGGAAGACCGCCTCCGAGATCGAGTGGGTGACGAAGAGCGTACTGGTGCCGGTCTTCGCGCAGATCGCGAGCAACTCCGACTGCAGTCGTTCGCGGGTCATCTCGTCGAGCGCGCCGAACGGCTCGTCCATCAGCAGCAGCGGCGGCTGCACCGCCAGCGCCCGGGCGATCGCCACCCGCTGCTGCATGCCGCCCGAGAGCTGAGCTGGGTAATGCGAGGCGAAGTCGGCCAGCCCGACCAGCCCGAGCATCTCCCGCGCCCGGGTCCGCCGCCCGGCCCGCGACATGCCCCGCAACTCGAGCGGCAGTTCCACATTGCGCAGCACGGTCCGCCACTCGAACAGCCCCGACTGCTGGAACGCGATCCCGTACCCCTGTTGCCGGCGAGCCTCGCCGGCGTCCTTGCCGGCGACGGTGACCGTGCCCGTGGTCGGCGGGATCAGGTCGGCGACGAGCCGCAGCAGCGTGCTCTTGCCGCACCCGGACGGGCCGATCAACGAGACGAACTCACCGTCGCCCACTTTCAGGTCCACCTCGGACAGCGCGACCACCTCGTCGGACCGGCCGGGGTTGAACACCTTCGTGACCTTGTCGATCACCACGGCAGTCACAGGGTTACCACCTCCACGTGGCGCCGGTGCCGCATCAGCGGCAGTTCGAGCAGGCTGACCGCGCCGGCGACGAGCAGGCCCAGCAGCGCCGCGCCGAGCATGGCCGTGTAGACCTTCGCCGGGTCGGTGGTCGCCTCCCGCGAGTATTCGATGATCAGGCGGCCGATGCCGCCCCGCGTGCCGGTGGAGATCTCGCCGACCACCGCGCCGACGACCGCGGCCGCCCCGGCCAGCCGCAGGGCCGGGAACAGGTAGGGCAGTGCCGCGGGCAGCCGGAGCTTGACCAGCGTGCGCCACCACCCGGCGGCGTAGCTGCGCATGAGTTCGACGCCGGCGGCGGACGGCGACTGCAGGCCGCGCAGCAGACCGACCGCGATGGGGAAGAATGCCAGGTAGGAGGCGATCACCGAGACCGTTGCCCACGGCGGCATGATGGTGCCGCCCCAGCCGGCGACCAGCGGCGCGAGCGCCACCAGAGGCACGGTCTGGCTGAGGATCACGTACGGCAACAGGCCGCGTTCGACGATGCGGAACTGCTGCATCAGCACCGCCAGGACCAGCCCGACCAGGGTGCCGGCCGCGAAGCCGGCGGCGGTGATGCCGAGCGTGAAGCCACAGGCCGACAGCACGACCAGCCAGATCGGCCGGCCGCCCGCGAGCTCCGGACGGCCGAGTCGTTGCAGCACCGTCCACAGGTGCGGCATCGACAGATCGTCGGCCCGAGGGAGGACGCGCACTCCGAACAGCACTGTCCCGTCCTGATTTCCGACCGCCTTGTATCCCTCCCACAGCGCGACGAAGAGGACCAGACCGGCGAGAGCCAGCAGAAGTCGCCTCATTGCAGAGCCGGGATGATCTGCGACCCGTAGGCCTCGAGCGTCGACTCCTTCGCATCGTGTTGCAGGTAGACGGCGAACTGGTCGGCGCCGAGGTCGCGCAGCTCGGCCAGTCGTTTCAGGTGGTGTTCGACCGGCCCGAGGATGCAGAACCGGTCGACCACCTCGTCGGGCACGAACGTGGTGTGGGTGTTGCCGGCCCGTCCGTGCTCGGCGTAGTCGTAGCCCTGCCGGCCCTTGATGTAGTCGGTCAGCACCTGCGGCACCGCGCCGTCGCTGCCGTAGCGCGCCACGATGTCGGCCACGTGGTTGCCGACCATCCCGCCGAACCAGCGGCACTGCTCCCGCTGGTGCGCCAGGTCGTCACCCACATAGGCCGGCGCGGCCACGCAGAACTTGATCGCCGCCGGGTCGCGCCCGGCCTTCTCGGCCGCGCGGCGGACGGCCGCGATCATCCAGGCCGCGATGTCGGGGTCGGCCAACTGCAGGATGTAGCCGTCGCCGACCTCGCCGGTCAGGGCGAGGGCCTTCGGACCGTACGCCGCGACCCACACCTCGAGCCGGCTCTCCGCGGCCCAGGCCAGCTGCAGTTCCTGGCCCCGCACCGTTACCCGCTCGCCGTTGGCCAGCCCGCGGATCACCTGCACCGACTCGCGCAGCTGGGCCAGGCTCTGCGGCGGGAGGCCGAGCACCCGCAGCGCCGAGTCGCCCCGGCCGATCCCGCAGACGGTCCGGTTGCCGTACATCTCGTTGAGCGTGGCGAACTGTGACGCGGTCACCGTCCAGTCGCGGGTGCCCGGATTGGTGACCATCGGGCCGACGATCACCCGCTCGGTCTCGTCGAGGATCTTGGAGTAGATGACGAACGGCTCCTGCCAGAGCACGTGCGAGTCGAATGTCCACACGTGACTGAAGCCGGCCGCCTCGGCCTTCCTGGCCAGCTCGATGACCGCCCGGGCGGGCGGGTCGTTCTGCAGTACGACGCCGATGTCCATGCGGCTCCCTCAGATCAGGTAGTCGGAGAGGCCGCGGGGGACATATTTGCCGCGACCGGCCCGGCCGGTGTAGTCGCCGCCCCGGCTGATCACCTCGCCACGGGAGATCACGGTGTCGACCTTGCCGGCGATCTCCCAGCCCTCCCAGGCCGAGTAGTCCATGTTCATGTGGTGCGTGTCGACGCTGATCCGGGTGCGGCCGTTCGGGTCGTAGAGCACCACGTCGGCGTCCGAGCCGGGG